>NZ_JAGPYU010000001.1:0-454318 GCF_024453945.1 Corynebacterium sp. CCUG 61414
AAACCATATCTGGTTGTTGGCCGAGGTCATCCCAGGAAACCAGATAGATTTATACACACAAAATGTCCCTTAAGCCCCGAGGAATCGGGGAGGGCCTTTTTCACGTCGCCACGACATTTCCACGACATTTTGAAAAAGTGTCGTCGAGTCGTCGTTCCGCCACGACATCCAAGTCACCATCAAACAAATCAGCGTAAACGTTGAGTGTCATTGCTGCCGAAGCGTGGCCCAATTGTCGTTGTACGACCTTCACGCTCGCCCCGGAACCAACCATGAGCCCGGCGGCGACGTGGCGTAGCCCGTGTGGGGTGAGCTTCGACGGGAACGACGTGTCCTTGCCTTGGCAGCGTTTCACTGCGTGCGCGAAGAATGATGTGTGGCCCAGGGGTCGCAGTGGCCCGCCGTTGGTTGCGGTCCACAGCAGGGCGTCTTTCGTTTTGCCGCGCGTGCGCTTCTCAAGCAGACCGGCAACCCACTCGGTGATCGCTACGGTGCGTTGCTCGCCGGTTTTTGGGGTGCCGTAGATAGGGCCGGCCGTGGTGTGGCGGGCGTTGCGTTCGACGCGTATGCGGCGGCGTAGGAAGTCGATGTCGCCGACGCGCAGGGCGGTGGCTTCGCCGTAGCGTAGCCCGGAGGTGCCGAGTAGGGCTATGAGGTCACCCATGTCGCCGCATTCACGCACAAGGGCTTGTAGCTGGCCTGGGGTGAGGTACACCTTTATGCCGGGGTTCTTTTTGGGGAGTTTCACCCCACGCGCCGGGTTTGATGGGATCATGCGGTCTTGTACTGCCAGGTCCAGTATTTGGGCGAGGACCATGTGGCAGTTGCGTACGGTGGTTGGGGATGCTGGTTCGTTGGTTGGTTCGGGGTGTTTGCCGGAGGTGTGTTTTTTGATGGTGCCGAGCCATACCTGTATCTCGGATTGGCGGATGGTTTTGATTTGGCGGTCGCCCCACATGGGTTCGACGTGGATGCGCCATGTTGATTCGTTGATGCTTTTGGTGGCGGGTTTGAGGTGCGCCCAGGATTGTTTCCATGTGTTGGCGAGGTCGTTGATGGTGGTGGTGCCGAGTTCGGGGGCGATCCAGTCACCGTCTCCCATGGCGGTGGTGTTTTTCGCGGCCCAGGCTTGGGCGTCTGATTTTCTTGCGAAGCCTTGTTTGGTGCGGCCTTTTCCGGTGGGGTCTCGGTATTGGACGCGCCATTTGCGGCCTGTCGTTGTTTTGTATGGGGTGATGCTTGCCATAATGGGTGTGTCCTTCCTTTGTTGGGTTGGATTGGTGGCCCCCTGGCACTTCTGGTTTTTCTGCATGGCCACATTGGGAAAACCCTTCGGCCATACCTGAACCGCAGGATTGGGAACACTCAACCACATGTCCAAACTGCGGCAACAAACTGACCTGGGATTTTAGCGACCCCATAGCAACAGTTATCCATACCGGATATACGGAGGAAGAGATTAGCTAAAATCGGCTCTAGTACACCCAATTCAATTAGAGACGAAACATGGCCACGAAGAACCGGACGATTTTCTACTACTCACCAAAATGGTGGGATAAGGACGACCAACCTATCGATATCCCAAGTACATTTTGGAACGATATTTGGGATGAGATTAATGCTTTAGATGGGTCGAGCTTTTCATTTAAGCACTATGGGAGGGACTATATTGTCCAGGCAGCAAGTATAAAATCTCCTTCCGTAAAGTTCCTGTATATTGGAAAGGTTCGTTCTAAAGACGATTGGCCTGACCATCGAGACCAGGGCAGCGACCAAATTGAGAGGCTCGCTCAAACTGGTATCGGTGGTCATCTCATCGAAGGTGCCTACCTGACCGCATCAGGGCACGAAAACGTAGTAGCAATATCGAGAACTCAGAATGGAGCTACAGTCTCCGCCATTAGCGCAGCAATTTCTCACCATTTCAATACTCTTCAAAGCGGAAATCGCTTCGAATTAACCCCGTTTGTCCGTAGGGACCAACTCAGACGTCTGCAAGAAGCTGATGGTGCAACTAGACTTCAGCTCACGCTCGACAATGATGTAGACCTTGCAGAACTTGATGGGGATGACAGTGTGAGTAAAGCTTTGGCGAAAGCTAAAGAAATCGACACCGGAAATCAGATGACGGTAGGTATCACTCTAAGCTTTGGCAATTATACTGTCTCCCCCTCAATACAGGATGATATTAAGACTGCGCTTGTCAACCTGTTTGGTAAGGAAACGGATATTCAGAAATTCAAAAAAGCTGAGGCCACCTTGACCAATTGGGACAAGGATGGAAAGCTGCGCAAAGATTCGATTGACTTCATCTCCGATCGAATCACGATTAAAGAATCGTTCCAGAACGAAGAAAATGAGCAACCAGGGCCCGAGCATATTCTTCAGGGAATGCTTGAAGCAAACAGTAAATTTCGCGAAAAACTTCGTAAACTTTAGAAGTTATCCCATAGAAGGCAGAGAGGCATACAATGAAGTGGGGAAAGACACGGAAGGAGATACTTCGTTCTTATCCACGTCTAATTGATGCAACGCTGCTAACACTCACTATGTTACATGCGCTGCTTGCTCTGACGGGTCAAATACCTGATATCTGGCATGCGTTGTCAGACTCTGCGACCCCAGATCGAACTGAGTCCCTCTATACCGGCGCGCTTGGGGCTGCAGCTACAGTATCGGGTTTTTCTGGTGTAGTAGTAATATTTGCTCTGACTGCCAACGGCAAACGCTTTCAAAAACTCCGAGTACTTGGAGGGAAAGCATTAAAGTCCAATTGGATAAGTTCCACATCATCTGGATTTTTCGCAGTCCTTGCTTTCACACTTGCTAATCTTCTTAGCCTTCTCAATTGTCCGAGTATTGCCCCATACATATTTCAAGCAGGATTCCTGTTACTCGCGCACTCTTCAATTCGTTTAGTTTGGCTACTTGGAGAACTCACCGAAATTGTCATTGCTGCAGATCGCGATGCTATTAAACAAGCTCGGCAAGTTTCCTCTACCCGCGAATTGCATGGCTGACCGGATAAAATAAAGAGCTCTATTATTGAGAAATCGAAGTTTCTCAGTCTAGCTGGAGCATTAAACATGCTGCGCCGCCTGGCCCCGCACAACCTCGTGCAGGGGCCATTTTTAATACCCAAAACCACCCAACCACTGAGGAGAAACCACCCATGAAAAACTGCGAACTCAAAATCGCCACCGCCACCACCCGCACCTCCTCCCACTGAACCAACCAACACACCACCCTCCAAGACCTACAGACAATCATCGGCTTCTACAAAGGAGAAGGCAATGACAGATGAAATGATGACCGCGACCGTTTACAGCCGCCCACACTGTGTGCGGTGCACCACCACGATCCGCGCACTCACACGCTGCGGGGTCGTCGTGCAGGTCTGACAGCTCGACGACTACCCCGTGAAGATTGTGGAGATGGAAATGAAGGGCTGGCAGGAGCTGCCACTAGTGGAGGTCCACGACGCACGTGGTGAGCTGGTGGGCATGTGGTGCGGGTTTAGCCAGGTACACATCGACCGACTCAAGGAGGGGCAATGACCAAGCTCAGGGCTTTAGCCCGTGAGAGTATCTGGTGCCGGGTTCAAAGCATGGGCTTTAAGGAGTGCGATGCTGGTCGCTGAAAATCGGCCAGTCTGGGCAGAAATGGTCGACCTGCATCGCACGCTTCTAACACCTCGACCGGAACGGAAACTGACTGGTAGTTCATCAGTGAAACCGGGAACAATCTTTGTGGACATCCGTCGCGACCTGGGAAGACGTGAGTGGTGGTCGACGGGAACAGGCCCAAAACGAAAAATAGTTCCCGAGCCCGGGAACTATTTCAGTGGTAGAACGAGAGCGCAAGGGGTGGCGCACCAAAATCTAGGATTTTCGCGACGCACCTTTGCATTTGCTCAGGTCGTCAGGGGTCGTAATGGATTGTGGTGCACAGCGAATGCCCAGGAACGTGCAGGACCTTCTCTAGTGGTCCGCAACCGCCTCAGTAGCACCAGACTCAGCAGCGCGACCTCGCTCCAAGAACAGGAGCAGGAGCCCAACCACGATCCAGATGAGCAATACCCACCAGCTCTGGGTTGCTCCGAGGCCATCGAAGTAGGAAAGGGAGCGCACGAGGTGTCCGGTGGCGCCGATTGGCATCCACTGGCCGAGCGTCGACCAGCCGACGGGGAGGAGCCACGGCCCGGTGGCCAGGCCGGAGAGCGGGTTGGCGACGAAGATGGTCAGGATCGCGCCGAGGCCCACGCCGGGCAGCCCGATGACTGCGCCCAAACCGGCGGTGAGCAGCGACGTCGCGAGGATGCCGCAGCCGATGCCGAACCACTCCATCCCGAAGCTGCCGGTGAGGGTCCCGTAGACGGAGTGCAGCATCCACGTCGCGACCAGCGACCCGAGCGCAGCAATCCCCACGAGAACGGCGAGTTTTGTCCACTTCTTTCCGCGGAATCCGAGTGTCGCGATGACGGCGGAGACAATTCCGCCGAACGCCAGCGGCAGTCCGAGCAGCGCAAGGCCGGTCGCTTGCGGGTCGTCCGGGGAGGTCGGCGCGAGGTCTTCGCGAGTCACGTCCATGCCCTGAGCTTCGAGTTGTCCCGCCATGCCCTCGATCATCTGCGCATACGGTGCGCCGTTGCCGGAGGCGGTGTATGCCGTCGCACCCTGCGGGGTGACCACGAGCCCACCCACCGCTTCACGCTGTGCGATCGCATCGCGCACTTCCTCGTCGGAATCGCGTACGAGGAGGGTGGGGCCGTCCTCGCTTAGTGTTGCTTCCATCTTTTCGACGAGCGGTCCCGGCGCCGCAACCGCCAGCGGCACATTGCGCGGGCCTGATGCGAAGGTTGGTGCGAGGAATGCGAAGAGCATGAGCCCAATGATGATCGGGATTCCAATGACGGCGCCGACCGCCTTGACTGTTGAGTTGTTCGTTGCGTTCACGGGAACCTCCTATATGGAACGCAGTGTTTCACTTACACAAACCGAACATAGTGTTCCATTTGTTAAGCTGTCAAGCATGAGACAAGACGCACGCGACAACCGCGAGGCCATCGTCACCGCAGCCCGCTCACTTCTTATCGACGTCGGCCCCGGCGTTTCCATGCGCGCCATCGCGAAGGAAGCCGAGGTTGGAGTGGCGACAGCCACGCGACATTTCCCGGAGCGCATCGACCTCCTGGATGCCATTGGCGAACACGCGGTGGAGGACATCAACCACGTCATCGATCGCCACCTCGACGAATTTGCCGACGTCCCCCGCAACGCCTGGCGCCAAGCCACCCACGAAATCGGGGACCTCAAACACGCGGCGCTTGCGCAGGCGATCTTCGCCGATTCCATGAGTGACCCCGCGACTATCAAGCGGCGCGAACCCATGATCGAGAAGCGGATTAGGGAGATCCGTGCCTGCTACAACCGCCTCCTCGACCCTGCCAAAGCTGCCCACCTATGCCCCGAAGATCTAGACCCCATTGAGTTCCACATCGGCCTTGGTGTGGTGACCCGTCCACTGCCAGCCGGGGTGCCGGTCAATAACGTGGCAAAAAACCTGGTTCCGAACCTCATCGATTTATTGCTGGACGGTCTCGAGCAGCGCGCGCAGGGGTAGGAGGGTGAGCTGCCTAAAGGTCCGAAAGAAGTTCCGGTCGAGGTATTCAAGGAGTGCGATGCTGGTCGCTGAAAATCGGCCAGGCTGGGCAGAAATGGTCGACCTGCATCGCACGCTTCTAACACCTCGACCGGAGCAGAATCGGCATGGTAGCCCAGGAAAGTTCCCCGAAGGCGAACGCCCAGAAACCCCTACAGCTCCGCCTCGATGGCGGTGAAGACGGCCTGCATGCTGGCCTGCGGCGTGCCGGGGACGACGTCGGCGAGGACGACGCCGACTCCTTGCGGGGCCTGGAAGGTGACGGCTTCGGCGTCGAGGGGCATGAGGGCGCCGATGATGGCAAGTTCGGCATCAGCGATGCCAGCAGAACCAGAAGAACCGGCCGGGATGTCGATGTCGGTGACGTCCCATTCGCCGACGCGCAGGCGGAGGGAGCCGGTTTCGATGTTGTCGGGGTCGGGGAAGACGGCGACTTCGCGCAGCTCGGCGCGCAGGGCTTTGGCGGCGAGGGCGATGTAGTCGAGGAGGTGGACGAAGGCGTTGTCGGTTTGGGGGACGCTGTGGACGACGGAGTCGATGAGCGGGGCGTTGTGGGGTCCGCGCAGGCCGAGCAGCGTGGTCATCGGGGCTTCGCGGAAGGCGTCGAGGTCGTCGAGGATGGCGTCTTCGATGTCGGCGGGTTCGGCGGCGGCGTCGAGGTGGATGTTGGCGTCACCGAGCAGCGTGAGGCAGCGGGCGAGATGTTTGACGTCGCGTTGGGTCAGCTGGTGGGGCATTAGCGTTCTTCTTCCTTTTCGTATGATTTGGCCCAGGGGTTGCGCCGTTGGGTGCCGTAGCGGGACCGCGCCTGAGCGGGAGCAGCGGGAGCAGCGGGGGCGGAGGCGGGAGCAACAGGCTCGGCGGGTTCGGAGGGGGCGTCGAGAAGCTCGGCTTGTTCTTCTTTGAAGCGGCGGCGTTCGCGGGTTTCGGCCCAGATGAAGTAGATGAGGCCGGCGGGCGCCATGATGCCGAAGGCGATCCACTGGAGTCCGTAGGAGAGGTGGTTGCCGGTCTCGAGCATGGGTAGGGGGATGGCGGTGAGGACGCCGGGGGAGTCGCTCAGGAGTTGGACGTAGGGGCTGGCCAGGGCGGTGTCGGTGAGTTCGCCGACTTGACCTGGGCTGATGGAGTAGACCATGGTGTAGCCCTGGTCGTTGAGGGGTGCGGAGGGGTGTACGCCTTCGTCGACGCGCATCATGCCGGAGATGGTTTGTTCGCCGGTGGGTGGGGCGTCGATGTCGGGGACTTGGGTGGAGCCGATGGCGGGGACCCATCCGCGGTTGACGAGCACGCTTTGTCCGTTGTCCAGGCGGAATGGGGTCAGTACTTGGAAGGATGGGGTTCGGTCGATGGGGCGCAGGCGCAGCAGCACATCGCTGTCTTGGGCGTAGGTGCCAGTTGCGGTGACGCGGGTCCACTCGGCGCCGGGCGCGAGTTCGCCCTGCTTGTCGACGACCTCTCCGATCGGCACCGGGTCATGCTCGAAGGCGGTCTTGATGTGGTCGTTGCGCTCCACGAGCGCTTCGTTCTTGTTGAGCTGCCATGGCGCCAGCAGGGTGAACGCGAAGTAGGAGAACAACACGATCAGGATGGCGACGATGACCCATCCGGGGGTCAGAAACGTTTTCCACCATGGTTGTGCACCTGTTTCAGGTTGCATTGTTGCTCCCGCTTTCACAGATTCCGTACTTTCTCCGGCTAGTCTAGCTGCGCTTTGACCCAGCTGATAATACCTGGGGCGGCGGCTTCGATTTGTTCGCGTGTGGTTTGGAAGCCGTCGGCGCCGCCGTAGTAGGGGTCTTCGACGCCGGCGCCTTCGGGGGCGGCTGGGTCGAAGGAGCGCAGCAGGCGGATGCGGGATTCGGGGACGCCGCGGGCGATGAGTTCGGAGACGTGGTTGGTGTCGAGGGCGACGATGAGGTCGGCATCGATTTGGTTGGCGCCGAACTGTTGGGCGCGGTGGCGGGTGCCGTCGTAGCCGTGGTTGGCGAGTTCGGCGACGGCGCGCGGGTCGGCGGGGCCGCCGACGTGCCAGCCGCCGATGCCGGAGGAGGTGACGCGGACGTCGTTGGCGAGGCCGGCGTCGGCAAGTTTGGCGGCGATGATGACTTCCGCCATGGGCGAGCGGCAAATGTTGCCGGTGCACACGAAATCAATATGCATAGAGGATCTCCTTGAGCTCGGTTGCGGTTTGTGCGGTGTGGGTGGCCTGTGCCCACTCCTCGGCGTCGCCGTATCCCCAGGTCACGGCGACGGACGGGATGTCGAAGTGGGCGGCACCCGTGAAGTCGTGGGTGCGGTCGCCGACCATGATGGGGCGCTTTGCTGCGAAGGTGTTGTGGACGTACTCCAGCACCGCGATCTTGGTGCTGCGGCCGCGCTCGTGGTCGGCGGCGCCGAGGAAGTCCAGGTGCGGCCAGATGCCCGCGCGCTTCAGCGCGAGTTCGGCGAAGGTTTCGCTTTTGGACGTCGCCGTACCGACACGGAACCCATCCCGGTCAAGCTGGGCGATGAGTTCGGCCATGCCGTCGAAGACGGTGAACTGCTGCCACCCGTCGGTGCTCATGAAGTCGGAGTAGACCTGCATCGCGGCGTCGACTTGCGCGGGCGTGCACCCGGCCTTCTCGTAGGACTCGCGCATGGGCGGCCCCGGGATCTTCGCGATGAACGCTTCGTCGGGCGGGGCGACGTCGATGGCGGCGAGCCCCCGCAGGAAGCCTTCGCGGATTCCTGGGAAGGAGTCGAGGATGGTGCCGTCGACGTCAAAGAGCACGGTCGGGCGGTTTGTTTGGAGTGTCACGCCCACCAGCATTCCAGGTTTGTAGGCTAGTTGCCATGACGACGAAGACTGTAGGAGATATTGTCGCGGCACTCGAGGCCGCCTACCCGCCCGAACTCGCCGAAAGCTGGGACCAGGTCGGCCTGATTTGCGGCGACCCGGACGAGCCCGTGCACAAGGTGGCGTTTGCCCTGGACTGCACGATGAGCGTGGTGGAGCGCGCGCTGGAGGAAGGCGCGGACATGCTGGTGGTTCACCACCCGCTACTGCTGCGCGGGGTGCACTCTGTTGCGGCGAATACGCCGAAGGGCAAGGTCGTGCACACGCTGATCCGCGGCGGCTGCGCGTTGTTCGCGGCGCATACGAACGCGGACTCGGCGCGCCCGGGGGTCAATGACAAGTTGGCGGAGCTGGTCGGGATTCGGCCCGGCAGGCCGATTCGCCCGGTGGGGGATGTGGACGTCGATACGCCGGGGGCGCTCGAGCGAGCCACCGGCCTTGGGCGAGTGGGCACCCTGCCTGAGCCGATGACCCTGCGCGAGTTCACCCAGCGCGTGGCCGACGCCCTGCCTGAGACCGTGTGGGGCGTGCGCGCCGCAGGCGACCCGGAGCAGATGGTGCGCACCGTCGCCGTCTCCTCCGGCTCGGGCGACAGCTTCCTTGACGATGCGAGGGCGCTCGGCGTCGATGTCTATGTCACCTCGGACCTGCGCCACCACCCAGTCGACGAGCACCTGCGCGCTGGTGGGCCCGCCGTGATCGATACTGCGCACTGGGCGAGTGAATTTCCGTGGACGCAGCAGGCAGAGGGTATCGTGAACCCGCTAGGCGTGGAAACGTGCATCATCCCGGTGCGCACGGACCCGTGGACCGTTTCCGCCCACCCGAATCAAGCCAAGTAAAGGAGCAGTGCTTCCCCGTGAAACTTGCCGTAGAACTCCAGCAGGTACTACTGAATCTTGCCAAGGCTGACCGCCAGGCCGCCCACCCCGAGGCCACGAGCGAGGAGGAAAAGGAGCTGCAGCGCCTCACCGCGGAGCTCGAGCGCATGCGCGGTGCGGCGTCTGCGGCGCAGCTCGCCGTCGACGACATGGAGCTGGAGATCTTGCGCATCCAGGAAGACGAGCGCAAGCTCAAGCGCCGCGACCTGGACAACAAGCGCATGCTCGGCGCGGAGACAGACGAGGAGCGCCGCAAGGACCTGCAACACGATCGTTACACCACGAAGTCGCGCATCGCGGATTTGCAGTATGAGCTGAAGGAGGCCCACAACGAGATCGCGGCGCTGCGCAACAACCGCGACAACCATGGGGCTCGCCTGGACGGGCTCGAGCGCAAGGTCGAGGCCGCGCAGCGCGCCGTGGACGCTCTCCCGGCACGCGAGCGCGTGGACACCGAAGCACTGCGCAGCCAGCTGCCCGCGGACGTCCTCGAGGCCTACGACGAAATCGGCGCCGCCGCGTTCAACGGCCGCACCTGCAACGGCTGCTTCATCGCCCTGCCCGCCACCGAGCGCAACCAGGTCAACGCCACCCCGGCCGACGAGGTCCCAATGTGCCCGAACTGCGGCACACTGCTCGTGCGCACCCAGGTACAGGAGTAGGCGCATGAAGGTAGCCATGTTTTGCGACGGCGGCTCCCGTGGCAACCCCGGCGTCGCCGGAAGCGGTGCCGTCGTCTACGGCCCGGACGGGGAGACGCTGGCGGAAGTCGTCTACGCGGTGGGCAAGAAGTCCACGAACAACGTCGCGGAGTACCACGGACTCATTGAGGGTTTGAAGGCCGCCATCGACGCCGGCGCCGACGAAGTCGCGGTGTCCATGGACTCCAAGCTCGTGGTCGAGCAGATGAACGGGCGCTGGAAGATCAAGCACCCCGACATGCAGCAGCTCGCACTTGAGGCGAAGCAGCTCGCACGCACGTGCACAAAGGTGACGTACACGTGGGTGCCGCGCGCCAAGAACAAGAAGGCCGACGAGCTGTCCAACGTGGCCATGGACGCCGCCGCGAAGGGCAAACAGGGTCTCGTTGCACACGAGGCGCCCGCGCAAGCACCGAAGCAGGTCGCCTCGGCAGCACCAAAAGAGGCACAGCCCCACGAGACGGCCAGCCCCGGCCACTGGTCCGGCACCGACGCCCCGCGCACCCGCTTCGTGCTGCTGCGCCACGGCCAAACCGAACACTCCGCCCGCCGCGTCTACAGCGGGCAGGCCAACCCGCCGCTCACCGAAATCGGGCAGGCGCAAGCGCGCCGGGCCGCGGCCGCGCTCGCCGAGATGGGGCACATCGACGTGATCGTTGCCTCACCGCAGGCGCGTGCCCAGCAAACCGCGCAGGCCTGCGCGGACGCGCTCGGGATTGCGCACGAGGACATCGTCACCGAGGAGGGCTTCCGCGAGGTGGACTTCGGTGACTTCGAAGCGCTCAGCAGGCAGGACGCGCAGCAGCGCTACCCCGAGGAGTTCGAGGCGTGGCAGGCCTCCGCCGCCACCGCGCCGCCGAACGGGGAGTCGCTGGCATCGCTGCATCGCCGCGTCACGCGTGCCCGGCTGCGCGTCCAGGAGCGTTACGAGGGCAAAACCATCCTCTTGGTGGCGCACACCACGCCGATCAAGTCGGTGATCCGTCAGGGGCTGAACGTGAGCGCTGAAGTGTTCAAGCACCTGTTTCTGGACTTGGCGTCGATTTCTGTGGTGGAGTTCTACGGGGAGATGGGCGTGGTGCGCTGCGTCAACGACGTCGCCCACCACCGAAAATAAAGCGCACCGGCCGCTGTGTTGTAGAGTGGCACAGTGCGAATGAGCCGGCCGGGCGACCGCGTCGCCCCGAACCGCCACACGCGTTGTGGCTGGCGGGGACCGAGGAAAGTCCGGACTCCACAGGGCACGGTGGTTGCTAACAGCAACCCGGAGCGATCCGCGGGCAAGTGCAACAGAAAGTACACCGCCAACCCAGGCAACTGGGTAGGTAAGGGTGAAAGGGTGCGGTAAGAGCGCACCGGCATGCACAGTGATGTGCGTGGCCAGGTAAACCCCACCGGGAGCAAGGCAAGAACCGCAGCCGCAAGGCTGGGGTCGTCGGACGTGATGAGGCTGCCCGCCCAGTCCGAAGGTAGCTGCTTGATGCGCCCAGCGATGGGACGCACAGATGGATGGTTGCCGCCCGCGCCTACGGACGTGGGTACAGAATCCGGCTTATAGGCTGGCTCATTCGCCTTACACTTCGATCCTGCCAACCTCACCCGTCGTGATCGGGATGACCAGCAGGTTCTCCTCCATCCGGGAGGCAAAGTTTTCGGCTTTCGACGCCGGCACCAGCGCCAGCACCGACTGGGAGACCCCAGGTGCGGCTGGTCTTGCGACGCTCGCTCCGCACTCGCACGCGAGCTGGCTCAGCAGCGCCGGGGTTGCCAGGGCCTCATCGGTGGCGTCACCCGCGTGGGGGCTTAGCGCGTTGACCAGCGCATCGATCTGCTGCGAGCGCAACGCCTGCGCCGCTCCCAGTGCGCGTGCCGTTTCGTCCTCACAGCGCTGCAGCACTGCGCGTGCGCGCCGCGGATCCGGTGCGGAACTATCGCCAACGGTGTGGCGGGCCTCCACCCACTGGACCACGCGCGCGGTCGCGTCAGGTAGTTGGCGCAGCGAGGCCACGCCGAAGTTAGCGGCTGCCGTCTCGATGAACTCCTGGCGCCGCCGCATCGACTCCGCGAACGCGTCCGGCTGCGGTGCCTGCTCCTTGGCCACCACGAACAGCCGCAGGCCAAGGCGCTCCGGGTGGGTGATCTGCGTGACCGAGCCGTCCGCCTGCTCCACAAGGTTCAGCGTGGTGCCGTGGCCGCGAAGCGCCGCGGTGTAGCGCGCCTTCAGTGGGCTGGACGTGGCGTACGCGGTGGCGGACTGTGCGCAGACCTCCGCAAGCTTCGTGCGCAGGGGAGGGGCGTCGATATCGTCGTGGGCGCCGGCGCATGCCAACGTGATGGCGGCTTCTGCCGCGGCAATCTCGCCGAGGCCAACTCCGTGCGGGACGTGGGAGACCACCGAGATGTCCATTCCCGTGGTCTCGCGGGAAAGCACCTGGCGGTGGATCAGCGTATGGATCAGCCCGGTAATCCGGTGCGCGAGCTGCGCTTCCTCGGTGCCCGCGGTAGGGGCGTTGAGTGCCGCCAGGGTGGTGGTCGCGGCGAGGATCCGGCCGTCGGCACGCGTGAACTGGAGCGAAATGACATCGTCCGACCTGCGGCTCACCGCGGCACACACCCGCTGTGGGCCAAGCCCGATGATGCTCGCCCCGCCATAATTATCGACGCCATCACCAGCCACCACCACCGTTGCCGGCGCGGAAGCGACGTGGTCGGGGGCGCAGCCAGCGTGGTGGGCATGCGCAGCACGCATCTCCTGTTGGACACTCATAGGGCACAACCATACCCGTGGCGCTAAGGTGGGCGCCATGAACGGAAACTTCTACTACAACCCGACCACCGGCGAGATCACCGAGGGCAAAGAACAGTCCTGGGAAAACCGCATGGGCCCCTACAAGACGCGCGAGGAAGCCGAGGATGCGCTGCGCATCGCGGCCGCGCGTAACCAGCAGGCGGACGCGGAAGAGGCCGCCGAGGACAACTGGGGCACCCCACCTTCCTGGGAGAAGTAGCCCCTACTACACGAACAGGGCTTACAGGGCTTTCTGTGCTGCCTTCTTTACTTCGCGGATTGCGCCGAAGTAGCCGCGCAGTGCCTTTTCACCGTCGCGGAGTTCGCGTTGGAAGCACATGCCGTAGGCGAACACGTCCTCGTCGCGCTGGCGCGCCAGCTTCGCAAGCACCAGCAGCTCCTCGCGCGAGGTCGCGCAGTCCTGGAAATCACCCAGCATCGATTGCAGGCGCTTGCAGGCCTTGATGAGGCGCTTGAACTTCGGGTCGCCGGTGGCGGCCGCGGCGTAGCGCAGCCGCTTGGCGGCCTTGCGCACGTCGTGCACGTAGGCCTCGCGCTTCGCGCGCGGCAATGACGTGTCGTGGTAGCGGTCGTCGACCTTGGCGTGGCGCTTCATCAGCTTCTTATATGCCTTGCGCACGTGGCGGGCCAGGGCTTCGTCGTTGTCCTTGATGCCCTCGCGCACCTGGGGAGGATTCGCGATGAGTTCATCGATGGCGTCGAGAAGGTTGAGGTAGGCGTCGCTGTTGCACATGTTGACGATGTTGCGGTGCGCGAGCTTGTACACGCTGTGCATATCCTCGCGCAGGTGGGCTGCGGCAGCATCATCCATGCAGCCGGAGTCGTCAGTGTCGAGCAGCTGTAACCACCGGGCGTGCACCACCTCAGCGTCTCTCGCCACCCCGAGCACGCCCGCGACGTGCTTGAGTTCCTTCTCGATCTTCGAAAACGCATCGCCCTGCACGAGCCCGTCGAAGGTGCGCAGGATGGAGCGCAGCTCCCGGATTGCCACTCGCTGCTGGTGCACCGAGTCCCACTGGTCGGCGCGTACGGCGCGGTCGCCGTGGACGATGGTGTCGCGAAGCGTGCGTACGGAAGTTAACAGAGAATGTAGCGGGGAATCCGCAGGCAGGTGCGCCTCGGTGAGGTGCGGAGGCAGCGGAGCTTTCGCCAACGAGTCCCCGAGTGCGGACGTCAGCTTCGACGGCGAGGAGGACGGGCGAGCGCCGGAGGAGAGCAGGTAGCGCTCCGCCTGGCGCAGCAGGGACGCACCTGCGTTGGTACCCGCGACCTGCTCCGTGAGTTCGAGTTCCCACTCGCGCCAAGTGGTGTGCGAACCCCCTGGTAGCAGGGAGCGGGCGGAGACGTGGTCGTCGCAAAACTCGGCGACGGGCTGGCCTTCCTCGTCGGCGAGGATGGTTTCCACGCGGTGGTTGTCCACCTGGGCAATGGGCTGCAGCGGGTGGCGGCGAACGATGGCGCGGACGGCGTCGACAAGCTCCTGCGGGACCGTGTGCGGGTCCTGCAGTGGGCAGCGTAGCTCGGTGCGGCCTTGACCTGCTGGAATCTTCATGTGCCAGCCGTCGTCCGGGCCTCCCGTGCGGCGGCGCAGCGTGATCTTCTCGCGCGTCAGGCGCAGGTCAGCCGTGTCATAGTAGATTGCGGAGAGCTGCTGGTGGCTCGTGCTCGCGAGCGCGGACACCCCCGGCAGCTGCCGCATGTCGGGGACGGCGGTGGAGTCGTCGACAGCTAACTTGATCTCAATTTCTACGTACTCATGTGGTGCAGCCACGGCGAAGCCCTACTTTCAACACGAAGCATGTGCGGTCACCGCAAAGTCTAACGCGTTCGCCCACTTTCGCGGCGGCACGAGCGCAGGCGCAGTAGGGTACAACACTATGGACACGCAACAGGAAAACGTACTTCGCATGGTTGAACAGCGAGACATCGCGTTCATCCGCCTGTGGTTCACTGACATTTTCGGATCCCTGAAAACCGTCATGATGAGCCCCGCCGAACTTGAGGCCGCCTTCGACGAGGGCGTGGGCTTCGACGGCTCCTCCATCGAGGGCTTCTCCCGCATCTCCGAGTCCGACACCTTGTTGCGCCCGGACCCCTCCACCTTCCAGCCGCTGCCGTTCGACGAAGGCACCGGCCTGCAGACCGCCCGCATGTTCTGCGACATCACCATGCCGGACGGCGACCCGCTCTACGCCGACCCGCGCCAGGTACTGCGCCGCCAGATGACGCACGCGCGTGAGCTCGGCTTCGAGTTCAACGCCAGCCCCGAGATCGAGTACTACGTGCTCAAGCAGAACATGCCTGGGGAGGACCCGGTGCCGGCGGACAAGGGCGGCTACTTCGACCAGGCGAAGCGCAACGAGGCGCCGAAGTTGCGCCGCCAGGCGATCGCCGCGTTGGAGTACATGGGCATTGTCACTGAGTTTTCCCACCACGAGGCCAGCGCCGGCCAGCAGGAGATCGACCTGCGGCACACCGACGCGCTGACCATGGCCGATAACGTGGTCACCTTCCGCTACATCGTGAAGACTGTCGCGGAAGCCAATGGCGTGCACGCCACGTTCATGCCGAAGCCGTTCGCGGACATGGATGGTTCCGCGATGCACACCCACTTCTCGCTGTGGGAGGGGGAGACCAACGCCTTCCACGACCCGGACGATGAGATTTCGCTGTCTAAGACGGGCCGCCAGTTCATCGCGGGCATCATCGAGCACGCCAACGAGATCTCCGCGGTGACGAACCAGTGGGTCAACTCGTATAAGCGCCTCCAGTTCGGCTCCGAGGCGCCGACCGCGGCGACGTGGGGCGTTTCCAACCGCTCCGCGATGGTGCGCGTGCCCACCTACCGCCTGCACAAGGCGGACTCGCGCCGCATCGAGGTCCGCTCGTTGGACTCCGCCTGCAACCCTTACCTTGCGTACGCGGCGGTGCTGGCAGCGGGCTTGCGCGGCATCGAGGGCGAGTATGAGCTCGACGAGCCAAGCCGCGACGACGTATTCGCGCTGACTCGCCGGGAGCGCCGCGCGATGGGGTACCGCGACCTGCCGAACTCGCTCGACCAGGCGCTGCGCCACCTGGAGCGCTCCGAGTTTATGGCGGAAGTGCTCGGGGAGCAGGTCTTCGAGTTCTTCCTGCGTTCGAAGTGGGACGAGTACCACGCCTACACCTCCCAGATCACCCCGTGGGAGATCGAAAGCGGCATCGACCTTTAAGGAAACACCATGTCTGCAGATGCACCCTTGCCGAACCCTGCGAAGCTCGGGCTGACCAGCCCCCGCGCCGCCGAGGACTTAACCACACTCGGCATCACGGATGCGAAGGTGCTCGCAGCGCTTGCCGACGCCGGCGATCCAGACCTGGCGCTCAACACGCTCTACCGTCTCTTCAGCGCGCTTGACGACGCCCCATCCTGGCAGGACGTGCAGTCCCACCTGGCGGCCGACGGCCAGTTCCGCACCCGGCTGTTCGCGCTGCTCGGCGGCTCCACGGCGCTGTCCGACCACCTGGTGGCGCACCCGCAGCGCTGGTGCAGCCTGCTCGAGCCGCTCCCAGGCAGCGAGGAGCTCTTCCGCACGATGCTCGCGGCCGTCGATGCCGCACCCGCGGGCCTCGAGGGCGACACAGCAAGCGAGGACCTGACCACCCCCGGCACCTACCGGGCGGGGCAGGAGTGGTCGCGTCACGCCAGCGCCACCACACCGCTTCGCGAGCACTACCTCACCCTCATGATGCGCATCGCCGCCTCCGACCTCGCAGGTGAGGTGGGCTACCGCGACGTCACCGAGTACGTCACAACGCTCGCCGACGCCGCTCTGACCGCAGCGCTGGCCGTCGCCATCCGCGAAACCTACGGCGACGACGACCCCGACTCCCGCCTCGCGATCATGGCGATGGGCAAGTGCGGCGCCCGCGAGCTGAACTACATCTCTGACGTCGACGTCATCTTCGTCGCCGAACCAGCCACAGCCCCGGCAACCAAGACCGCCAGCACCGTGATGCAGCTTGGCACCGCGTGCTTCTTCGAGGTCGACGCCAACCTCCGCCCCGAGGGCAAGTCCGGCGCGCTCGTGCGCACCGTCGACAGCCACCTGGCCTACTACAAACGGTGGGCGCAGACCTGGGAGTTCCAGGCGCTGCTCAAGGCGCGCCCGATGACAGGCAGCGCCGAGCTGGGGCAGCGCTACATCGCGGCGTTGCGCCCGCTGGTCTGGGAGGCGTCGCAACGCACAAGCTTCGTCGAGGACGTCCAGGCGATGCGCAGGCGCGTGCTCGAGCACGTGCCGAAAGACCTGCGCGAGCGCGAACTCAAGCTGGGCAGCGGCGGGCTTCGCGACGTCGAATTCGCCGTCCAGCTGCTCCAACTCGTGCACGGGCGCATCGACCCAAGCATTCGGGTGAAGAACACCGTCGACGCGCTCCAGGTGCTTACCGACGGCGGCTACATCGGCCGCGAGGACGGCGCCAAGCTGATCGACGCCTACGAGTTCCTCCGCCTGCTCGAGCACCGACTGCAGCTCACCCGCTTCAAGCGCACCCACCAGCTGCCCAAACCCGACGACGCGAAAGCGCTGCGGTGGCTCGCGCGCACCTCAGGCTTCCGCACCGGCCCACGCGCGACCGCGACCGAGGCGCTGCGCACCCGCCTCAAGCAGGTCCGGTTCACCGTGGCCAACCTGCACGAACGCATTTTCTACCGTCCGCTGCTTAGCGCGGTGGTGAACCTGAGCTACGGCGAGGCTACCTTGAGCGCCGACGCCGTCAAGGCCCAGCTCGCCGCACTCGGCTACCGCCACCCGGCGCGCGCCCACGACCACCTCACCGCGCTGGTGAAGGGCACCTCGCGCCGGGCGAAGCTGCAGGCGATCCTGCTGCCGTCGCTCATGCACTGGCTGGGTGGCACCGCGGACCCGGACGCGGGGCTGTTGAACTACCGCAAGCTTTCGGAGGCGGCGGAGGATAAGAGCTGGTTTTTGCGCATGCTGCGCGACGAGGGCGTGGTCAGCCAGCGCCTCATGCAGATCCTGGGCACCAGCCCGTACGCCTCCGAACTGATCATCGCGGCCCCTGAGGTGGTCAAACTCTTTGGCGACGGCTCCTCGGGTCCGCGCCTCATCGAGGCGGCGCCCGACCAAGTGGAGAAGGCGATCGTCGCAGCCGCCGGGCGCTACGAGGACCCGGACCGCGCGGTGTCGGTGGCGCGTTCGCTGCGTCGGGCGGAGCTCGCGCGCATCGCCGCTGCCGACCTGCTCGGCTTCATGGAGGTGCGCCAGGTCTGCGAGGAGCTCACCTACGTGTGGGACGCCGTTCTGCGCGCCGCGCTCGCCGCAGAGATGCGCGCCCAGCACCAGGACCCCGAGCGCCCAACGCCGGCGCGCATCGCTGTGATCGGGATGGGCAGACTCGGCGGGGCGGAGCTCGGCTATGGCTCGGACGCGGACGTGATGGTGGTTGCCGCAGCCAACGAGGGCTACAACGACCACGAAGCAACCGTGTGGGCCGCCAAGGTCATTGAGGCGATGCGCGCGCGCCTGGCCAAGCCGAGCGCCGACCCACCCCTCGAGGTCGACCTCGGACTGCGCCCCGAGGGGCGCTCTGGCGCGGTGGTGCGCACGGTGGAGTCCTACGAGCGTTACTACACCGAGTGGGGCGAGGTGTGGGAGCGCCAGGCGCTGCTGCGCGCCGTCACCATCGCCGGTGACCGGGACCTCGGCGCGGACTTCCTCCGCGTCATCGACCCAGTGCGCTACCCGCCGGGGGGTGCCAGCCAGCGCGACATCAGGGAGGTCCGCCGCATCAAGGCGCGCGTGGATAACGAGCGCCTGCCGCGCGGGGCGGACCGCGCCACCCACACCAAGCTGGGCCGCGGGGCGCTCGCCGACGTCGAGTGGACCGTGCAGCTGCTCACCATGATGCACGCGCACACCCACCCGGCCTTGCACACCACCTCCACGCTGGAGGCCCTCGACTACCTCGCCGACCCAAACGACGACCGACCGCAAGTGATTGAACCGCAGCAGGCCCGCCAACTGCGCGAGGCCTGGCTGATGGCCACCAGGGCCCGCAACGCCATCGTGCTCGTCACCGGCAAGCGCACCGACCAGCTGCCCGCGCCGGGCACACAGCTCGGCCCCGTCGCAGGCTCCGCGGGCTACAGCCCGGAGCACCAACAGCAGTTCCTGGAGGACTACCGGCGCACCACCCGCCGCGCATATCGCGTGGTGGAGGAGGTGTTCTGGGGCGAGGCGCCGTCGCACGAGTTCGAATAACTTATGCTGGTGCCCATGGCTGTACAGATCTCAATTGACCTTGATAATGCAACG
The DNA here is from genome assembly GCF_024453945.1 of Corynebacterium sp. CCUG 61414. Classification (NCBI taxonomy): domain Bacteria; kingdom Bacillati; phylum Actinomycetota; class Actinomycetes; order Mycobacteriales; family Corynebacteriaceae; genus Corynebacterium; species Corynebacterium sp. CCUG 61414. The sequence goes on from NZ_JAGPYU010000001.1 coordinate 19,212, forward strand.
TTCGCGGACCTCGTCGCGCTTGTCGACGCCGCCCGCGTCGCCGGCGTCACCCCCGACACCGAACTCGAACTGGCAGATTCCACGCTGAGCATCGCCGTGGAGCCCGGCACCACGGATGCACACCAGCAGCGCGTGCCCGAGCGCACCCGCGAAGGCGAGGGGCCGACCACGGTCTCCACGCCCGGATCCTCGGCGCTGCCGCAGCTTGGCGACGCCGCCATCCGCTCCGTCGTTGACATCCTGACCGGGCGCCAGGAACCCCCGCGGCGCTAGTTTGCCTTCGTTGGTGGCGCTTGCTCGACGATCTTGAGTCGGCGCATCTGCGGCTGCGCCTTCGCCCGTGCCACCAGCAGGCCCACGATCAGCAGGACTGCTAGCACGTAGACCGCGATCCAGGCGTACTGGAAGTCCTCCCACGTGTACTGCACCGAATCTGCCGAGTGGTCCAGCAAAATCCCCACCGCCTGGGCTGCCACCATGGAGGATGTGAACCCGCCCATGTTGGCCAGGCCGGTGCCGGTCGCCACCATGGCGGGCGGCACGTGCTCGCGCACGTTATCGAAACCGAAGTTGGACGCGGGCACCACCGTGCCCATCACGATCACCACCGCCAGGATCGCGCCGAAGCCGCGCGGAGTGGACGTCGAAAAGAACCACAAAAACATCAGCGGCGTCAGCGAGCACAGCACGATGACCGCCATGTCACGGCGCACGCCCAAGCGTGCAGAGACCGCACCGAGCACCGGCGATGCGACGATCATGCACACCGTCAGCACGATGAGCACCGTGCCGGCCTCCTGCTCGTTCAGGCCCATGCCGAGCGTCATCATCGGCACACCCCACAGCAGGGTGAAGGTGATCATCGGGAAGATGGAGAACCCGTGGATGAAGAATGCCTCCCAGCACACCGGTGAGCGCACCACCGTCGAGAGCGTGGTGCGAAGCGGCACCTTTGCACTCTTGGCGGGGGATGCTTCACCGGGCTTCGTGGGGGCGTCCGCCACCGCCACCACCGCGGCGAGCGCCACGAGCACCCCGACCGCACCGAGCGAGACGAACGCGACCTGCCAGCCCTTCGCGTGCAGCAGCGCCAAGAACGGCACCGCGGACAGGAACTGACCCATCTGCCCAATCGCAGTGGACAGCTGCGTAAACAGCGGCGTCTTGCGGGGAGGGAACCAGCTCGGCAGGATACGCATCACTGCCAGGAACGCCGTGGCGTCGCCCGCGCCGATCAGCACGCGAGCCGCAAGCGCGACAGGGTAGGAGGACGTAAACCCGAGCAGGATCTGGCCCACCGCCATCACGAGTGCGCCGACGATCAGCATGAAGCGCGGACCCTGCCTATCGATGAGCACCCCGGTCGGGATCTGCGCCAACGAGTACACGCCAACCTGCACTGCGGTGAACACTGCGATCCGAGAAGCGTCGATACCAAAGCGGTCGATCGCCTCAACTCCCGCGACGCCGAAGGACGTGCGGCCCAAGATGGCGACCACGTACACCGCGACCGCGCCGAACCACACAAAAAGGGCGCGTCGGGTGACGCGCTGCTGTGGATCGTTGGTCTGGGAGACAGGGGAGTTGGAATGGGGCATGCGGTACAAGGTACTCCCTCGGTTAGGCAATCCGGCATGCGGGTCCGGTGCGTCACGTAGACTGTGCAACCGTGGATTACATTTCAACGCGCGATACCGCAGGCACAACCTACAAGTTCACTGACATCCTGCTCACGGGCTTAAGCCCGGATGGCGGCTTGTTCCTTCCCGTGGAGTACCCGCAGCTGAGCCCCGAGCAGCTCGACAGCTGGCGCACACTGCTCGCCGAGCGCGGGTACGCGGCACTCGCCGCCGAGGTGCTCAAGCTCTTTATCGACGACATCCCGCACGCCGACATCGAAGCGATCACCGCCCGCGCCTACCGCACCCCCGTATTTAACGACGCCGCCATCGTCCCCGTGACCAAACTCGAGGACGACCTGTGGCTGGCACACCTCTCCGAGGGGCCAACCGCGGCGTTTAAGGACATGGCGATGCAGCTGCTCGGCGAGCTCTTCGAGTACGAGCTGGGCCGCCGCGGCCGCCACCTGAACATCCTGGGCGCTACCAGCGGCGATACCGGTTCCTCTGCCGAGTACGCGATGCGCGGCCGCGACAACATCCGCGTGTTTATGCTCACCCCGGCTGGCAGGATGACGCCATTCCAGCAGGCCCAGATGTTCGGCCTGGACGACCCGAACATCTTCAACATTGCCCTCGATGGCGTCTTCGACGACTGCCAGGATGTGGTCAAGGCCGTCAACGGCGACGCCGACTTCAAGGCCAAGTACGCCATCGGCGCCGTCAACTCGATCAACTGGGCGCGCCTGCTTGCCCAGACGGTCTACTACATCTCCACCTACCTGCGCGTGACTGACAACAACTCGCAGAAGGTGAGCTTCTCGGTGCCAACCGGCAACTTCGGCGACGTGTGCGCCGGCTACATCACCAAGCGAATGGGCCTGCCTGTTGACCGCCTGATCGTGGCAACCAACGAAAACGACGTCCTCGACGAGTTTTTCCGCACCGGTCAGTACCGCCCGCGCAGCGCGGCCGAGACTCAGGCGACGTCCTCGCCATCCATGGATATCTCGAAGGCGTCGAACTTCGAGCGCATGATGTTCGACGCCGTCGGGCGCGACGCCGCGTTGACCAGCGAGCTCTTCGGTACCAAGGTCAACGATGGCGGCTTCGATGCTGAGGACTTCGGCGGTGCAGACGTCCTCGACCGCATCCGCGACGCGTTCGGCTTCTGTTCCTCCTCGTCCACTCACGCTGACCGAGTGGCGACCATTCGCGAGGTCCACGAGCGCTCGGGCGTGCTGATTGACCCGCACACCGCCGACGGTGTCCACGCCGCTCGTGCTGTCAGCGGTGACGTCAACACTCCTGTCGTCGTGCTTGAGACGGCGCTGCCGGTGAAGTTCGCCGAGACCATCGTCGAGGCCACCGGCACCCAGCCGGAGGTGCCCGAGCGCTTCCGTGGCATCATGGACCAACCACGGCACGTCACCGAATTGCCGAATGACGCCGACGCCGTGAAAGCCTTTATCCAAGACTCCATCGAAGGGAAGTAGCACATGGCACAGGAACAGTTCGCAGGCCCGGAGTACTTCACCGAGTTCGACCCCGAGAAGTTCATCCGAGACATGAAGATTCAGAAGGAAGAAGCTGCCAAGGGCGACCCCGCCTTCGCTGACGATGAAGCGGGCGATGAGCAGTAGCGGCGACCTCGCCAAAAAATACCAGCCCGAAGACGGGCAACAGTGGACGTTCCCGGAGCCGGTCGCCCCAGTAGGGCAGTCGGCGCCTCGTCGCGGGCTAGGTGGTGCCGCGTGGTTTACCGTCATCGTCGCCGCGCTGTGCTTGGTCGGGATGGTGGTGTGGCTGGGCCTGCACACCTCTGAAATAGACACGCGCACCGCCGAGGAGCGCCAAGCCCAGGAAGCCGTCCAGCGACCCGGGGAGCAACCGCCTGCCGCGGCAACGGGCAACCGGATCCTGGTGCCCGAGTTCGCACCGTGGGCGCCGGGCTCGCTGATCCAGTCCACGGACCACTACCCGGAGCCGGGGGAGCGCTTCACCGCGCAGTCCTGCACCGTCGCGTTCACGTTCTCGGGTGCCGACGGCCGCTCCTACGCCGTCACCGCCGGGCACTGCGGGCGTGAAGGCAACCTGGTGTGGCCGAAGGGGGCCTCGGACACGAACGACTACTCGCAGGAAGTCGGTAGGTTTATCTACTCCGGGCTTTACACCCCTGATGTAGAGGACCCAGAGGCGGAGCGCATCGACGTCGGCATTATCGAGATCTACGACACGGACCGCGCTGTGCCGCTCGTCGGCGACCCGATCCCGACAGGCGTCGGTGCCGAGATCGGCCCCGTTGACCGCGTCTGCAAAACGGGCGGGACGACCGGCTACACCTGTGGCCACTTCGAGGCCGCGAGCCGCGTCCAGATCGTGACCGCCCACGACGACGAAGAACAGCGTGAGTCCCGCGGCGACATCGCAGGCGTCTGCGCCTCCTCCGGCGACTCGGGCGGCCCCGTCTTCGCAGACGTGAATGGGCGCGCCACCATCATCGGCGTGGTCTCCGGGACGGAAGCCGACCGTTCAGGAGAGGAGTGCTGGGAAGGCATGGAGGACCCGATCATGATGTCCTACTCCAACGTTGATCAAATTCTGAGCGTCATCGAGCGCGTCGTGCCGGACGCCGAGTGGGTCGAACAGCAGTGGTGAGCTACTTGGAATCAGGCGTGGGATCGGTGTGCAGGGGGTGCTCGCCCTTGTTATCAATCACGAGCGTGGTCACTTCGCCCGCCCCATATGCCTGGTAGACCACCTCATCGACTCCGTCGGGCAAGCCACGCTCCTTCCACATTGCGACGAGGCTGTCGCGTGAGGCGTCATCGTCGACGTTCATCCACGTCACTTTCGTCGTTTGCTTGGACGGGTAGTGCAGGAACCCGACGAAGTCGGCGTCGTAACTCAGCGCGAGGCGCATTTGCTGCGCAATCGATTCTGGTGCGGGCGCTTCGTGGCAGTAGTCCCACAAACTCACGTTGAGGTTGCTGCCCGTGCGCAGCTCGACGCCGGGGATGCAGTTCTGCTGCAGCAGGCGTGAGAGGTGGCCCGAGAACGAGTCCACGTCTTGCACCGCGGTATCCGTGATGTTGCCGCGCAGCGCTGCGCCGCGGTGTGCTTCGTGCACCTCCGCGTTCGCGATCAGGTACGGCCGGATGCTCGCTTCTATCGACGCGATGTCGGCCTGCGGTGCCTCGGGCTGAAACACTAGTTCGCGCTGCAGCCGAGTCTCCTGTGGAGCGTTGTGCTGGTAGGCGTACAACGCGACTGCCAGCGAGGCCAGCACCACCACGAGCGCTCCGTACACCGCCACAAACAGTGCAGTTGGCACCCGGCGAAGCAAAGCGACAGACTGTGCGGAGTCATCAGTGGTGGTGTGCAACATGCCGTAAATAGTAACCGAAGTACACTTGAACCCATGCCTATACCCGAGTTCATCGTGCAGACCCGAAAGAAGATCGGAACCGACCCAATGTGGGTTCCCTCCGTATGCGCCGTCGTGCTGCGGGATTCCACCGCGGACACCCCGTGGGCAGTGCCCGAAGTGCTCCTCGTCCGCCGCGCGGACAACGAGGAGTGGACGCCCGTGACCGGCATCGCCGACCCGGGTGAGGACGCCCACGACGCCGCGGTGCGCGAGGTGCTCGAGGAGACCGGCATCAAGGCCACTCCGGCTGCGATCCTCGGCGTCGGCGCCATCGGCCCCGTCACCCACGACAATGGGGACGTCGCAAGCTACATGTCGACGCAGATCCGCCTCGAAGCCGTCGACCCCTCTCAGGAGCCAGTCGTCGGTGACGACGAATCCATCGACGTCGGCTGGTTCCCGCTCTCCCACATGCCGGTCACGGACGCGAAGTGGCGCCTCGTCATCGGCGACGCCGCCGCCCAACGCAAGCGCCCCGAGGGCTTCCAGCCACGCATGGGCTTTAGCAAGCGCAACTAATGCGGTTCGGCGTCGACGTATCCGAGCACCAGGCAGGCTTTGAGTTCACCGCCTGCCCGCTCGACTTCGCCATCATCCGCACCACCGACGGCACCTACCAGGACCACGCGTTTTCCGACCTCTTTATCGACGCCCACTCCGCCGACCTCAACGTGTCCACCTACCACTTCCTGCGCAGCCCTTCCGAGGGAACCAGCGTGGCCGAGCAGGTGGAGGCCAGCGTCGAGGTACTCCAGCGCGCCCCCGGCGCCATCAAGTGCCCGATGTGGCTCGACGTGGAAAGCCCCGCTGGGCTCACACTTTCCGACGTCCGCTGCGCCTACGACACCTTTCAACGGTTCGGGGTGCGCGTTGCTGGCGTTTACACGAATGCCTGGTATTGGCGTCGATACATGCGCTTGGCCAGCCCCTCCCAGTTCGGCGCTCTCTGGCTTGCCGACTGGGGCTCCAACGACCCAGCCTTCCCCGGTGCCGACGCCTGGCCGTCCCCGCTCGGCATGGGCACCCCCGAGGTGTGGCAGTACACCTCCCGCGGCTTCATCGGGGGATTCACGGTGGACCTCAACGCATGGAGGCAAGCATGATGAAGGGTGTGCGCGCCGTGTTGGCAGTCGTGGTGTGCGTCGGATGCGTTGTGACACCACCCGCCAACGCGCAGCTGCTGGGGAAAGGGGATAGCGAGCCCTTGCCCACGGCCCCGCTCGAGGCCTTCGAGCGCAACATCTCGGCCCCACCTTCGCGCTGTACCGATTACGAGCTTGTCATCGCCGCCGGCACCGGGGACTCCAACCAGGGCGACGACCCGCTACGCGTGCGCGGGCTGCGACCGGGGTCGACCCTGCTCGCTGACGTCGAAGCAGCTGGCGGGAGCGTGTCCACGTGGCAGGTGCCGTACACGGCGTCGGTTGGCGTGCTTGGGACGCTGGGGGAGACCAGGACGAACATGGCGTTGCCGTACGGGGCATCGCTGGATACGGGTAAGCAGGCGGTGCGCACGCACCTCGCCACGCTCCACGACGCATGCCCGGACACGAAGGTGTTGTTCCTCGGGTTTTCGCAAGGGGCTGGCCTGCTCGGGGACCTCGTGGCGGAGTCCCCCGACCCGAGCCTTGTCGCGGCCTACCTGATCGCGGATCCGGGGCGCAGCCGCACCACCTACCACACGGCGGAAACAGTCACCGGCGCGCGTGGCGTCCGCGGCGAGAACGGCGAAATCCTCATCCCGCTCGACGGCGTACGCCTTGCTAGCGATGTCTCGGGTCTCACCGGGCCACGCCGCACCAGCTTCCACGACGCTGAGGCTGAGGTACTCACGTTTTGCCACAGCAACGACCTCGCCTGCGCCACGCAGCACGACGGGTTGGCGCAGCGCGTCGGCGTGCGCCTCGCCCAGCCCGCCGCGGCCCCGCTGCACAAACTAGCCGGACGCGGCTTCAAGGACTTCGGGCACAACCCCATCGCTACGATGCTTGCCTTGGCGTGGGAACTTGCTGCCGTGTCTCATGTAGTACAGGAATATGCGGGGGAGACACCGCCGTTTTCGGGAGAAGACATCACCGGGTTGGGCGTGCTGCTCCACGTGGCCGCGCAGGAACTGCTGCCGATGGCCGCCGGGCTAGGCGTTCCTCAGATCCCGATGCCACTGATTGACCTCATCCCGCACGTGATGAACATGATGCCCCACCACCTGGCCTACTTCGAGGGCGGCGACCACCCCGCGTGGACCATCGACGGCGAGTCAGTAGAGTCGTGGATCGCCCACGACATGGTCGCCCGGATCCAGGCGAGCTAACTATTCCTTATGGTGTACGTCTTACCGGGCACCGGCTGCGGCACCATCTGATCCAGGCTCGCCGGCCGCAGCCCCTTCGCCCGCAGGCCGTCGATCACGCACTCCACGGCTTGGGCCGTCGTCGGGTGGATGTCGTGCATCAACACGATCGACCCGGCCCGTGCCTGGTCAACCGCAGTCTTGCACGTCCGCGCCGGGTCGCGGTGCTTCCAATCCAGCGTATCGACGTCCCACAAGACCACCGCCTGACCCTGCACCCGCGCTGCCTCGGACACCGTCGCGTTGAGCGCCCCATACGGCGGGCGGACAAACCGCGGGGAAGCACCAGTGGCATCAGCAATCGCGCGGGAGCCCTCCTCCACTTCACGACGCACCTCCGGCTGCGAAAGCTTCGTCAAGTCGCGGTGCGTGGCAGTGTGGCTGGCTACCGTGTGACCGGCAGCCCGCATCCGCTGCACGGCGCCCGGGTTTGCGCGCACCTTCGGCGCCAACACGAAAAACGACGCCGTGGCGTGCTTGCGCGCCAGGATATCCAACACCTGATTCGTGGAGGCAGCCGGACCGTCGTCGAACGTGACGGCCACGCAGTTGGAACAGTCCGCAGGTTGATCCTGTGCAGGCGTCGGCGCGCTAGGCGCAGGTGCCGGAGCAAGCTGCTGCGCCCACGGATGGCTGCGCGCCTGCGGAGGCAGCGCCCGGTAGATAGCCGTGCGGAGCTCCTCACCAGCCTGGGAACTGGACTGCGAGAACGCCTGTGAGCTGCCCGCGAGCGGGTTCGCGGCCGCGTGCGGTGCTGTGAACAGTACCGCCACCGCAACGAGCGTGGATACGACTTTGCGCATTGCTTACACCACCATCCAGAGTTAGTACGCGTGTCAGAGTACCCGGTTTGAAGGACTCGCGAAATCCTGACGCAGGTACTCGACAACGGGCACCACCTTGAACTCTTCCAATTGTTGGCCGTGCTCGCCACGGTAGACCACCCAGCGCTGCGTCGGGTCAATGTCCAACTGGCTGCCAACCGTGGCGAGGTTTCTCCCGTGGCGCGAGCGAAACGTTGCGGAGGATTTTATTTCAACAGCGCGTGGCTCGTGCGTCATGTCGAGGAGATCCACTTCAATCTTGCTGTCATCGCGATAGAAATACAGGTCAGGGGCTATCCCTTGGTGGTGGTAGCACTTGGCTGTTTCTGCCACGATGAGGTTTTCCATCACCGCGCCGAAAGCCGGGGAGTTCACGAGGTCTACTTTTGTGCGGATACCCAGGAGGTGGCAGAGCAGTCCAGTGTCGTAAAAGTACAACTTAGGGGTCTTCGTCAGCGTCTTGCGGGAATTGGTGTGAAAAGGACGCAGTGTGAACACGATGAAGCTGGATTCCAGGATGCTTACCCAGTTCTTCACGGTCGCAAACGCGACGCCGAGTTCGCGAGCCAGTCCAGTGTAGTTGATGAGGTTGCCGGCATTAAGAGCCATCAGTTTCATCATCATTTGGAAGGCGTCCGTGTTCTGAACATTGAGTAACTGTGTGACGTCTCGTTCGACGTATGTGCGGAGGTAGTTCTGGTAGTAGATCTCTGGTGGCATATCTACTTGATAAAGGCGCGGATACCCACCGTGAACCATGAAATCTTCAGCGCTCGTGTCGGGTCGTGCGGTGAGTGCCTCCCGGAAAGAGAGTGGAAGCAGGTGGGTGATGCCGACTCTTCCGGCTAGACTTTGCGAGATCTTCTCCATGAGGAGGAAGTTCTGCGAGCCGGAAAGCACGTATTGTCCCGGTGTGCCCTGTTCGTCTGAAATAACCTGCAGGGCCGAGAAAAGCTCGGGCGCATACTGGGCCTCGTCGATGATGAGGGCAGAGCCACGATCATGGATAAAGCCCGTGGGATCCTCGGTGGCTAACGCGCGTAGCGTTGGGTCTTCGAGATTGAGATAGGTGAAATCAGGGAACTGTTCACGAATCAACGTCGATTTTCCGCTTTGCCGTGGTCCGGTCACGCTCACGATCGGAAACCACGAAGCCAGTTGCTCAAGATGCTGTCCCAATTCCCTCGGAATGAACACTATTTCACCAAATCCCTAAAGTGCGACTTACCAAATCCCTAAAGTGCAATCTACCAAATCACTAAAGTGCGACTTACCAAATCCCTAACATGTTGACTGTTATCGCTGGTCGTGGTGGTAGTGGTGTCGTCGGTGGAATCGGCCTACATCTGTTGCAACGCGCGCTGAGCCCAGTCAAAACCAATCCTTTCTTGTTCGATTCGCAACCACGTGTTGTCCGCATGGGTATGAAGGAATTCAAGCGTGGCTTGCTCATCGTCGCTGAGCGTGATGGGTTCGAAGCGTTTGGAAGTAGTCTCTTCTACGCCGTACGCGGCATGCGCGCGGGCGGTTGCGAGGTCCATGAGTACTGACCGTGTGCGGGGGAGGTTCATTCGTACATGGTCGAGAATGTAGAAACCGTTGGAGTCTAAATCTCCCCAGTACAAGACCTCCCTGTCGTGAAGCCAGGTGGCGTCGCGGGAAAGCGAAATCGCGTTCATTCCCTGCCCATAGATCGCAATGGTGTCCGGCATTTCCGGCAGAGCTATATAGGTCTGGTAGTTCTCTACGATGATGGCTCGTGACCCTGGTAACTGGTGGTGACGGACCTCATCGAGCTCACAGCAGACTCGATGGAGCCCGAAGAGATCGCAAGATGGGTCGAGGCTGCGCATGTCCATCATGGCAGGGGCCTGTTTGAATTTCAGCGGTCCTGTGAGCGACTCGATGAGGGAGCGGTGCTGGGCTATCCATTTACTATCGATACCGCGAATCGGAAGCTCCCGCTCGTAGAAGCGTGAGGTGTCGTTTGCATTGATCCAGGTGACCGTGTCGATGAACTGCGTCGCTGTTGTGTCGTCGAACTCCTTCCACGCTTTTAGTCGTAGCGCCAGCGGGGCCCGTACGTGCGTGCCAAGCGTCGTCTCAAAGCGGTCCACCAAGGCATTTATTCGTTGCCATTCCTTCAGCTTGCCTGCAGCACGAGCGGCCACCACAGGGGAAGACAGGACTACTGCCGACGGGATCGTGTGGGTGCCGTAGACGTCCAGGCGTTTGACTGTGGTCTCAGGCTCTAACCAATGCCGTTCCCAGGTAGAAAGCCACTCGCGTACTTGGGAGCCGTCGTCTTTGGAGACTTCTGCAGCAGTGGGTGGGCTCAAGCTGATGCGTAGTGGGCTGAATTCACCGGCTAACCAGCTGCGGTGGTTGCGCCTATAAAATGTCAAAGCTCGATTGTGCACGTCAGGCGGATACTTCACTGTTCGTCCTCTTCTGCAGCAGGGGAGAGTGATGCCGCGACTTCCTCGAACTTCAACTGCGCGGTGCGGGAATGCTTACGGTCCGGGCAGTCGACCTTAAGGATGCCGCCGATGTAGTCTTCCACGGTTTGGAGGAGCTTGAGCGGGGTGGCCAAAATCATGTGGAAGCCGAATCGATGGAAAGCTTCCATCGCGGCACGAGTGAACTCCGCGTCGGCACGGTCGAAAGCCTCGTCCAAAATAACTGAGCCGAACTTGGGATAGGTCGCCCCGTCATGCACCACCGTGGCACGCTTTGCCTGCGCGGTGGTTGTTCCAATTCCAGTCAGACGGTATCGCAGCGCAGCAGCCAGACAGAACGAGGACAGCTTTTGTGCTTGCCCGCCTGAAAGCCCTTCCGCGGAGTCGTAGACGGCGCCTCGCTCACCGTCCGGAGTGATTTCCACTCCAAGAAATTTCACGTGTTCGCGGGTATCTAGACGCTGGATGCGCTGCCGGACAGTCGTTGTGTCGTTCACGGTGATGTCATCGATGACTGCCTTGAGTTTGGAAAAACGAGCTTCGCTAGCTGCCTGGTCGTCGTCGTGCAGGGACCCTTCCAGCGCGTCGTTGAGTTTTGCGATGAACTGGCGAGCCTCAGCGGGCTGGGACTCTTTGACCTCGATCTGGAGGAAGTTTGGGCCGTAGAAGCTGACTTCGGACAAGGATTCGTTGACAGGCACGATGGAGCTGCGGGTTTTCGCGGTGGCTTCTGAGAGTAAACGCCGCAGTCGACCCAAGTGACGGTCGGTTTGTTCACGCAGCAGCTCCCGGAAGTCAGCTTCAAAGCGGGGGAGGTCATCGTCTTCCAGGCGGTCCAGCTCGGCGAGAAAGTCCCCACGCCATTGCAGGTCAGGGTGGAGATCCCCGCGACGCTCCGGCCACCTATCCACGTATTTCTCCATCGCAGTGCGAACGGTGTTTTCCAGGCGAACGATTGTTGATTGCAGACCAGAGATTTGTTTATTCAGTTCTTCCTGCAAGGTTCGTTGAAGCTCATCGATGTTTGAGCGTTGGGCGCGTCGAGTGTGGCGATCAAGGCGTGCTGCGAGCCGTTGGATAACACTCGAGTCCAGCGGCTCGGTTTCGTCCAAGACGTGCTGTGCCTGGGCATACTCTTGTTCGGCTCGCTGAAGCTGGCTGCTAAGGCCGCCAATTCGCTGGTTGAGGTCCGTCACGCGCGAAGAACAGTCGTTGATCCGTTGCGCAATAACCTCGAGTTCTTTGCGCAGTTGGGCCAGTTCCTGGTTCCCATCAACGAGGCGGTCGAGCGCTGCTTGCGCGACGTTGAGGCTGTTTTCAGCAGAGGGGACGTCGATAGCAGAGAAATCCTCGGTCTCTAGCAGGCGTTCGCAGATGCCCACGCGGCGCTCCAGGCGCTTAACGTGTGCCTCAAACCGGGTGCGCTGTTCCTTGAGCTGCTGGAGCTCGGATTTCTTTCGCACGATGATATTGGTGAGCTCGTCGATCTTATCGTCGACGTTGCCAGACAACACCCAGCGAGAACGATCGTCAATGCGCCGACGGTCGTCTTTTGTATGCCGAGTTTTATTCTTGACCTGACCATTGAGTGTTACGGCTTTGGAAGCTGACCGGAACTCGTCAAGCGTTTGTACACAGGCATGGTCGAATCGATCCGAGAGCTGGGATTGTAGCCAGTCATGAAAGCGGCCGCTGCGCACGAACAGTTTTGTGCCAAGAGAACCTTGTACAAACGGGCGTGGCGTCGAGTGCTCCATCGATGAGGTTACCCGCACGTAATCAAGCCGGGCATCGAGGTGTGTGGAATCCACAGCCTTACTCACAGCTTGATAATGCTCTTCTGGGACGATCAACGTCCTGGCGAACCCGCCCACTATGCGTTCAGCAGCCGGTTGCCACTCAAGGTGATCTGGGTGCATATAGATTTCATCGGCCACGAACGGGAGCTCTTTGAGCGCGATGCCAGTGATATCTGCAATTCGCTGGCGGGCGCGGAGCAGGCGCGCATCCATGGAAGAGCGATACTTGCGGATAATTTGAAGCTCATCACTTGCCCGCGCGATGGCTTTGTCAGTTTCATCAATCTGCGGGTAGATCACCCCACGGCGTTGTTCTTGGGTAGCTACCTCGTCGCGAATGTCTCCGGCCTCACGGCGTAGTGAATTCCGGACGAGTGAAAACTGCTCGCTCGTCGTCGGGATTCCGGTGCCGTCGCCTAAGCGATCAAGCAGGCCTTCGTAGACTCCGGCCTGCTGTTGCACAGCCTGCAGCCGAAGTTTGGCATTGTCTCGTTGATTTTGTGCTGCTTGAATGCCTGTGTCACCAGTGCCATGGATCTGGGCGTGAAGCGAATCCTTCTCGGTATTGAGGCCATCAAGGATTGCTTCCACTTGGGCTCGCTCGTCCTCCACCGCATCTTTTTGTGCGCTCAGCTGCTCGACGTCTTCTTGCGCGAAGCTCGCTCGTTTCTCAGCGATGAACCGCTCGAGTCCAGCCTTATCTGCGTCGGCCTCATCGAGCTGGCCGAGAAGTTGAGTCGCTTCATTGATGGATTCGCGCATGGGAACCAAGTGCGCAATTTGATCACGGGCAGTAAGCACTGTCGAGTGCGCGGACTTGAGCTCGGTGAACATCGTCGCTGCGGTTTCCGCGACGGCAAAGGTTTCCGGCTCGGGCAGCATGAAGGTGCGCATCAGGTGGTTCAAATCCCCGAGCGTCTTTGCGGACTGGGTGCGGTGCAGCAATGCCAAAGCACCATCGTCAGGAATTCCCAGCTGTTTTCTCAGTGCGGCGATAAACGGACGATGGCTTCGGTTGATTGCGAAGGCATCTTTGTAGGTGCGCTTGGCCAGGCCGATATCGGCCTCCTGTACAGCAATGGGTTCGAAGTCAGCTAGGTTCACTTGCCCTGGCAGCGCCAAGAATAAGTTCTTCACGTCGGCAGCAACATGGGCGTTGGCACTCAGATACATCAGGTAGACCGCACTGACTTCTCGGCCAGCGCCGTCTGAATAGGTGAGATTCACGCCTGACCATGTAGCGCCTGTTCGTAGGAATGAACGGGTGAGCTCGTCGACCTCTACGGAGTGTTCCCGGCGCCACGCACCACGGCAATAAGTAATGAGGTCGCGGCCTGAAGCTTTCGCAGTGTCGGAAGCTGCCGCGTTGAATTTCCGCTTTATTGGTGGGACCAAGATCGTCGATACAGCATCGATGAGTGTCGACTTGCCTGAACCGGACGCACCTGTGATGAGGAATCCCTTGCGTGCAACGCCTACTGTGTGCAGGTTGTTAAACGTTCCCCAGTTGTACACCTGGATGCGTGATAGCCGGAATTGGCCTGCGATCAGATCAGTCATGCGTTGTCCTCCAGAATCTGTTGGTAGCTTGCGGTCACTGCAGCAATTTCTTCGGCAGAAAAGAGGATTCGCAGCACCGGCGAGACTTCGTAGCGGCCAGTCGTCGGGGTTTTCACCACGATGGAGTTCTTCTTGAACTTATTCCATGCGGCTTCGAACCGTTTGCGCTGTTTCGTGTGGTCAGTGCCCTCTGCAGCTTGATACGGAAGCGTGGCTTCGAAGACTTCGTTTTCATCTACGATGGTGCGTTCATTGGGGTTGGTGTGGATCAGTGCTTTGCGCAGATGCAGCAGTACGACAGTGTCGACAAACTTCAGCGGCAGTGTGCGCAGCATCGCACGTTTATCAGGGTGATCAGCTTCCCACGTCTTCGTATAGGCAACGCCGGCATTGTCGTCGATAATCAAGGTCAAGAACAAGTTGTCGAGCTGTTGCGCTAGCACTTCCCGCGAGGAGGAGACGATGCTAAAAATTTCCGGTGAGGTCAGCATCGACACATACGGGCCGCGGATGAGCTCCGCGAGGGCTCTGCGCTGGCCGGAAGTGAGCGTTCCGGTGTCGCCCTCGTACAGAGTGGTGGATTCATTGTCATGCATGGTGGTTTCCTCTTAGTTTGTTCCTTCGAGAGACTGGTCAAAGATATGAGTAGGGAAGCGGGCTTGCCAAGGGTGTCCACTAATCGACGTCCACCTCAGGAGTTCACTGCCTTCAGTACGCCGACCATGTTTTTCTGCCAGCACAATGACGCCTACTACGCTGGCGACTCCTTGTGTGGCAGGGTGATCCTGCAGGACCTCGCTCAACGTGGCTACACCACGGCGGTGAACGGACGCGTTAATGGCATCGGTGAGCTCCTGCCAGTCAATCTCCGATTCTCTGATCTGTCGGCGCAGCTCCTCGAGGTCTATCTCCCCGATCTCAGCCTCTTCTACCGCGGTCTCGATTCGGTAATCCAGCGGGTCCCACAACTTCCAACTAGAGACGGACTTTGCCTGGTGTGTGCTCAGCTCCAGCTCAAGGTAGACGTGTTGCCCGGGGGCTGCGTCGGCGCGCGCAACTTGTAGAGCACATGCGTTGGCGTCATTAATTGCTTTCGTGAGTGCTTGTTGGGACTCGGCTTCCCTCGACTGTACGAAGCGCCGCAGTGACCTCGATAGGCTGGTCATGGAATCATGCACTTGCCCGGAGGAGGCGTCGAGCGTGCTCATGAGCAGGTGCAGCTGGAGGCGCTCCTCGGGAGTCAGCTTGGTCACGAAATCGCGCGACATGACCGCTTCCAGTGTGGCGTCGAAACGATGGGATTGCTCCGGATCCAAGAACAAGTCATAGAATCCGCCGAATGCCTTGCCTGCATCTGACTCGTTGATGAGGTCTACGCCCCGGAACACGTTGTCCAACACGTCTGCGGCGCTGCGCTCATTCTCCACGATGGATTGACGCAGCTCTACGTTTACTTTCTCCACCTCAGCCTGTACACGTGCAAAATCGGCAGGCAAGTCACTGACTAGATTGAGAATCTCGCGTGCTCGTTCCACAGCTTCGGCATCGGCGAGAACGTTGACTCCGTGCTGACTAATCGCGTCGATCTGACGCTGCAAGCTATCACGCTGGGCTTCCAATCGTGCGATCGCAGTGGCCTCGTCCGGGTCAGTCTCTGCAGCTAGCGAATACAGTGACGCCATCAACGTGCCCAGGCGGGACTTCGTGACCGTGTGCTGGGGGTTAATCAGATGCATCGCATAGTCCAGCGCCGAGTGCGCATCCGGGGAAAGCTCATATGTTTCATCGTGCAGCTCTTTCGGACTGCGACGAACCAGGTACCCGGCCTTCACCCAATCATTCACGTACGCGGTTGCAGCCTTGGGTAGTTCCTCGTCTGTTTGCTCTCGGATGTCAGCAAGCAGGGGCTCGACAGCGGAGATGAAGTCCTGGCCGGCAATGGGTTTATCCTCACCCTTAAACACTGCGCTGAGCACCGTGAGGATAGTCGGAGCATTATGCGCGCGCAGCAGCGTCCAGGCAGGGGACTGCTTGGCAAGGCGCGAGAGCGTAAAAACATCGGCCAGCGACTGAGCTCGGGTCATGTGCAATTCTCCATACTGCTGGATCATCTACTAGGCCCGATCTTAGAGGCGGGGTCCGACATAAAAGAGGCGTTGGCGTACGTGACCAACCAACATTAGAAAGGAGATTCGATTGAAGTGCTTGCCGGAGCGAGAACGACCAGCGGAAAGTGCTACCTCCAGAAGCTGGTCATGCCACGCTTGGTGGCAATCTGGTAGTCAATGAGCTCGCCGAGCAGCTCGAAGTTGAAAGGGGAGCCCCAAGGCTGGCGGATGATATTCTTCGTGAAGTCTGCGCCCAGGGCTTCGAGCTCTGGCTGGAAATGCGTGATCGTTGCTTGCTCAGGTGCGATGGCCATGTGTTTCGACGCCACCGAAAACCCAACGATATACGTGCCGCCGAGCGTAAACATCGGCTGGCTCCATTTGATCTGTAGCTCAAGATCCGGGTAGTTGCTGTGCACCCAGTCGATGACGTCGGTCATCCGGGCGCGCTTGTCACCTTCGGGAACGGTTGCTAGAAATTCGTCAAGTGTTTTCAGCGCCACCAGACCCAACATAGGCGATAGCAGTGCCGTGCACGACACAAGTCCGCCCAGCAACCACCCAAGCAGGGTCAGGCAGGCAGCCTGCTACACAATCCCAATCCAAGAGACCGCTGCGTCACGGGAGTACCCGACGCGTGCTTACCTACAGGCTTTCAAATACCAGGGTTGCCTGCACGCGGTCGCCTCCGAGCAGTCCTTTACTGCCAGATGAGGTGGTGGTGATGGTGTGCAGGCGATAGCCTTTCGCGCACTGGGTGTTGATGACGTCTTCGAGTTCGGAAGGACTTCTGGAGGCAGTGCCCATGAGCTTTTCTTTGAGCACCACTTGCAGTACAACGTAGGTTGGATTCGTGCACGTAATCCTAATGTGATTCACCCGTGAGTTTTAGGCATTTCGGGGGGTATCCGAGCGCCGGAGAACACAGCTTCACATAACAAGCCTTCGTTCTAAGAAATCAAAGCGATCCCGGTAATTAGGCATCGAACTCGGGCAGACGAAGAATATCTGCGACCACATGGGTGCGAAGGTACTCGCGCAGATAGGGGAGAGCGAAGTCTGCGGTGCCGCGGTCGTAAGTGATTAAGTCGGCTTCGCTAAGGCGGCGTCGATAGTTGTACGCTTGTTGTTCGCTCACTTCGAGGCGGCTGGCGACATCGCTGATTTTCGAGGCACCATCATCAAGCGACATTGCCGCAAGGAACCTACGATCCTCCGCAGAAAGATCGTTGAGCGCTGGTTCATGAACAAGTTGCCCGAGTTTCTTTCGTGCACGCGTAATGGCCTTTTCTGTAGCCTCCAATTGAATTGTGTCAGAGGATTCAAAGCGCCAAGCGAAGTTGCCAATCAACTGGATCATGAACGGATAACCTCCAGTAGCTTGGACAGCTGACACAAGGGCTCCCTCGTCCCACGAGCGTCCGGCCTGTTGGACGGGAACTGTGAGCCCCTCACGGACCTCTGTACCTCTGAGTCGGCCGAGATCCACGCGGTTTGCACGCCTTAAGAAAGTGATTGGATTGCGCCCTTCGTCACTGGCAAGCAGAGGTCTCACCGAACTTGGAATACCGGCCATTACCACGGCGATTTCCCTGTTTTCTCGAACGAGGTGTTGAATAGCCGTCGCGAACTCAACAATTTCATCATGATGTACGAAATGAAGCTCATCGACCGTAATTAAGACACCACTGGCAGAACGGTTAAACCTGTTGTGGTTCGCGAGCGTGTCAAGGACCTCCGTGAGTAGAGTACGGAGTGAACGTGGCCTTTGAGCAGGCCGTTCGAACTCATGCTTGAGACGCAAAGCACTCGGACCAACTTGAAAAGAGGTTCGGGTCGGCGCATCGCTCTCGAGAAACTCTGTAAGCTGGTCTCTCAACTTATCGACGAACCCCTCAGTCGCCGTTTCGGAAAACGTTAGCCACCCAGTGTCTTTTGCGGTGTCTTCTAACTCGTTGAGTAGGGCTGTTTTTCCAATACCTCGTGCGCCAACGAGGAGTGAGATGCGTTCGTGTGCACCTGGCCCTTCTTCAAGACCGAGTCTGAAGTCATCGATTACTTCGTCGCGGCCGACTAGGAGC
Organism: Corynebacterium sp. CCUG 61414; assembly: GCF_024453945.1. Taxonomy (NCBI): domain Bacteria; kingdom Bacillati; phylum Actinomycetota; class Actinomycetes; order Mycobacteriales; family Corynebacteriaceae; genus Corynebacterium; species Corynebacterium sp. CCUG 61414. Next base: position 37,442 of record NZ_JAGPYU010000001.1, read on the forward strand.
GGTGGGCTCGTCCCAAGCGAAGCACGGAAAGGGTTTTGTGTGGTCGTCATAGTTACACATTAGCGCTCTTGTGTGGAGATGTGTGGTTTATGTGGAGTTATGTGGTTTGTGTGGAGTTGTGTATAGCGGGGCGGATGGAACTGGTTTCTGTGGGCGAGCTGTGCACCACAATCCGTCCGCGGACTTCTGTCACCTGGGGAAATACTCAAGTCTTTCTGGGGGAAATGGGGAATTTGGTGTCCGGGCCTGAAGCGTAGTGACAGGGGGCGCAAGTTTGAATTTCGACCTCCACGTTCCTGCAGGTCACAAAAGGACTAGATGTTATGTGTTGTGTCTTTTGGCACTGGCACGAAGCGGCCCGCACCAGATTCCTGGGTTTGGGAAGGGGACGTCGGCAAATGCGCAGGTCGCCGATTTCGCGTGAGGGAATGTGGTGCAAAAGTCCGCTGCACAGGAAGAAGACAAAGAAAAACCCACGGCAACCGTGACGGAAACCGTGGGCAAGAGGCCAGGACGAACCTGGGCTCAGAATCTAGCAGTCAAAGTACAGCTCAAACTCCAGCGGCGTCGGGCGCAGGCGTGCCGGGGTGATCTCACTGTCGTACTTCAGCTTCACGTACGTGTCGATGAGGTCTTCGGTGAAGACGTCGCCTTCGGTGAGGAATTCGTAGTCGTCCTGCAGCGCCTGGAGCGACGCCTCGAGCGAAGTCGGCGCCTGCGGGATGTCCTTGGCTTCCTCCGGTGGCAGCTCGTAGAGGTCCTTGTCCACCGGAGCGTGTGGCTCGATGCGATTCTTCACACCGTCGAGGCCTGCCATCATCATGGCAGCGAAGCCGAGGTACGGGTTGCCTGATGGGTCCGGTGCGCGGAACTCGATGCGCTTCGCCTTCGGGTTGGTGCCAGTGATCGGGATGCGGATCGCGGCAGAGCGGTTGCGCTGGGAGTACACCAGGTTGATTGGGGCCTCGAAACCTGGCACCAGGCGGTGGTAGGAGTTCAGCGTCGGGTTGGTAAACGCAAGGACAGCGCCGGCGTGCTCAAGGATGCCGCCGATGTACCAGCGGGCGATGTTGGAGAGCCCGCCGTAGCCGTTCTCGTCGTAGAACAGTGGCTTGCCGTCCTTCCAGAGGGACTGGTGGGCGTGCATTCCGGAACCGTTGTCACCGGCCAGGGGCTTCGGCATAAAGGTGGCCGTCTTGCCGTACTGGGTGGCGGTGTTCTTGACGATGTATTTGAAGTCCTGCAGGTCGTCAGCCGCGTGCAGCAGGGTGTTGAAGCGGTAGTTGATCTCCTGCTGGCCGCCGTTGCCTACCTCGCGGTGGAAGCGTTCGATTTCGAAGCCGGATTCGCGCAGGTTCTTGACCATGGCGTCGCGCACGTCGACGGTCTTGTCGTGTGGTGGGACGGGGAAGTAGCCGCCCTTGACGCGGTTGTGGTAGCCAAGGTTCGGGCCGCCGACTGCATCTGTTTCCTTGCCACGATTCCACCAGCCTTCTTCGGCGTCAATCTCGTAGAACGCGCGGTGGCCTTCGACCTCGTATCGGATGGAGTCGAAGAGGTAGAACTCGGCCTCGGCGCCAAAGCTACAGGTATCGGCGATGCCGGTGGAAGCCAGGTACTGCTCCGCCTTGCGCGCAACGTTGCGCGGGTCGCGGGAGAACGCTTCGAGGGTGAATGGGTCGTTGACGAAGAACTTCACGTTCAGGGTCTTCGCTGCGCGGAACTGGTCCAGCTTCGCGGTGGCGAGATCCGGCATGAGCGTCATGTCGGACTCTTCGATGGTGGTAAAGCCACGAATCGATGAGCCGTCGAAGGCGAGGCCTTCTTCCATGACGGTTTCGTCAAACATGGAGGCAGGGATAGAGAAGTGGTGCTCGATGCCGGGGACGTCGGTAAACCGGACGTCGACAAACTCCACGTTCTCGTCCTGAATGAACTTCTTTACGTCTTCGATAGTTTCGAAAGACACGACCTTTTCTCCTTCGGACGGCGTTGGGAACTTCGCACAATTCTAGCGTGTAGCTCCCGCTCTGTAACAGCTTTTCGGGAAAAGAGGATAGGCTATGTCGCATGTCTGCACCCCAAGGAAAACGATGGCTCGACGGCCCGGAGCTTCCCGGCCAGTTCAAAGGCGATGATGCGATCCCTGACTACCCGGGGCAGTTTCTTGGGCTGCCGAAGGAGGGCGCGGGCGCGCAGGCGTCGGTGGCGCGACGCATGGGAGGCGTCGCGATCGACTGGGCAATTGCCTGGGCGGCTGCAGCGATCATTCATGCCAACACCACCGTTTTCGGTGGCACGTCGACGTTGACGTATCTGTTGTGGATCGTGTTGGGCATCATTTGCGGTTGGCTATTTGCACGCACGCCGGGCATGGCGATCCTCGGGATGGGGGTGGCCCGCGTCGACGCGGAAGAGCCCGTCGGGCTGTGGCGCGCGGCAGTGCGCACGCTGCTCACTGCGTTCATTCTGCCCGCAGCGCTTGTCGACGCCGACGGCCGCGGCATGCACGATCGTGCGACCAACACGACCGTGATCCGCAGCTAGGGTTCCTCCAACGGGCGGAATTCCACGGTGCGCTGGAACGCCCAGTTCTTGTCAGTGAGCAGACGGGCCACCGTCAGGCCTCCAGAGAGGAACAATACCGTGAGCACGACGGCGGTAGTCGAGTCGATTGCCGCGGAGATATTGCCGTTCGTGATCTGGTGCAGCGCCGCGTAAATGGTGGGGCCGGGGATCATGACCACGGCTGCGGGGATGGTCACCGTGGTGCGCGGCACCCGAAAGTGCTGGCCCAGCCAGGACCCAAGAATGCCGATCACAAGGGTCCCCAGCAGGCAGGCGAGGAAGTATTCCACGTGGGCGTCGACAAGCATGAGACGCAACACATTGGCGACAGTGCCGAGCGTGGCTGCCAAAAGTGTCATCCTGCGTGAGGCATTAAACAAAATGGCGAACCCACCCACGGAGACGAAGCTGGCGAGCGCCGCAGCCCCGTAAAACGCAGGATCCGGGGTTGCGCTGACCGTACTGGGGGCGGGCGCATCGGTGACCATCGCGATGACCGCAACCGTCAGCATCATGGTGAGGACCACTTCGAGCGCGAAGAAGAGCCTCGGCAGCCCCGAGGTGAAGTCGAAGCGGGAGAGATCCATCAAAGAAACGAACAGGGGAAAGCCCGGCACCAGGTACAAAATGGCGGGGACGAAGCCCGCGGAGAGCTCAAAGTCGGAGTGGGGCAGTGCCCACGCGAGCGCCAGGAACAGCAGCGTTGACACCAGGGCCGCTGCCATCACGACGCCTAGTTGCAGGAGGTGTCGACGCCCCAATCGCAGACGGACGTACTGGCCCACACCAGCCGCAATAATCACGAGTAACGCGGTGAAGTAGGAAAAGTGGTTCAGCACCGCGAAGCCACCACATGCAAGGCCAGCCGCGCAGCTGGAGGTCAGCGGACCCCAACGTGGAGTAGGGATTGCCTCAATCTCGTCGATGGCGGCGTTGATTTCTTCCGCGGTGGTGTAGCGGTGCATCTCGTGCTTGGTGAGGTTCTCGAGCGCCTCGATGCGCGACGCGTTCACCCCTGGCAGCGGAAGATCAGCCACGAGCGTGCGGAAATTATCACCGCGGTGGACAGTGCACGTGATCGTGTCGAAGCCGACGACCACGTCGGCGTCGTCGAAGTGCATTGCGCGGGCACAACGCTTCACGGCGCGGGTGACTCGGTAGCCGGGAGCGCCCGCGGACAACAAAAGAGCGCCGAGGCGCAGCGCGGTGCTGGCCTCGACGCCCATGTCGAAGGAAGACATACTTACTTGCCTTGACGCTGCTGCATTCGGCGCATACGGCGGTTCATACCCGCCATGTTCTGGGCCTGCTTCGGCAGCGGGCCGCCAGGCAGACCAGGCATCTGGCCAGGCTGCGTACGAGCGTCCATCGCCTCGAGCTTGGCGCTCATGGAGTAGACGTCATCCTTGCGGTAGTGGCGTGGCAGCTTCATCAAGTGCTTCTGCAGGTCACGTACTGCAACCTGGCCTTCGCCTTCGCCCACGTACACCTCGTGGATTGGTACGCCTGCCAGCAGGCGGTCCACGCGGCGGGACTCCTTCTTCATCAGGGTGCGCAGGCGGTTCTCGTTGCCCTCACCGACCAGGATGACGCCTGGCAGGCCAATCACGCGGTGCACGGTATCCATATGGGTGTTGGCCTGCACGCCGGTCTTGGTGATCCACACCATGCCGACGGAGTTACGCAAGTTCTCCAGCGTCCAACCGGCAACGCCCGGGGTGTCACCGACCTCGTCGTACATCGAGCGCTCCAAGCGGCGGGTGAACATCCACATCGCCAGCACGGTACCGAACGCCAAGCCGAGCGCCAGCATGTACCACTGGCCGCCCCAAATGAGGCCGATCAAGAAGAAAAGCAGACCCATGCCAAGCAGGCAGGCCAGCATAATCGGGATGAGCTTCTTATCCCGCTTGCGCTGAATCTGAAACGCCTGCCAAATCTGGCTACGTGTCTGCTTTCCCTTTGCGCGCTTCGCGGCGCGCTCCTGCTTCTTCGCAGCCTTCAGGGCTGCCTTATCCTTCGACTGAGCCATGCCGTCAACTCTATGTCACGAACATGGCCGGACCAAAGTGGCCAAAGCGGGTTAGGAACGTGTTGCTACCGGGTGATCCTTCGAAGCACCGTACTTCTCCAGGAGCGTCGAGGCTTCCTGGGCAGTGTCGCCCTTCGAGGTTTCCGCCAGGTGGCGCAGGTTTTCCGGCAACTCCAGGCCGCGGTGCTCCATCGCCTCGACGTAGAGCTTGCCCGCGCGGTATGAGGAGCGCACCAGTGGACCCGACATGACGGCGCCGAAGCCCATCTCGTAGGCCGCGTCGCGGTACTCGATGAACTCTTCGGGCTTTACCCAACGGTCGATCGGGTGGTACATCGGGCCGGGGCGCAGGTACTGGGTGATCGTGATGATGTCGGTGCCGGCGTCAACAAGGTCTTGCAGCGCCTGCAAGACCTCTTCCTGGGTCTCACCCATGCCCAGGATCAGGTTGGACTTGGTGATCAAACCGAAGTCGCGCGCCTGGCGGATGACGTCCAGAGAGCGGTCGTAGCGGAACGCCGGGCGGATGCGCTTAAAGATGCGCGGGACCGTCTCCACGTTGTGCGCGAAGACCTCCGGACGAGCTTCAAAGACCTCCTGGAGCAGATCCGGCTTGCCGGAAAAGTCCGGGGTGAGATTTTCGACGCCAGTATGCGGGTTGAGCTCGTGAATCTTGCGCACAACCTCCGCATACAGCCACGCGCCCTCATCCTCGAGGTCGTCGCGGGTCACACCGGTGATGGTGGAGTAGTTCAGGTTCATCTCGCGAACTGACTCCGCCACACGCTGTGGCTCGTTGACGTCGAGCGGCTCGGGCTTCGCCGAGTTGATCTGGCAGAAGTCACAGCGACGAGAGCAGTTCGCGCCACCGATCAGGAATGTCGCCTCGCGCGACTCCCAGCACTCGTGAATGTTGGGGCAGCCGGCCTCCTGGCACACGGTGTGAAGGGACGCGCCCTTCACCTTCTTTTTCATGTCCTCGTACTCAGGGCCGGTCTTGACCGCGTTGCGGATCCAACGCGGTTTCGACTCGATAGGGGTCTGAGCGTTGCGTTTTTCTACGCGAAGTAGTTTGCGTCCTTCTGGTGCAATAGTCACGCCGTCCACCGTAACGGACAGCCCCTCCAAAGTCGAGGTTTAATGGGAGGCTCGCCTTACATCTCGACGTTTGAGCCCCTTCGTCGGATCCGGTGCCGAACCAAAGCTGTGGTCGGCCACCACGAGCTCGCCTGCAAGGGCGCGCTTGAGGGCGTCGAGCAGCGGAGCGGTCATCTCCTCAAGTGTGACGTCGCGGCCGAGCTCCAGGCTCATCGTGGTCACGTCGGCGTCGTCGATGCCGCACGCAACGATGTGGCCGTAGTGCTCCAAGGTGTTGTCGCAGTTCAGCGCGAGCCCATGCATGGTCACTCCGCGGGTGATGCGGATACCCAGCGCCGCGATCTTCCTATCGCGGTGCGACGCCGAGCTATCCGCCGCGTCGACGGTTTTTGGCACCCAGACGCCGGAGCGGCCGTCGATACGCCCGGCGGCATGTACCCCCGCCTTGCGCACCGTCTCGATGATGGCCTCCTCCAGGCGGCGCACGTAGTCCACGACGTCTACCGGCTGGGCGAGCTTGATGATGGGGTAAAGGACAAGCTGGCCCTCGCCGTGCCACGTGATGCGTCCTCCGCGATCAACGTCCACGACGGGCACGGGGTAGGCCGCATCCGGGAGATCCTCCGGCTGGGTTCGCTTGCCCGCGGTAAACACCGAGGGGTGCTGCAGCACCAGCACTGTGTCCGGGATCTCGTCTGCCGCTCGCTGCTTGGCCAAGTCCGCCTGGAGGTGCCAGGCTTCCTCATAATCAACGAGCCCCAGCTCGCGCACATCAATAGGCGCGGCTGAGGCCCGAATGGATTTGTCGGCAGGGAAGAACGGATCGCGTGGAGCTGTCATGCCTGCCAACGATAGTCGCTAGTTTTCGACACCGTTAGCGGCAGCGTACTCGTCCGCCGTCATCAGCGGACCAACCTCTTCGACCTCAACCTCGAAGAGCCAGCCAGCACCGAACGGGTCCTCGTTGATGGTCTCGTAGGCGCCATCAATGTCCTCGTTGACCGCGGTGACCGTGCCAGTCACCGGTGCGTACAGGTCAGACACCGACTTCGTCGATTCCACCTCACCGCACGTCTCACCAGCCGTGACCTGGTCGCCGACCTGCGGCAGCTCAGCGAACACGACCTCGCCGAGGCGATCCGCCGCAACGTTCGTGATGCCTACGCGCACCTTGGTGCCAGCAGCATCCTCAGGGCGAGCGTTGATCCACTCGTGGTCCTCCGAGTAGTAAAAATCAGGGTTCAAAGACATGATTACTTGTCCTTTCGGGAATAGAACGGTGTGTCCACAATAGTAAACGGATAGCGGCGGCCGCGGATATCAATCTCAACATCCGTGCCAACCTCGGCGTGCGCTGGGTCGATGTGTGCGAGCGCCACCGGACGCTGCAGCGTGGGCGAAGGCTGCCCGGAGGTGACCACGCCGATGCGCGTATCGCCCAGGTAGATCTCGGCACCCTCGCGAGCGGCGCGACGCTGCTCCGACGACAGGCCGGCAATAACCACCGAGGGCTCGCGGCTGACAAGCGCGTCCTTGCCCACGAAGTCCGCCTCTTTCTTCGCAAACGCGCGGCCCATCCCGGCCTCGACCGGGGTGATCTCGCGGGAAAGCTCGTGGCCGTACAGCGGCATCGACGCCTCGAGCCGCAGGGAGTCGCGCGCAGCCAGGCCACACGGCGTCGCGTTCGGTGCGAGAGCGTCCCAGATCGCGCGGGCGTCTTCGCGGTCGCAGTAGATCTCGAAGCCGTCCTCGCCGGTGTAGCCGGTTCGGGCGACCAAGACGTCGCAGTCACCGAAGCGCATCGGTGCCGCCGAGTAGTACGCCAAGGCACCGGCGTCGCCGTCGAGGTGCGAAGCGATCGTCGATAAGGAATCAGGGCCCTGCACCGCAACAAGCGCGACGTCCGCGCTACGGTTCGTCAGCTCTACATCGAAGTTTGCTGCGCGCTTTTGGAATGCCTCCCACACCGCGGGCGTGTTGCCAGCGTTCGGCACGACCAGGAAGTGATCGTCTGCGAGGCGGTAGGAGATCAAATCGTCGATGATGCCGCCATCTTCGGCCACGATCATCGAGTACTTCGCCTTGCCAACACGCAACGTAGACAGCGTGGAAATCAACGTGTAGTCCAAAAACTCCGCAGCCTGGGGGCCGCGTACATCAATCTCGCCCATGTGGGAGAGATCAAAGATGCCGACGCGCTCGCGCACCGCACGGTGCTCCGCAAGCTCGTTGTCGTACTTCAGCGGCATGTTCCAGCCACCGAAGTCCGTAAAGGAAGCACCAAGCTCCTCATGCGCTGCAAACAAAGGGGTCTCAGCCATCACAATCACTCCTTACTTTTCCGCACTCGCTGAACTTTCAGAAATATCAAACGCCTCCGGCGGCGGGCAGGAGCACACCAGGTTGCGGTCGCCGTACGCCTCATCAATGCGGCGCACAGGCGGGAAGTACTTCTCGCGCACCAAGCGCTCTACCGGGTAGGCGGCCTGCTCGCGGGAGAACTCGTAGTCCCACGCAGTGCTAGCGACGCTGTGCGCGGTAAACGGCGCATGGTGCAGGACGGAGGCCTCGTAGGATACCTTGCCGTCGATGATCTCCTGGATCTCCGTGCGGATGGAACGCATCGCCTCGATGAAGCGATCCAGCTCGTCCAGATCCTCGGACTCGGTCGGCTCCACCATCAGCGTGCCCGCCACCGGGAACGCCAGGGTAGGGGCGTGGAAACCGTAGTCCACCAGGCGCTTCGCCACATCCGCCGCGGTCACGCCCGAGCGGTCCGTCAGCTCGCGCAGGTCCAGGATGCACTCGTGGCCCACCAGCCCGTGCTCGCCGGTGTAGAGGACCGGGAAGGAATCATGCAGCTCGTTCGCCACGTAGTTCGCCGCCAGCACCGCATGCGCAGTTGCGGACGCCAACCCCTCCGCACCGCTCATCGCGATGTAAGACCACGCGATTTGCAGCACGCCCGCCGAGCCGAACTTCGCCGCGGCTACCGGCACACCCTCACCAACCGGGGCAGGGTCGGCCGCATGCGTTGGATCCACGTTCGGGTCCGTCGGCAGGAACGGAATCAGGTGCTCCGCCACACCAATCGGGCCGACGCCCGGCCCGCCGCCACCGTGCGGAATCGTAAACGTCTTATGCAGGTTCAGGTGAGACACGTCGCCACCGAAGTCGCCCGGCCGCGCAAGCCCAGTCAACGCGTTCATATTCGCGCCATCGATGTAGACCTGGCCACCCACCGCGTGGACCTTCTCTGCGACCGCCTGCACCGTGTCCTCGTACACACCGTGAGTAGACGGGTACGTGACCATAATCGCCGCGACGTGCTCGCCGTGTTGCTCCAGCTTCGCATCCAAATCAGCCAGATCGATCGAGCCATCCTCAGCCGTCTTGACGACGACCACCCGAAGGTTCGCAAGCGTCGCCGACGCAGCGTTCGTACCGTGCGCCGACGCCGGGATCAAGCAGATGTCACGCCCATGGTCACCGCGGGACACGTGGTAGCGGCGAATCGCCAACAGGCCAGCCAGCTCGCCCGTCGCACCCGAGTTTGGCTGCATAGATACCTCGGCGTATCCGGTGATTTCGACAAGCCAGGCGCGGAGCTCGTCGATAAGCTCCCTCCAACCAGCCGTGAAGCGATCCGGTGTGTACGGGTGCACGTTCGCGAATGCTGGCCACGTGATGGTCTCTAGGCCCGCGGTCGGGTTCAGCTTCATCGTGCAGGAACCCAGCGGGATCATCGTGCGATCCAGCGCGAGGTCCTTGTCGCCGAGCTTGCGGATGTAGCGCATCATCTGCGTCTCAGAATGCACCGAGTTGAAGTTGGGGTGCGTCATAAACTCCGTCGCGCGATGTAGCGCCTCGGGCAGCGCGGACGGCGCTTCGTTGGCCACCGTATCGACGCCGAAGCCAGCGAGCAGCGCCGCGAGGTCGTCCTCCGACGTGTCCTCACCGAAGGAGACACCCACCGTGGTCGCGTCAATCGGACGCACCAGGTAGCCCGCATCCGCCAAACGCTCGCACACCGCCTCCGAGTTGTCCACGACGACGGCCACCGTGTCGAAGAACGCGTCGTGCTTTAGCTCGACACCAGCGTCACGCAGGGACTTGGCGAAACGCGCCGCCCAGTCGTGCACCTGAGCAGCGATAGCTTCAAGACCGCGTGGGCCGTGGTACACGGCGTACATCGACGCTGTCACCGCGAGCAACGCCTGCGCGGTACAGATGTTGGAGGTCGCGCGCTCGCGACGAATATGCTGCTCACGGGTCTGCAGCGCCAGGCGGTAGGCAGGAGTGCCCTCCGCGTCCTTCGACACACCCACCAGGCGGCCCGGCAGCTGGCGCTTCATCTTCTCCTTGACCGCCATGTACGCGGCGTGCGGGCCACCATAGAACAGCGGAACGCCGAAGCGCTGCGTGGACCCGATCGCGATATCCGCGCCAAGCTCACCAGGGGACTCCAGCAGCGTCAGCGCAAGAATATCCGCATCCACCGCGACCAAGCCCCCGCGCTCGTGCACCGCCTCGACCACCGCGCGAGGATCAACCACGTCGCCCTCGGTGCCGGGGTAGGCCACGATGGCACCCACGAGGCCCTCTCCCACGACCCCCTCACGCAGGTCAACGACCTCCACCTCGAGGTCAAGCGTGCGAGCACGCTCCGACGCGACCCGCAACACCTGCGGGTGCAGGCGCGCATCCAGCAGCACCGTCCGACCCTTGCGCACTGCGCGAGCCATCAAGCCGACAGCCTCCGCAGCCGCCGAAGCCTCATCCAGCAGGGAAGCGTTCGCAATGTCCAGGCCGGTCAGGTCCTGCACCATAGTTTGGAAGTTCAGCAGTGCCTCAAGACGACCCTGCGAAATCTCAGGCTGATACGGCGTATACGCCGTGTACCACCCAGCATCCTCGACCACACCGCGCCGAATTACCGGCGGCGTCAACGTCGACGAGTACCCCTGACCGTAGAACGCCTTGAGTACCTCATTTTTCGACGCCAGCTCCCGCAACCGATCCTGCGCCTGGTATTCCGTGAGCGGGGCGGGAAGGTTGAGTGGCCCTTGAAGTAGCAGATCGGCAGGGATCGCGGCAGTGGTCAGCGCCTCGAGCGAGTCGTAGCCGACTTTTGCGAGCATCGCCTCCGTTTCCTGCGTGTCCGGACCGATATGGCGGGTGATGTAATCCAAGATCTACTCCTTTGGTAGTTCTGAACCTGATGTCGTGAATAGTCTACGGCGCAAAACTGGCCTGGGTCGGCCAGTCAGCTGAAAATATGCGGAGGTGAAAACAGCGGTGGCCCCAACACCGTATTGGTATTGGGGCCACCGCTAAGATTCCTCATCTTGACCTGTTTTAGAGGTCCAGGTCGTCTTCAAAGTCGCCGGTTTCGATGCGGTCCTTGATCGTGGTGACGAAGCGGCCTGCATCTGCGCCGTCGATCAGCTGGTGATCGTAGGTGAATGGCAGGTAGCACATCTGGCGGATCGCGATGGAGTCGCTACCTTCCTCTGTAACGATGACCGGGCGCTTCTCAATCGCCGCGGTACCCAGGATGCCTGCCTGTGGCGGGGTGAGCACCGGCGTATCCAGCAGTGCACCTTCGGAACCGATGTTGGTCACCGTGAACGTTGCACCAGACAGGTCGTCCGGGCGCAGCTTCTTGTTGCGTGCGCGGGTCGCCAGGTCGTTGATAGCTTGCGCGATCTGCGCCAGGTTCAGGTCCTGTGCACGCTTGATCACCGGCACGAGCAGGCCCTGTGGCGTATCCACTGCGACACCAATATTGACGTCCTCGTGGTAGGTGATCTCCTTCTTCTCCGCATCATAGGACGCGTTGACGTTCGGGTGGGAGACAAGGGCTTCCGCTGTCGCCTTGATGAAGAACGCGAGGTAGGTGATGTTGGCGTCGTGCTTCTTGATGAACTCCGGCTTCACGCGCTTGCGCAGCTCTGCGATGCGGGTGACGTCGACTTCCTGAACGTGCGTGAGCTGAGCCGTGGTCTGCAGCGACTCGACCATCTTCGCAGCGGTGATCTCGCGGATGCGGTTGACCTTCTGGGTGGTGCCGATCAGCGACTGCTTCTCCGGATCCACGGACTTGGTGGACCAGTTGGAGCGAGCGCCCTTCTTCTCCTCGGACTTCGGAGCCGATGCCTCGGCCTTGTCGTCGGATCCACCCTTCGCTGCAGCGATCACGTCCTGCTTGCGAATGCGGCCACCAACGCCGGTGCCCTCAACCGTGGAAAGATCAACGCCGTGCTTTTCCGCAAGCTTGCGCACGAGCGGGGTGACGTACGGGAGGGAACCGTCGGACTTGTTCACCTTGGTCGAAGCCTGCTGTGCTGGCTTGTCTTCCTTCGGCTTCTCTTCCTTAGGCTCCTTGGCCTTCGGGGCTTCCTTCTTTTCTTCCTTGGGTTCTTCCTTTGGCTCTTCGGTCTTTGGAGCTTCCTTTTCAGCTGGCTTGGCGTCAGCGTCGCCGATGCGGGCGATGACTTCGCCGACCTCGACGGTGTCGTCTTCCTCAGCGAGAATCTCTACGAGCGTGCCTGCGACAGGGGAAGGAATCTCGGTATCGACCTTGTCGGTGGAGACCTCGAGCAGTGGCTCGTCGACCTCGACGGTGTCGCCGACTTCCTTCAGCCAGGTGGTGATGGTGCCTTCGGTGACGGATTCGCCGAGCTCAGGCATGGAGACGTCGGTAGCGTCGCCGGAGGCTGGCTTGTCAGCCTTCTCTTCCTCCGGAGCTTCCTTCTTTTCTTCCTTTGGCTCTTCGGCCTTTGGAGCTTCCTTTTCAGCTGGCTTGGCGTCAGCGTCGCCGATGCGGGCGATGACTTCGCCGACCTCGACGGTGTCGTCTTCCTCAGCGAGGATCTCTACGAGGGTGCCTGCGACAGGGGAAGGAATCTCGGTATCGACCTTGTCGGTGGAGACCTCGAGCAGTGGCTCGTCGACCTCGACGGTGTCGCCGACTTCCTTCAGCCAGGTGGTGATGGTGCCTTCGGTGACGGATTCGCCAAGCTCAGGCATGGAGACGTCGGTGGCGTTGCCGGAGGAAGGCTTGTCAGCCTTCTCTTCCTCCGGAGCTTTCTTTGGCTCCTCTTCTTCCTGAGGCTCCTCGTCCTTTGCCGAGTCCGATGCCGGGGCTTCGCCTTCTTCGCCGATAATCACAATCACGTCACCGACATCAACGGTGTCGTCTTCCTCGGCCTTAATCTCGAGGATTACACCGGCGACAGGGGAAGGAATCTCCGTGTCGACCTTATCGGTGGAAACCTCCAGCAATGGTTCGTCGACCTCTACCTTGTCGCCGACTTCCTTCAGCCAGGTGGTGATAGTGCCTTCCGTGACGGATTCGCCCAGCTCAGGCATCTCGACAGAGTGCGCCATAATTTAGTCTCCTCGCAGATACATTTTCGTAGAAGCTATACAGATCAATAGCGTACCTGTCACCGAAGACTTTCGTGCCTTTCGGGGGCAACTAATTTGTTGAAGGCCACCAAACGCAGAATTGGGGCGTCGAGAAATATCCGTATGATGAGAGAAGTGTTTAACCTGTTCGGCAAGCGGAAGAAGCAGACCACCTTCAAACCCCCACGCGCGCCCGGCGAAACCATCCGGCCGGAAGACGCTGCCTACCTCCAGGAATGGGTTGCGCAGCGTGCCTTCGTTGAGGGGTTTGTTGAGCCGGAAACGATGGTCAACGAGATGTCCGTCGTGCTTGTCGATGAAGAGGGCAACTACACCCGCCGACGCATCGGAGGTCCCAAAGGTATCGACGCCGTCGCTACGCTGCTGAATATATCTCTTTATGACGTCGAAGAGACCGGGTACCCGGACCGGATGCGTCGCAAGATGGAGCAAGAACGCATCCTGCGGAAGCGAGCGGAACAGAAAGAACGCCGCGCCAAGTTTGAGCGCGGCGAACATCCCTTTTCCTAAATCCGGGGACTAGTTGGCTTCAGCAATGCTGCGAAGCGTTGCAACGATCGTGCGCAGCGGGGCGCCGGTCGCGCGCTTCGGCGTGTAGCCGCGTGGCGAGCCACCGTTCCACGCCGGGCCGGCGACGTCGATGTGCACCCACTCGGTGCCCTCGCCGACGAAGCGGGACAGGTACAGGCCAGCGAACAGCATGCCGCCGGTACGGGCATTGTGGACGTTGCGGATATCGGCGACGGGGGACTTCAGCTCTTCTTCCTGTTCCTCCAGCAGCGGCATCGCCCAGGCCTGCTCGCCAACCTCGCGGCCCAGCGCAGCGACGCGGTCGCGGAACTCATCAGAGCCCATGACGCCGGCAGTGCGGTTGCCGAGGGCGACGAGCTGAGCGCCGGTCAGCGTGGACGTCTCAATCATGAAGTCAGGGTTATCTTCAGCCGCGCGTGCCATCGCGTCCGCCAGCACGAGGCGCCCTTCAGCGTCGGTGTTGAGTACCTCGCTGGTGATGCCGCCGTAGTGGCGAATCACGTCGCCCGGGCGGGTGGCAGTGCCGGATGGCATGTTCTCCGCGAGTGGCAGCCAGGCGTCGACCGCAACATCCAGGTTGAGGCGGGCAGCTGCAACAATTGCGCCGAACTGAGCAGCAGAGCCGCCCATGTCGGAAATCATGTCCTCCATCTTCGCACCCGGCTTGAGGGAGATGCCGCCGGTATCGAAGGTGATGCCCTTGCCAACCAACGCGACAGAGGACTTCGACGCGGAAGGCGTCCACTTCAGGTGCACCAGGCGCGGCGCGCGGGCGGAGCCTTTGCCGACCGCGAGGATGCCGCCGAAGCCCTGCTCCTCAAGCTGCTTCTCGTCGAACACCTCGACCTCGAGTCCAACCTGCGTGCCGACGTTCTCGATGAGCTCCGCGTACACGGCAGGGTAGAGGTGGTTCGACGGCGTGTTCACAAGATCGCGCGCCAGCATGACCGACTCGGCGAGAATCACTGCCTGGTCGAATGCTTCCTTTTCGTCGTCCTTGCCTACAACGGTGACGTCGGTAAGTCCGTGCTCGCCGTCGCAGCCGCACTGGCACGGGGCCTTGAAGCCTTTGTACTTGTACGCGCCGAGCAGCAGGCCCTCCACGACGGGGGCGACGCCGAATTCAGTCGAGATCACCGCAGACTCCGTGCCATACAGTGTGCGAGCCAGGGAACCGACAGCGCGACGGACAGTCTCGTCATCAATCTCATCGGCGTTGCCCAGGCCAAAGGCGATGACCAACTTCCCATCAACGACCACGCGGGTGATCTCGCCGGCGGTGCCCTTCGCGCCGACTGTCTCCAGCGCCTCGAGTGCACCCTTCGGTGCCAGCGAGGTCACTGGGACTTCAACCTTCGAGTCATCCGAGGTCACGGGTAGCAAGAGGGCAGCGGTGTCGCTCGGAGCGGACGTCGAAAAGCTGAGGGAGACGGAGTCGCCCCGGACCGGGAGCAGCGATTCAGGAACCGAAAAAGTCATGAGTACATGCGCCTTTCTTAAGATTATTGAACATCGCCAAGGGTACCTGGAATAAGGGACGCGTGGCGCGGGGCAAGCTATTTGTGCGTGGAAGAAAATATGGAATTCCGGTTCCAAAGAGTGGAATCGGGGAGTAGGGTGGTCTGCATGACTCAAGGCACACCATTTGAAATTATCCCGAATCCGAACAAGGCAACTGACGAAGAGCGCAATGCAGTGCTCGCAAACCCAGCCTTCGGGCAAGAGTTTACTGACCACATGGTCTCCATCGACTGGGACGAGGCCAACGGCTGGCATAACGCGCAGGTCCGCCCGTACGGGCCGATCTCGCTGGACCCGGCGACCAACGTCTTCCACTACGGGCAGGCGATCTTCGAAGGCCTGAAGGCATACCGTCACCACGACGGCTCGATCACGACGTTCCGCCCCGAGCAGAATGCGACGCGTTTTGCCCATTCCGCGCATCGCCTGGCAATGCCTGAGTTGCCGGAGGATCTGTTCATCGAGTCGCTGCAGCAGCTGGTGACGATTGATAAGGACTGGGTCCCCGAAGCCGGTGGGGAAGCGGCGCTGTACCTGCGTCCATTTATGATTGGCACCGAGAAGACGCTCGGGGTGAAGCCCTCGAGCACCTACACCTATTACCTCATTGCATCCCCAGCTGGCGCCTACTTCTCCGGCGGCGTCAAGCCCGTCAGCGTGTGGATCTCCGAGGAATACGTCCGCGCGGCGCCCGGCGGCACCGGTGACGCCAAGTTCGCTGGCAACTACGCGGGTTCCCTGCTCGCGCAGGCCGAGGCAGAAGAAAAGGGCTGCGACCAGGTTGTCTGGCTCGACGCCATCGAGCGTAAGTACATCGAAGAGATGGGCGGCATGAACCTCATGTTCGTCGAGGGCAGCGGGAAGGACGCGAAGTTGATCACCCCAGCACTGTCCGGTTCCCTCCTGGCGGGCATCACCCGCAAATCGCTGCTGCAGGTTGCGGAAGACCTCGGCTACAGCACCGAGGAGCGCAAGATCACGGTGGAGCAGTGGCACACGGGCGCTGAAAACGGCACCATCAGTGAGACGCTTGCATGCGGTACCGCAGCGGTGATCACTCCGGTCGGGCGCGTGCTGAGCCGCCACGGTGAGTTCACCGTAAACAACAATGAGGCCGGCACCATCACCATGCAGCTGCGCGAGCGCCTGCGCGGTATCCAGGACGGCTCGGTCGAAGACGTCCACGGCTGGAACCACACGCTCGTCCCAGCCGAGAACTAGAGGGATCTCAGGCCGGGGCGTCCTCTGGGGCCTCCGGCCCGAGCACTGTAGTAACGAGCTCAGAAGCCAGGTTGATTTGCGGCAGCGCTGCGAGCGCGCCCACTCCCTGGTTGAGCGACAAGTCCAGTGCCAGCACCGGAATGATATCGAGGGCCTGGAGCGCCAGCATCTGGGCGGGTTCCGGACTGAGCTGGCCCGCCATGATCCACCGCTTCGTGCCGGGTGCGAGGCGCTCGGCGGCGTAGGCGGCGATGGTGGCGTAGAGGCCGTCGAAAAGTACGGGGGTTCGACGAACCGCGGCCTGCGCGAACATACCGACAAGGAACGCGAAATCTGGCCCCGAAAGCTCGGCAAGGACGCGGGGGACGTCGTCACTAAAGGTGCGCACCCGGAACATGGCGTCCCGAATTGCCGCAACTTTCACTTTCCAGACGTTGTCGTCGATGCCCGAGCCGCGCCCGATGATCTTGACCGGCTCGGTGCGCGACAGCGCGCCATAGACGGCGGCGGCGACCGTCGAATTGCCGACGCCAATGTCTCCAGGAATGAACAGGTCAACTCCACTGTCTACGCCCTGGTCAACGACGCGAGCACCGTGCGCGACTGCCTGCTCGAACGCCTCGGGCGTCATGGCGGCTTGCCGGTCTATCGCGCCTGTCGGCAGCGTTAAGTAGTCATTAATCTGAATAATCGACGCGCCCGCGGCTTCCGCTGCAACGCGAGCGACACCGCTACCTGCCGCAATCTGCTTTACAGCGGTCCAGGCGGCGTCGTGCGGCTGCGCGGAAATACCGCGTGCTGCAACACCGTGGTTACCGGCGACAAGCACGCACTGCGGCTGACGGAACGCAACCGGGCGCGTACGGTTTTGCACCGAGGCAGTCCATTCCGCAATCGTTCCCACGCGACCGAGACCGCGCCCCTCCGGGCTGCGCAGTAGTTCGCGGGCAAGCTCGCGGCGCAGGGTTTCGCTTGGATGCTCAATCGGGTCGAATGCAACAGCCATGAAACGTCCTTTGTCCGTTTAGTTCACGGTCTCGCCGATGCGCACCTGTGGCTTCGGCGAGCGCCACTTCCGCGGCTGCGACGCGCGAGAGAACGCGTACATACCAAGGCCGAAGCCGGTATCAGCCGTACCAGGGAACTTCGCGCGCACAGCGTTGTTCGCACGCTTGCCGATCAGGAATGCCTCACCAAGAATCAGCACGATAAACACCATCGGCAAAATAGCGATGGCGCCGGCGATCTCCGGGTACCAGGAGCCGATGAAGAGAATGAGGAACAGCAGGATCGCCAGCGGCATCGCGTAGTTGTTCATGAAGCGGCGCGAATCTACCCAGTCGCGGACGAAGCGGCGGGTTTCGCCACGGTCGCGGTCCATGAGGTAGCGCTCGTCGCCAGCGTCCATCTTGGCTTGGACCTCGCGATTGTGCTTCTTCGCCTCTTCGCGCTGCTGCTTCTTGTATGCCTTCCACTCCTCCTTCGACATCGACTTCTTCAGCTCTTTATTCTTCTGGTACTGCTGAGCGGGAGTCGTCGCGTTGGGGTCGCGGACCACGCCGCGCTTAATCTCCTGATCAAGGCGCTTCGGCGTCGGCCGACCCTTCGGAGGGGTGTAGCCCTTCGGGTACTTCTTCGCGGGTTCCGCGTCGGTTTCGGGAGTCTCCGCTCGATTCGCTGCGGCAGCAGCGGCGGCTGGAGCCTCATCAGATTTCTGCCAAGGAAGTTTCACGCTATACAGGCTACAAGGCCGTCCCCGAAAGTGGGGAATAAGCGCCCGCTCCCATACGCTGTAGACGATGACGGTGTGATGCGAGTACGCTAGTGCCACACTCCGAAGCACGCATCTTGCGTGAAGATATTCGCTAAGCAAGGAGAAAGAATGACTGCACCTACCTCTGCCACGGGCGTGACCCTTACTGAAGCAGCGGCTGCAAAGGCGAAGGCTCTGCTCGACCAGGAAGGCCGCGACGACCTTTCGCTTCGCATTGCTGTTCAGCCAGGTGGCTGCGCTGGCCTGCGCTACCAGCTGTACTTCGACGACCGCGAGCTCGACGGCGACAAGGCTGACGTTGTCGGGGGTGTGCGCCTCGTCGTGGACAAGATGAGCGTGCCGTACCTCACCGGTGCAACGATCGATTTCGCTGACACCATCGAGCAGCAGGGCTTCACCATCGATAACCCGAACGCTGGCTCGGCCTGCGCGTGCGGCGATAGCTTCAACTAAGCAGTAGCTTTTCGACGCCAACACCCCGCGCCCACCTCATGATTGAGGGGAGCGCGGGGTGTTTCGTCTGCGCGGACTATTTACAGCCGTACTCGGTGTCGAGCCACTGCTTGGCCTCCTCGAACGGCACATCGGTTTCGACGTCGGGCTGCACCGGATCTTCGGCGAACTCCTCGCCAGTGCGTGCCTTGTCCTTCGCGATAGTCAGCATCAGCAGGCTGCCGTCCGGGAAGTCGTACACCATGTTTGCCGACGCGTAGCCCGCAGTAGGGGACCCGAAACTGCGGGAGTGCTCGAGCCCCCGGAACGACAGCATCGTGGCCTCGCCCGACGAAGCAGTGTCGCCATCGACTAAGACCGCCACCGGCGCATCCCACTTCCCGCCAGAAGTCGTGATCGGGGTGCCGCCGCCGGTCACCGAGTTCCCCTCAACCGTGACCTGGGTAGTGTTCGTCCGAGAGACGAATTCGAGCACCGCGCCATCCGGCAACAGTGAGGAGAGGCCTGAGACCATTGGACCCATGTCGCCTCCGTCGTTGCCACGCAGGTCAACGACCGCCCCGCATGCCCCGGCATCACGTGCGGAAGCCAGACCTGTTGCGAGCGTGTCTGCGTAGCCCTGCACATCATCGTGCTGATCGACGCCAGGCACGGTTGCCACCGCAACGCGGCCCTCGACGCTGACTGCGGCTTCCGACTTCTCTTCCATAGTCCAGCCGAGGTTAGGGTTACCAGGTTCAATCAGACGGGAGTGCTTCCCGCCAGCAGCTTTGACTGCGTCCTCGAGGGCGGGGTAAACGTCGTGAAGCGTATCAGCCTGCTTTGCGGCCTCCTTTGCGCGGGCCTTCGCCTCCTCGAACTCTGTCGAGTCGGCGTAGATGCCCTGCTCGGCGAGCGCGAGCACCGTCGCGCTATACCGCTTCGGCGTCTGTGTCCCCGCGAAACGAGCGGTGCCCGTCAGCATCGCGGTGAGCGTCGGACCGTAGACGAACGCCACGGCGCCAACTGCAAGCAGTAACGCGCTGAGCATCGCAACGATGGTGGTCAGTACTCGTTTCTTGGTCCACATGAGCAGGTCCTCCTTAAAGCTGAACCGGGTATTCCTTGTGCTCGATGCCCGGATCAATGCGATGCTCGACAAAAATGCCGTGCCAGATCATAAACGCAAGCACCGTCCAAAGGCGACGCGAATGATCGGAAACACCGTCACGGTGCTCCTTGAGCATCTCCAGCACCTGGTCCTTGGCGAAGATATGGTCGGTCTGCGAATCGCGGATAGTGTCCTGCGCCCAGCCAAAGAGCTCATCGCCGGCCAGCCAGTGGCGCATCGGAACAGGGAATCCCAGCTTCTTGCGGTGGAGAACATGCGGCGGAACGATCTGCTCCATCGCCTTACGCAACGCGTACTTGGTGGTGCCGTGCGCGATCTTCTGGTCGTACGGGATCGTCTGCGCGACTTCAAAGACCTCTTTATCCAGGAACGGCACGCGCAACTCCAGCGAGTTCGCCATGTTCATCTTGTCCGCCTTGACCAAGATATCGCCGCGCATCCAGGTAAACAGGTCCAAGTTTTGCATCCGGGCAACTGGATCCATCTCTGTCGATGTGGCGTAAATCGGCGCGGTGACCTCGCGGTGGTCCCACTCATGCTTCGCCCACGGCAGCACACGCTGTAGTTGCTCGAAGTTAAAGGAACGAGCGTTACCGTAGTAACGGTCCTCCATTGGGGTCGTACCGCGTTCGAGTAAGCTCTTGCCCTTCATGCCTTCCGGCAGCACACGGCTTAGCCTGTTCAGTCCCCGTAGAAGAGGCGTCGGCAACTTCTCGAACGGCGCGAGCGACAGCGGTTCCTTATAGATGGTGTACCCACCGAACAGCTCGTCGGCACCCTCACCCGAGAGCACCACCTTGACGTGCTTGCGGGCCTCCTGTGCGACGAAGAACAGCGGGACAAGCGAAGGGTCCGCGACCGGATCATCGAGGTACCACATGATCTTCGGCACCGCGTCCGCGTACTCTTCAGGCGAGACAATCTTCACGATGTGCTCAACACCAATCGCCTCAGCGGACTCCGCAGCCACGTCTACCTCGGAGTACCCCTCGCGCTCGAAGCCGGTGGTAAACGTCAGCAAGTTTGGATTGTGCCTCTTCGCCAGGGCCGCAATCGCTGTCGAATCAATGCCGCCCGAGAGGAAAGAACCGACGGTGACGTCCGCACGCATATGCTTCTCGACGGAGTCTTCGAGCGCCTGAGCGATCCTGTCGTAAAGCTTCTGTTCTTGACCTTGTGGGACTTGCTGTGGTCTGAAGTGTGGTTTGAAGTAGCGCTCCGATGTGACTTCACCGCCAGGCGTCAGTGACACCGTGCAGCCAGACTCCACGCGTCGAATGCTCTCGTGCAACGTTTCTGGTTCGGGAACATACTGCAGGTCAACGTAGTGCTCGATAGCTCGCCGATCTAGGTCGAGACCTATCTCCAGCTCTGGAGCCATTTCTAGGATGGACTTCTTCTCGGAGGCGAACACGGTACCGACCGGGGTAGTGGCGTAAAACAAGGGCTTAATGCCGAATTGATCACGTGCCGCGAACATACGCTGTGTCTCGGTATCCCAAATGACAAACGCGAACATGCCACGCAGGTGTTCGACAACCTTCTCTCCCCAGTGGTGGAAGCCAACAACGATTGGCTCGCCGTCCCCCGAGGTATTGAAATCGTAGCCTGCCTCCTGCAGTTCCTCGCGAAGCTCGATGTAGTTATAAATCTCGCCGTTGAACGTCAGCGCGTAGCGCTCCGGATTCTCCTTCGGGCCCCAGCGTAGGGGTTGGTGAGAATGCTCGAGATCGATAATGGCAAGGCGGTTGAAACCAAAAACGGCGTGGTCGTCGTTCCAGGTGCCGGCGGCATCAGGGCCACGGTGATACATGCAGGGCAACGCGCGTTCCGCGGCTTCCACGAAGCTTGCAGCATTGCTGTTTGTGGTGAGTAGAGCCAACAGGCCACACATAGACTTGAAAACCTCTCCTATATATAAGGTGTACGCAGCCGTGCGGAGCGCTGGGCCACGAAGCATTTCTTCCAATCAACAATAGGGTTTTCTGTAGGGGATGCGCGAACCAACGAAACCAGCGCCAAAATGCGGAAATTCTTCATCCTTTATTCGGTCCCCAAAAGGGGGCCAACTTATGGTTGAGCAATTTGAGTGAAAAATAAAGCTCTTACCAGGACGTTTGTACCGTTTTAAGCAAAACCCGTTGAGTGCACGGCTTTTGCATTAACGGTAAAAGGTGTCAGCTGACTACGAATGCTTGCCTCGACTCAAAATCAAAAGAATTCAGAGGCGATGCGCCTTATCCACTATTCTGACGGAGTAACAATGCTTGGGCGCACCTGTTTGTGCGTCCTGCCGTAAACAGCGAGTGTGGACAGGAAGGCAGACACACGTGGAAAAGGTAAAGGACCGCAACTTCGCGAAGAAAATCGCAGTTGCCGGATCGCTCCTGCTGGGCGGTCTCGCGCTGACGGGCTGTGAGGTTGCACCGCCAGAGGCGCTCTCGAAGGTGCTGGATATGGGTTGGCCAGATCCTGTTACCCCTGAGGGTGAGCAGATGTACAACTTCTGGGTATGGACCTGGGTTGCAGCATGGATTATCGGCATCATCATGTGGGGCTTGTTCCTCACCGCGATTTTCAAGTGGAACGCGAAGAGCCAGGAGAAGCGCGGCAAGTCTGAGTTCCCGAAGCAGCTCCAGTACAACGTGCCGCTGGAACTTGTACTGACGATCATTCCGATCGTCATTGTTATGGTGCTCTTCTTCTTCACCGTCCAGGCGCAGACGAAGACTACAGCCCTCGGCAAGGACCCGAAGGTGACGGTTGACGTAACCGCATACCAGTGGAACTGGAAGTTTGGCTACGCAAACGTTGACGGTGAGTTCACCTCGAACGGTCAGGCATATGACGGTGTTGACACCGAGCGTCAGGCCAAGGCCGAGGCAACGAAGTACGACGACGAAAACATTAAGAACCCGAACCCGATCCACGGCACTTCTACCGGTGACCTCTCGTACCTCAATTTCAATGAGATTGAGACTCTCGGAACCACCGAAGAGGTTCCGGTGCTCGTCCTGCCAACCGATCGTGCGATTGAGTTCCGTCTCGCATCCGGTGACGTGAACCACGCATTCTGGGTTCCTGAATTCCTCTTCAAGCGTGATACCTACGCTCACCCAGAGGTGAACCAGCAGCAGCGTGCATTCCAGATTGAGAAGATCGATAAGACTGGCGCATTCGTTGGTCGCTGTGCCGAAATGTGCGGTACTTACCACTCGATGATGAACTTCGAGGTTCGTGCCGTGACCCCAGAAAAGTTTGCTCAGTACATTCAGTTCCGTATTGACAACCCTGAGGCGCCAAACTCCGATGCGCTCGCATCCATCGGCGAAGCGCCGTACGCCACCTCCACACGTCCGTTCGTGTCTGACCGCCACGGCACCCGCGACGGCAACAACACCAACGACCCTAACGCGACGGTATAGAAAGAGAAGGCAGAGAAATGGCAACTGGTTCAAAAGTTTTCTACGCAATCGGTACCTTCCTGGCGCTGATGGCAGTCTTCTACATGATCAGCACAGCGTGGATTGGTGAAGATGCTTACCTCTACGGGCTCGAATGGGTCGGTGGCGTTGGCTTGGTTCTCGCTACTGCGCTCTGCTTCATGCTCGCCGTCTACCTCGACATCACCGAGCGTCGCATGGACGTTGTTCCGGAAGACTGGGAAGAGGCAGAGGTTGAAGATGGCGCAGGCGTGCTCGGCTTCTTCTCGCCAAGCTCCATCTGGCCGTTCGCAATGTCTGGTGCGGTTATGTTCCTCGGACTCGGAATTGCATTCTGGCAGCTGTGGCTCGTCGTGTTTGGCGCAGTATTCCTCGTGTGGACCACTACGCAGCTGAATCTGCAGTACGGTATCCCGCGCGAGAAGCACTAAAGATTCGCTGACCTCCCCGCCTTCGGGAGGTGTCGGCGAAAACTGATCCCCTTCAGCTAAGGCTGAAGGGGATTTTTGCTTGCTATTTTCATCCTTTCGGTTGAACTCATTCGTAACACTTGGGGGTCATACGAAAGTAGGTCTGCAGGCGGAAACGGCAGCGGTGGAATGTGAGTCCCATCACTATTGGGAACTTTTGAAACACCGCAAAGAATCGATGAAAAAGAATCCTGGATTGCCTAAAAATCAGCCGAAAGTGAGCTGAATGAAGTCGAGAAAGTTGTGACCTGCATTGATGTAGTCGGATGAGTGGCTAGAAAAGTTCCCGGTATTGCAGAAAGTTATTTCCTTCGAGCGCTATTAGGCCAGAAAAGGCAGGTTAGCGCGAAATCTGCCGAAAAGTTTGTGGGTGAAAGGAGATGACTTTGACCCGAAAACAGGGGATAATCACATGCGTGACGACCGCAATTTCTAACCAAGGTATGGCGACACCGCAGAATCGTGTCCCGGCGCTGAACCGACCAAACATGGTCAGCGTTGGCACGATCGCGTTCCTCGCCCAAGAGTTGATGTTCTTTGCCGGTTTGTTCGCGATGTATTTCACCTCGCGTGCAAACGGTATGACCGCAGGCGACTGGGATAACCAGACGGCACACCTGAACGTGATGTTCGGCTTGATCATCACGATCGTGCTCGTGTCTTCTTCCGTGACTTCTCAGTTCGGCGTATTTGCAGCAGAAAGGGGTGACGTTTTTGGGCTCCGCAAATGGTTCACGGTAACTATCGCGCTTGGCGTTGTCTTCCTCGGACTCGTGGCTTTCGAGTGGGGAGAAATGATCATGCACGGCGTGACCATTCAGGCGAGTGTCTTCGGGTCAGTGTTCTTCATCATCACTGGCTTCCACATGGCGCACGTGACCGCCGGCATCATTGCCTTCGTGGTTGTGCTGCTCCGCGTATCTAAGTCGAAGTTCACTCCGGCACAAGCTACTGCAGCAATGGTGACCTCTTACTACTGGCACTTTGTTGACGTAATTTGGGTCGGCGTCTTCATTACTCTGTATATCGTTCAATAGGTATCTGATACGTAGAGTCGCCGTCGAAATGACGGAAGGCCATTTATCTGTATTAGACACTGACGCTCAAAGGGAACAAGATGGAAAAATCACCTAAGAAAAAGCGCAGTCGGCGCAAGGCGCAGCGCACCTTTGCTGGTGCAGCAGCCTTGACGCTCGGCCTCACGGGTGCGGGTTTCCTCGCATCGGCGCTTGCCCCGAACGCGCAGGTCGCTACTGCGCAAAAAGATGACCAGGCAATGATTCAAGAAGGCAAGGACATTTACGACGTCGCTTGCATCACTTGCCATGGCGCAAACCTCCAGGGTGTTGAAGGCCGCGGCCCGTCCCTGATCGGCACCGGCGAAGGTGCTGTGTACTTCCAGGTCAACTCCGGACGTATGCCGATGATGTCGAATGACGCTCAGGCTGAACGCAAGCGTCCTCGTTACACCGAGTCTCAAGCACTGGCACTGGCTGCCTATGTTGCTGCCAACGGTGGGGGACCGGAGCTGGTGTACAACCCAGACGGATCACTCGCGAAGGAAGAGCTTCGCGGTAAGAACTACGATGGCCAGATTCAGGCTGGCGACGTCGCACGTGGCGGCGAGCTCTTCCGCTTGAACTGCGCGTCTTGCCACAACTTCACCGGCCGCGGTGGCGCACTGTCTTCTGGTAAGTATGCGCCGGAGTTGGACCCAGCGAATGAGCAGGAGATCTACCAGGCGATGCTGACTGGCCCGCAGAACATGCCAAAGTTCTCGGACCGCCAGCTCAGCGCCGACGAGAAGCGCGACATCATTGCGTTTATTAAGTCCTCGAAGGAAACCCCAAGCCCTGGCGGTTACGCCCTTGGTGGCCTTGGCCCAGTTTCTGAAGGTATGGCTATGTGGATGATCGGCGTAACGCTCGTTGCTGCCGCAGCTATCTGGATTGGATCGCGCTCATGAGTGAAGTAAACAAGAACTACACATCCCAAGATTTGGACCGCATGAATAATGCGGAGCTCGCTGCTCTGGGCACGGAACTCGACGACGTCACCGTTGCGTACCGCAAGGAGCGGTTCCCAGTTGATGGCGACCCACGCGAGAAGTCTTCCGAACTCGGAATCAACATTTGGTTGATTATTTCGGTGCTCTGCGGAATCGCGTTCCTCGGTGTCTACCTCTTCTGGCCATGGGAGCCACGCTTCCACGGCGATGAAGGACTTTGGGTTTACACGCTTTACACGCCACTGCTCGGCCTTACTTCTGGTGTCGGTTTTGCCGCCCTGGGTATCGCGATTGTCCAGTACGTGAAGAAGTTCATCCCTGAGGAGATCTCCGTACAGCGTCGTCACGACGGCCGTTCTTCCGAATTGGACCGTCGCACGACGACCGCTCTGCTGAATGATGCCTGGGAGACTTCCACCCTTGGTCGTCGTAAGGCAATGAAGGGTCTGCTTGGCACCGCTGGTGTTCTCGCCGGCCTCATGGTCGTTGCACCCCTCGGTGGCATGATCAAAAACCCGTGGAAGAAGCGCCACGACCTTAACTACTTAGGTGATGGCACGCTTTGGACACACGGGTGGACCATGCAGGAGAAGGGCGTCAAGGTTTACCTCGGTCGCGACACTGGCGCGATCGCCGAGCTGCACGAAGGCGTAGCTGGCTCGCACTACTCCACGGCAGGTGTTTCCCGCCTGGTGCGTATGCGTCCAGAAGACCTCGCTGCTGCTTCCATGGAGACGGTATTCCCGCTCTACCCGGAGGATGTCAACGATGGTGACATTTACGACCCAGAGCGCGACGTATACGAACACCACATGCACTCGCTGCATGGCCCTCGTAACGCAGTTATGCTGATCCGCCTTCGCTCTGAGGACGCACGCCGCGTCGTTGAGCGTGAAGGTCAGGAAGATTTCCACTACGGGGATTACTACGCATACTCCAAGATTTGTACGCACATTGGTTGCCCGACCTCGCTTTACGAAGCGCAGACGAACCGCATCCTTTGTCCGTGCCACCAGTCGCAGTTCGACGCACTGCAGTACGGCAAACCGATCTTCGGACCGGCTGCCCGTGCTCTGCCTCAGCTTCCTGTGACTGTTGACGAAGACGGTTACCTCATCGCCAACGGAAACTTCATCGAGCCCGTCGGCCCGGCATTCTGGGAGCGTAAATCCTAATGAGTACTAAACTTGCACAAGCCGCGGACAACGTTGATTCGCGGTACACGGTAGCCGGTTTCCTCCGGCCACAGTTGAATAAGGTCTTCCCGAGCCACTGGTCTTTCATGCTCGGTGAGATGGCGCTGTACAGCTTCATTATCTTGCTGCTGACAGGTATTTACCTCGCGCTGTTCTTTGACCCTTCCATTACGAAGGTGATCTACGACGGCGGGTACCTACCGCTCAACGGCGTGGAAATGTCACGCGCGTACGCCACGGCTCTGAATATTTCATTCGAGGTCCGCGGTGGCCTGTTCGTTCGTCAGATGCACCACTGGGCTGCGCTGATGTTCATGATGGCGATGTTCGCCCACATGATGCGTATCTTCTTCACCGGTGCCTTCCGCCGCCCACGTGAGGCTAACTGGGTCATCGGCGTTACCCTGATTCTCATCGGCATGGCCGAAGGCTTCATGGGTTACTCCCTGCCAGACGACCTGCTCTCTGGTGTTGGCCTCCGTATTATGTCTGCCATTATTGTTGGTATCCCGATCATCGGTACCTGGATGCACTGGGCAATCTTCGGCGGCGACTTCCCGTCTGACCTGATGCTGGACCGCTTCTACATCCTGCACGTTCTGATCCTCCCGGGCGTGATCCTGGCTCTGATCGCAGCGCACCTGCTGCTCGTCTGGTTCCAGAAGCATACCCAGTTCCCAGGCCCCGGCCGTACGGAGAACAACGTTGTTGGCATCCGCATTATGCCGGTCTTCGCAGTCAAGGCGATCGGCTTCATGCTGGTTGTCTTCGGTGTCCTCGCTGCTATGGCTGGTCTGACCACCATCAACGGCATTTGGAACATCGGCCCATACAACCCGTCGCAGGTCTCCGCCGGTTCGCAGCCTGACGTTTACATGCTGTGGACTGACGGCGCAGCTCGTGTCATGCCAGCGTGGGAGCTCTACCTCGGCCCGTACACCATTCCGGGTGCCTTCTGGGTTGCCCTCATGTGTGGCGTGATGGTCGTCCTGCTGATCAGCTACCCGTTCATCGAAGCGAAGGTGACCGGTGACACGGCGCACCACAACCTGCTGCAGCGCCCACGTGACGTTCCAGTGCGTACCGGCCTCGGTGTGATGGCACTCGTGTTCTTCCTGTTGCTGACGATTTCCGGTGGCAACGACCACGTTGCTCACTTCTTCCAGATCTCGCTGAACGCGATGACCTGGTTCGGTCGCATCGGTCTCATTGTCTTGCCGCCGTTCGCATACTGGCTGACCTACCGTATCTGTGTTGGTCTGCAGCGTTCCGACCGTGAGGTTCTGGAGCACGGTATCGAAACGGGCATCATCAAGAAGCTGCCTAACGGTGCCTTTGTGGAGATCCACCAGCCGCTTGGCCCAGTCGACGAGCATGGACACCCAGTGCCGCTCGATTACGCTGGTGCTCCGGTTCCGAAGCGCCTCAACCAGCTCGGCTTCGCTGACTCCGGGACCATCGGTAAATTCAAGCCTGCTGAGCTTGGCGTTTCCGAGCGCGTCCGGGACACGCAGCGCGAGAACCACCATGAGGAGATCGAGACGTTGCGCAAGCTCGAGGAAACCAAACACCTCGATGACCGCAATGCTTCTGAATAGGCTCTAACACACTAGCGGTCGCTCAAGGCGCCCTGGTTGGTTGTACGAGAGTACAGCTGGCCAGGGCGTTTTTGTATGTCTGGTCAGTTCACTTTTGGAACTCAGCACCTTTATCTCGCCCGTGCTATGACACGAGCCCACTTCTGACTTCGTTCTGTTACGGCACTTGGTATAAATGCGGAGCAATGGCTCACCGCTTCACGTCTGAAGGCGGAGGAATTTGAAGCCATTTCGAAGCGTTATGGAAGCGTTACACAATATTAGTGAGTAATGTCACATAAGAGTGATTTAGTGCATTCTTACCAAATCGGCACTCTGTGTACAGGTGAGGAAGGTTCGCAAAAGCGCAGGTAGAAGGTCGTTCGTCAGGTTCGGTACATTGTGGCGCTCTGCTTGTAGTTCTCAGGAAAATTCGCGCGGAATGAGGGGAGGGAAAAATAACGGAACGATAACGGCCGTGTCGTTGGACAAAGATGTTTCCGTTTCGTAACCTAATCGAGACATTGCAGCAACAGCCGTTGAAAGCAAACAGTAAGTACATATAGCGCCTAATTCCCTGAGCCTTAGTGGCTTCGGGAAGCCGGGGACCCAAGCAGGATTTTCTCTCTGGGGTGAATGCGAACGAGAGCGGAGTTTTCCGTGGAAGTCGTAAGGCTGGTTCTCTAGCCCAACCCGTCAGCTAACTCGGTCGGCAAAAGAGAAGATATGGAGTTTTACAATTATGGCTAAGCACCGTCGTCAGGCACACAGCACTGCACGTAACGTCGCGGTAGTGACCGCAGCAGCTGCAGGTGCCTCGTTGCTCTCGCCAATCTCTGCAGAGGCGGCTGAGGTTCGCGTCCCGAACTCGCCGGTAGCTGTTCAGGTTCCAGGTATTGAGGACGTGCCGGGCATCGCTGCGATTCCTGGCATCGAGGCTTGGATCCCATCCCTGGCAGGTCAGAAGTCCAATGCTGATGTCCCAACGGCAATTGCACAGGTTCGTGCGGTTCCTGGCGTTAACAACGTACCTTCGTTTGGTGCATGGCTGGCAAACGTCGAGGCTCAGTTCAAGGCGCCAGTCG
The DNA here is from genome assembly GCF_024453945.1 of Corynebacterium sp. CCUG 61414. Classification (NCBI taxonomy): domain Bacteria; kingdom Bacillati; phylum Actinomycetota; class Actinomycetes; order Mycobacteriales; family Corynebacteriaceae; genus Corynebacterium; species Corynebacterium sp. CCUG 61414. The sequence goes on from NZ_JAGPYU010000001.1 coordinate 66,964, forward strand.
CGAAGGCATACTCCGCAAACGTTGCTGCGCCGGCAGTTGCTCCAGCGCCGCAGGTCTCCGCTGGTCAGCGCCTGGTCGATATTGCACGTACAAAGATTGGTGCTGCATACGTATACGGCGCTGCAGGCCCGAACGTGTTCGACTGCTCCGGTTTCACCTCCTGGGTATATGCGCAGGCTGGTAAGTCCATCCCTCGTACCTCGCAGGCGCAGGCGGCTGCGGGTACTCCGGTTCCGCTTGATCAGCTTCAGCCTGGTGACATCGTGGCTTACTACGGTGGCGCTTCCCACGTTGGTATCTACACCGGTAACGGCACTATCATTGATGCACTGAACACCAACGCTCCGGTCGCTGAGCGTCCACTGCACATGATGCCAGTGCACTCCGCTGTGCGCTTCTGAGCTCGGTATTTATCGGCCGATCCAAACGATTGTGGTGGGGGTCGGCAGAAGAATTACAAGATTGTAACTTTAAGCCCCTCTCGCTATATTGGTGATAGTTTTTCTTGCCAGCGAAGGGGCTTTAAGTGGCTAAACACTCTTTACATGCGCGTCATGTTGCAAATGGGCGTTCCTGGGGGAAGCGCGTGGCGCTGGGTGCATCGCTCTCTGTCGTTGTGAGCAGTAGCGTTGTTGCTCCGTCCGCAGTGGCGGATGACGTCGAAGAACTGATTCATCAGGTTGATGAGCTTTCGCATGAGGTCACCGCAAAGGTAGAAGAGCTCAAGGGCGTCGAGGATGATATTGCCGCGAAGTCGGAGGAACTTGAGCGCTTGCAGTCTGACGCGGCGGATGCGCGTACCCAAGTCCAAGCTGCGAAAATCGCTCGTGATGATCTCCAAAGGGAAGTAGACCGCCTCGCTGCGTCCCGGTACCGCAACGTCCAGGCCGATGTGATCCTTACAACGCTGGACTCTGGTAGTCCCCAGACTGCTATTGACCGTGCTGCGTACCTGGATTCGCTGTCCCGCAAGCAGCAAAGTGTGCTCCGCGAGTACGAAGGCGCTGCCCAGGACGCGGCAACGAAGGCGAATGCTGCAAACGTAGCCCTTGCGGAAGCGCAGTATCTCCGAAATGACCTTGATTCAAAGCGTTCGAAGCTCGAGCGTGAGCGCGAGGCGCTGCAGGGACAGATTGAGGAGATTGAGGCGCGCGTCGATCATTTGTCGCCGGAGGCGCGTTCGTTGTGGGAGGGACGTCTGCACCCCGTTGATGCTGGCTCGTTGCCTCCGGTGGGGGATGGGGTTGTCGGTGCCGCGCTCGCGCAGGTTGGCAAGCCTTATGGCTGGGGCGCGACGGGGCCGTCGGCGTTCGACTGCTCTGGGCTCATGGTGTGGGCTTACGGGCAGAACGGTAAGGCGATCCCGCGTACCTCGCAGGCTCAGCTTGCTGGTGGCATGCCGGTGAGCATGGGGGACCTGCAGCCAGGTGACATTGTCGGTTATTACCCGGGAGTGACGCACGTTGGCATGTATATCGGCGACGGCATGGTTGTGCATGCCTCTGACTACGGTATTCCGGTTCAGGTTGTCCCGTTGAATTCGATGCCGGTCCAGGGCGCTGTCCGTTATTAGGCACCATGACTGTTTTATTGGTGACGAATGATTTCCCACCGACTGTCGGTGGGATTCAGTCGTACTTGCGGGATTATGTGCAGGAGGTCGTTCACCGTCGTGGGGCGCAGAGCATCATTGTGTTTGCCTCGATGCAGGATAAGGCGGCTGCTCTCGCTTGGGATGTGGAACAGCCGTACACGATTATTCGTTGGCCGTTTCCGGTGATGTTGCCTACTCCTGCTGTCCGGAGGATGATGCAGCGAATTATCAGGGAACAGCACGTCGATACGGTGTGGTTTGGTGCTGCAGCTCCTCTTGGAGTGATGGGGGGTGCTGCGAAGCGTGCGGGTGCTTCGCGGGTTGTGGCGACGACGCATGGCCATGAGGTCGGGTGGTCAATGTTTCGCGTTGGTCGTCGACTGCTGCGAACGATTGGCGGTAGTGCCGATGTAATCACGTACATTTCGGAGTACACACTGGGGCGATTCAAGGAAGCATTTGATCCGAATCCTCAGTTCGTTGCGCTTCCCTCAGGCGTATCGACGTCCCGCTACGCGCCCGCAACGCAGCAGGAGAAGTTGGAGACCAGAGCTTCGTTCCGAATCGGCGCGGAGTCTCCGCTGATTGTGTGTGCGTCGCGTCTGGTGAAACGCAAAGGGCAAGACCGGTTGATCCGCGTCCTGCCTAGGGTGCGCGAGCAGGTGCCGGGTGCACAATTGGTGATTGTTGGGGAGGGGCCGTATGCCCGTCGGCTTCACGCGATGGCGGAGGGCGTCGACGGTGTCAGGTTCACCGGGCGGGTCAGCGACGATGACCTGTGTCGAATCGTTGCGGCTGCAGACGTGTTCGCGATGCCGGTTCGTACCCGCGGCGGAGGCCTCGACGTTGAGGGTCTCGGGATTGTGTTTCTCGAGGCCCAGGCGTGTGAGGTGCCGGTGGTCGCTGGTGATTCGGGCGGTGCGCCGGAAACGGTGACGGACCACAGCGGAGTGGTCGTCGATAAGAATGATGATGCACTTGTCGCGGCGTTGGTGCGTCTGCTGCGTGATCCCCTGCTGCGGGAATCGATGGGGAAGGCGGGTCGACGCCATGTGCAGCGGGAGTTTTCGTGGCAGGTGTTGGGGGAGCGGTGTGAGAAATTATTATTTTCTCAGGCTCTCGGCGACTAGCATGGTCATGTATGTCTACTGAATCCAAGCTGACTGTCGGTTTTGATATCGGCGGGACGAATACTCGCGCAGCAGTGGTTGATGACTCTGGGCGCATCGTTGCATCGATATCTACTGGTACTCCGCAGACTGGTGATGAGCTTATCGACGTCATCGTCGATATGGTGCGGCAGCTGCAGCGGGAGTACGTGGTTGATGCTGTCGGCTTGGCTATCGCCGGTTTTCTTGACCCGGACTGCGAGATCGTGCGGTTCGCCCCGCATTTGCCGTGGCGCAACGACCAGCCGGTTCGGGCGCAGCTTGAGGAGGCTCTGGGGCTACCGGTCCGCCTTGAGCACGACGCGAACGCGGCAGCCTGGGGTGAATACCGATTTGGCGCAGCAAAGGATGCGGATATCTGGGTGTTCTTTGCCGTCGGTACCGGTATCGGCGCAACGCTGATGATTGATGGCAAGATTTACCGCGGATCGTTCGGCACTGCCCCCGAGTTCGGGCACTTGACTGTTGTGCCAGATGGGCGCGTGTGTTCCTGCGGTAAGCAGGGCTGCTTGGAGCGGTACGCCTCGGGCACGTCGTTGGTGGACTGTGCTTTGGAGGTCGCAGCGCACGGCGGTTTTAAGAAGTGCGGTTTGTACCGGAAAGTCGTCGATAAGCGGGCGACGGGCCATGACGTGATGGAGGCTGCACGCGAGGGCGATGAGCTTGGCGTGAAGGCGCTTGCGAGTTTTGCGGAGTGGCTGGGCCGTGGTTTGTCGATAGTGGCTGACGTTATGGATCCGGGCCTGGTGGTTCTTGGCGGTGGCGTGAGCGCCGACGCAGACCTCTTTATGGAAGATGCCAAGGATTCGTTGCGTCGTAACATGGTTGGCTCCGGGTACCGCCCTGTTCCGGAGATTCTATGCGCAGAGCTGGGCCCGCAGGCAGGTATGATCGGTGTCGCAGACTTGGCTCGTGAGGATCTAGCAGGGAGACACCGTGCATAACAAGTGGTATTCGGCGTTTAAAGCGTTGCTAGGTCCAGCGCTGCTCGTGTGGAACCGTCCCACGATTGAAGGCGCGGAGCATGTGCCGGACGAAGGCGGCGTCATTCTTGTCTCGAACCACCAAGCGGTGATGGATTCGTTCTATCTGCCGCTGATGCTGCGTCGGCAAATCACGTTTCCGGCGAAGAGCGAGTACTTTACGCAACCTGGCTTGAGGGGCAGGTTCAAGCGGTTTTTCTTTACCGCTGTTGGTCAGATCCCTGTGCATCGCGGTGATTCGAATGCGGGCGCGAACCTGCAGCAGGCTGCGCGCGAGGTGATTGTTGATCGCAACGACGTGTTCGGTATCTACCCGGAAGGCACGCGTTCACCGGATGGTCGCATCTACAAGGGGCGCACCGGTATGGCTCGTGTCGCGATGGACACGGGAGCGCCGGTGATCTTGGTGGCCATGATTGGCACCCGCGAGGCGAACCCGATCGGGTCGGTGCTTCCGCGCCCGGCGAAGGTCCGCATCAAGCTCAGCGAACCTATTGACCCGCACGCTTGGGCGACGGAGCACGGATTTGATCCGCACTCGCGGGAGGTGATGCGTCCGTTTACGGACTTCGTGATGCATAAGATGTCTGCGTTGTCCGGGTACCCGTACGTGGATGTGTATGCTTCGGACGTCAAAAAGCATCTGGAAGAGACGGGGCGCTATCCTGAGGGCGCCGAGCCCGAAGAGGATTAAGTAAGGACGTTTGATGGACCGGGACCTCGTTACTCGTATTGTGCTCGTGTGCTGCGCGGTGGGAGCGTATCTCGTCACGAGTGAACTTGAGATAGCCAGGAATGTGATTTCGCCGCTACTCGTACTGTTCGTTGCAGCGGTGATGTTTTGGCCACGCAAACCTGAGGGCCCGGAGGGTGAGGCGAACTAGTGCGTTACTTTTACGACACAGAGTTCATCGAAGACGGCTCGACCATTGAGCTAGTCTCCATCGGCATCGTCGCGGAGGACGGCCGTGAATACTACGCGGTGTCCAATGAGTTTGACGCCGCGCGTGCGAACCAGTGGGTGCGCGACAATGTCTTGGATAAACTGCCCGGTGCTGGTCACCCCGCATGGAAGTCGCGGGAGCAGATCCGCAGTGAGGTCTACGAGTTCTTGACGACGCCCCGCTCCGCCCCGGAGCTTTGGGCATGGGTGGGGGCGTACGATCACGTTGTGCTGGCGCAGCTGTGGGGTGACATGACCGGGTTGCCGAAGAACCTTCCGCGCTTTACTCGAGAGCTGAAGCAGTACTGGGAAATGGCGGGGCGGCCGAGGCTGCCACAGGTGCCGCGCGGGAACCACGATGCATTGGTAGATGCGCGCCATAACCTGAAGAAGTACCGCGTATGCGCGGAATATTTGCCGCTTGACCGGCTTGGCCGCGCGTCTAGATCGTGAGACGCGCGTTTCACACTTTGAGTCTGTGCAGGTATTCGCGCCGCAAAGTTGTGGTATTCGTCGCAGCTTCGTGCTAAACATTAAGTGTGAGTTGGACAGTAGATATCCCCAAAGAAGTTCTCCCCGATTTGCCACCGCTCCCGGGAGACCTCAATGCACAGTTCCAGGACGCGTTGTCGCGTGACGCGAAGCAGCAGCCGAGCTGGGACCGTCATGAGGCTGAGTATGTGCGGAAGATTCTCGAATCTGTACCGCCGGTAGTTCTTGCCCCAGAGGTTGAAGAACTCAAGCAGAAAATGGCGAAGGTCGCTAACGGTGAAGCGTTTTTGCTTCAGGGTGGTGACTGCGCGGAGACATTTGAGTCCAACACAGAGCCTCATATCCGCGCGAACGTGCGTACACTCCTGCAGATGGCGGCGGTGTTGACGTACGGCGCGTCGATGCCCGTAGTGAAGCTCGGGCGTATCGCCGGGCAGTACGCAAAGCCACGTTCATCCGATCTCGACGGCAACGGCTTGCCGAATTACCGCGGTGACATCGTCAATGGCGTCGAACCGACTCCGGAGGCGCGTCGCCATGATCCCGCTCGCATGGTCCGCGCGTACGCAAATGCGTCTGCGGCTATGAACCTGGTTCGTGCACTTACTGCGTCTGGTACCGCGGACCTGCACAACATCAACACTTGGAACCGCGAGTTTGTGACCAACTCTCCGGCGGGTGCACGCTACGAGGCTCTCGGCCGTGAGATTTCGCGCTCGCTTGCGTTCATGGATGCTTGTGGCGTGAGCGACGAACACCTCCGGACCTCGGAGATTTACGCCTCCCACGAAGCCCTGCTTGTGGACTACGAGCGCGCTATGCTGCGCCTCGCCGAAGACGATCAGGGGGAGACGCGGCCGTATGACCTGTCCGCGCATCAGCTGTGGATCGGCGAGCGCACCCGCGATCTCGATGACTTCCATGTGAACTTCGCCGCGATGATTGATAACCCGATCGGCATCAAGTTGGGGCCGACGACCACTCCGGAAGAAGCCGTGGCGTACGCGGATAAGCTCGACCCGAATTTCGAGCCTGGCCGTTTGACGATGGTGATCCGGATGGGGCACGACAAGATTCGCGAAGTGTTGCCAGGCATCGTCAACGCCGTTGAGGCATCTCGCCATAAGGTGATTTGGCAAAGCGACCCGATGCACGGCAACACGTTTACGGCGTCAAATGGTTACAAGACCAGGCACTTTGACAAGATTCTGGATGAGGTCCAGGGCTTCTTCGAGGTGCACCGTCAGTTGGGCACGCACCCGGGTGGCATCCACATTGAGCTGACCGGCGAGGCGGTCACCGAGTGTCTCGGCGGTGCGCAGGACATCACTGACGTTGACCTGCCAGGCCGCTACGAATCTGCCTGCGACCCGCGCTTGAACACTGAGCAGGCACTCGAGTTGGCCTTCCTCGTAGCGGAGATGTTGCGCTACTAAGATTGCGCGCGGCGGTGGCGCCTTAGGGCATCGGTAGGAGGATCTGCGGAATCTCGCCGTACATGCCGGACCCGAGCCACCAGCCGCCCACCGCAACCAAGCCTGTGCAGATTGCGCTGAACACTAGGAAAACTGCCAGGCCGATTCCCGAGCGGTTGCTCACCGGCTTGCGAGGTCGCGCCGGGGAAAGCGGGGCTTGCGGTGGAGCCGGGGCTGGTACCTGTGGTGGTGGCGGTGCAGGCGCCGGGGGCTGGACTGTCGGCGCATCCACACGTGTTCTCGGGGAATCATCTGTTGAATTCGGCCGGAGGCGAAACTGCGTGGGGTGAGCTGCGGCACGATTCGCTGCGGAATGCCTTGGTACTGGTACCGCGTAGGGTGGTAGCTCAAGCGCGTCCGCTACGTCGTTGAGCGCAGCGAGGAACTCCGATGCGTCATGGAAGCGGTCGTGGGGGTCGGTCGCGGTGGCGGTGGCCACGAGTTCGTCGAAAAGCTTTGGTACGCCTCCGATCCGAGAGCTGGGCGCGGGCACCACATCATGTAGCCGTGCGAAGGCGTGCGCGATGGGGGTATCGCCGTTGAAGGGCTGCTGGCCGGTGAGTAGCTCAAAGAGCACGATGCCTGCGGAATAGACGTCGGAGGCCTGCGTGATCGGTGAACCGTCCACTTGCTCGGGGGAGAGGTAGGCGACCGTACCTACGATCTGGTCGGTAGAATGCGTGATGTCTGAGACTGCGCGCACAAGGCCGAAGTCCGCAAGCTTGACACTGTGATCGCTGTTAATCAGGATATTGTCCGGTTTGATATCGCGGTGCACCATTCCTTTTTGGTGCGCGACCGCGAGGCCAGTGAGCACAGCCCGCATTACCTCGGCGGCGGCGTGCGGCGGCATGGGACCGCGCTCGGCGAGCAGCTCACGCAGTGTTCCACCGGTGATGAGCTCCATGATTAAAAATACTTGGTTCGTGGGTTCGCCTTGGGCAGCGAAGTCGTACACGTTGACCAGGTTGGGGTGGGAAAGCTGGGCCATCGCTCGAGCTTCTCGACGAAACCTCTCACGAAACACGCTGTCATGCACGTAGGACTCGTGCATCACCTTGGCGGCAACTTCACGGCCTAAACGCGTATCGACGCAGCGGTATACCGTCGCCATGCCACCGCGTGCGATGGGGCGATCGATGATGTACCGGTTGTCCAGCGTGTCTCCAACTGCGAGCTGTGCCATGCGCTCCAGTATGGCCCAAACGTGCTCTCGACGCGTAAACTGTCGGTCGTGAGTGCTCAACAGACTATTGATTCTTTGCTCGAACACGATGAACTGCTGACCTTTCCCGAAGTTGCGGAAACACTCGGCGTTCCAGTCACAAAAATCCACGACTATGTTCACGCCGACAAGCTCCTCGTTTACCGCAAGGACGGCGTGAATTACATTCCTGCGCTCCTGCTGGCGGACGGCGAAATGTCAAAGTTCATCAGCGGTGCAATCACCGTGCTTGCGGACGGCGGCTTTTCCCCCGAAGAGTCGCTCCAGTACCTATTCACCCCCGATGAATCACTGAGCGGCCGTCCAATCGACGCGCTGCACGGCCATGGTGCCCGCGAAGTTATTCGCCGAGCACAGGCGATGGCGTTTTAGCCTGCTTGAACGGCCACACCGCAAGCACTGCTGCAAAGGCCACGAACGGTGCCGCGACGAGGAACCAGGCATCGTAAAAGCGGTGGTTACCGCCGCCTGTAAACGCCAGCACGATGATCACGCTCGCACCCACGGCGACCTGTTGCACCCACCGCGGTGCCCGGAAAGTTCCCACGAGTGCCAAAATCGACGCGTAGTACCAGGGGAGCGTGACCGCATTCGTGATGAACGCGGCGACGTACGCGGCGGTGGTGCCCTGGACAGCGCGCACGTCGTTCGCTGCACCCGGTTTCGGGCGGAACCACCACCACACAACGGCTAACGCCACCAACATCAGGATGGAAGCGGCCGCGCGCACGACAACGAGCAGGCTGTTGTAGTAGAAGTGGTCGTCGAAAAGCTGGAACCCGGGAGTGAGTATCTCGGTGACCAGCGTGGGCCCTGCCAACGGGTTGATCACCTTCGAGTTGCCGGAGATCTCAGCCAGCCATCCCCACGACGCGCCAGACGCCGCGGTGACAACATAAAGCACCCCGCCTGTCAGCGCGATAGACCAAGCCGTGGCAAGGATGAACACGCCGCACTTCTTAAGCACAGATGCTGATGCACCCGCGAAATGGGCAACCATCAGCCACACGATGAAAGGCATCGCCACGGCAGCCGTGGCCTTGAGCGAGACCGCAACAGCCACCACAGCGATGGCGCCACTAAAAGTGGCGAAGGTTGCTGGGCGGCGTAGTGCCCACACGATGCCGACGCTGACGAGCCCCACCATCACGGCCTCGTTGTGCATGCCGCCAACCATATGCAGCAGCATCAAGGGGTTCGTCGCGCCAATCCAGAGCGCAAATGCACTGTCGCCGCCGAGCTGCTGCGCAATTTTCGGGACCGTGATGATAATCAGCGCGAAACCCGCCAGCGCTAGGAGCCGATATGCAACGATGCCGGCACCTACACTATCGCCAGTTACCAGTGTGATCAGCTTGCCTAACCCCAGGTGCAGCGGACCGTACGGGGTGGTGGTGTTGCGCCAGTCGTGCGAGACTTCCCACAGCAGCGGGCCGGGGTTGACGGCCGCACCTTCTGAGTATGGGTCGAAGCCGTCGCGAAGCATGGCGCCTTGCATCAGATAGGAGTACACGTCGCGCGAGAGCATCGGTGCGCTCAGCGCGAGTGGTGCGGTCCACAGCCAGGTGGTGCGCCGTACCGTATCGAAGGTGGGACGCGTACGCCACAGCCACAGCCAGGCAAGCAACAACAAAACGATGCCGACGCTCATCGTGATGTCCATGAGCGCACGCCCGTGCCCGTACGTCAAATTGTCGACGCCCAACATACGCATCACGCCGCCACGGTTGCGGGTGGCGCCGGCCCCAAAGGAACCAAGGGCCACCAAGATACTTGCCAGCAGCCCTAGTCGTGTCGGCGAAAGAGACTTCATTGCTACATACGCCTAGCCGTGGCTTTGATAGCTAAGTCACGCATGAACTGCGCAACTGCATCATCAATCCCTGCGTCCGAAAGGTGCTGCAGGCCTGATTCAGTGAGGCGGTCGATGCGCGCCTCTACTGCCTCGACGGCGCCACTTTCTTGAATAAGCTCTGCGAGTTCGGAAAGCTCCTCTGGCGATGCTGCGACACCAATCCCGTCGCGAAGGCGTTGCGCTGCGGCAGGATCGGACGCGTCCAAGTTTGCCAGCGCAGTGGCGAACAAGACGGTACGCTTGCCCTCACGGATATCGTCGCCAGCCGGCTTGCCGGTCACCTCAGGTTCACCGAAGACCCCAAGGATGTCATCGCGGAGCTGGTACGCAATGCCAATATCACGTCCGTAACCACGGAACGCGGCGATCGTTGCATCCGGCGCGCCGGCAATCGCGGCGCCAAGGTGGAGCGGCCGTTCAATCGTGTACGCAGCGGTCTTGTACCGATTCACCTTGTCTGCGAGCTCAACAGATTCGCTGCCCTTAGCCTCTAACATGATGTCCAGCAGCTGGCCGCCGATCACCTCAGTGCGCATCCCCACCCACGGCTTCGCCGCGCGGTCGAGGGCATCATTCGTGAGCCCCGAGTATCGCCACATGTCTTCTGCCCACACCAGCGCAAGATCGCCAATCAAAATGGCCGAGTGCTCGCCGAACGAAGCGGCGTCACCACGGTAGCCTTCGTTGCGGTGCGTTGCCTCAACTGCGCGGTGCACTGTTGGGTTGCCGCGCCGGGTGTCGGAGGCGTCGATAATGTCGTCGTGGATGAGCGCACACGCCTGAATGAACTCGAGTGAGCTCACTGCGCGCAGCACTGCGTCGGGGTTCTCCTGGCTGTGGTCAAGCCCTCCTGCACCGATGAAGCCTGCCCAACCGTAGAGTGGCCGTATCCGCTTGCCTCCACCGAGGACAAACTTGCGCAGGTAAGAGACTGCGTCCTCCACTGGGGCACCAATTTCCGCGACTACCGATTCCTGGCCGTCGAAGAACACGCGAAGCTGCTCCTCAACAAGTGCGGGGATAGCCTCGAGCGTCGGCCCTTGTGAGGATACTTCAGACACGTTGTGCTCCATTCCAGAATCTGTCGTAGACGTATGCACCTAGAGACTACCGAGTTACCACGACAAACCTACAACATTGGTGAGGCGCTGAGTGGCAGCGATCGCCCAAGAATCGCAAATGGCCGCGGATCAGCGGGGTAGAGGTAGTTACGTGCGACGTCGGAGAACCCAAATTTGCGGTAGAGCTTGAACGCACCGTTGTCCTCGTGCTCGACCTCAGGGGTAGACAGTAGAGCAAATTTTGCCGGCGCAAGGCGCAGGAGCTCCCGGAGCAACCTCGCGCCGATACCTCTCCCTTGATAGCTAGGGAGCACATGGATTTCAGCGACCTCAAAGTAGCTTTGGAGTAACTCCTTTTCGCTTTTCGACGGCCCCCCTTGCATGGCAAGCGCCCGCCTGAGCTGCTGATCCCACCATCGTTCACGCTGTCCCAACATTCCGTATGCAATGCCGATGATCGTGTCGTCAGCAACTGCCGCGATTGCAGTGAAGCCTGGGGAGAGAGCCTCTTGGCGCCAGGAGGAGATGCGTTGCGCCCGAACATTGACCGGGTAGTCCATGGCCTCTATATAGAGGTCGACGAGTGCAGGCGTTGCAAGAAGGTACTCGGCCGATGTGAGTCGGCGGATTTCGGGCTTCATGCCTTTATCGAACCATGAGTTCGGAAAGTTTCGCCATATTCGAACAAATGAGCGAAGTTCTGGGGGGTTTGTCGGACCCATTTTCTATATTCATCTGAAATGCGAAAGGGAAATGAAGGAGAAATCAACATGAACAGCGTTATCTCTGCGACAACGAACGAAGTTTACGGTGCTCGCGTCCGTCAATCGAAGCGTGACCAGTTTCTTGAAACTGCCGATGGTTGCCTCACGTATGCCTATGGGCGATTTGAGGAGGGGGCGTACGACGAGGCTATGGAATATGCCTACCGTGCAGCGCTGCGGACTGCGGGTGCGGTGTGTTCCGATAGTCCGGTAATTCAGAAGCGAAAGCGGCTGCCAAGTAGTGCGTGGAAGAAGCTTGCGCTCACGGGGAAGGGCGGTGAGCGGTGGGCGAATGTGTTTGAGTCGTTCTCGCGGGAACGCGGCCGCGTTGCCTCGGGGATTGAGCATATGCCGCCAGCTGGCAGGGTTGCGCAGTTGCTTGAGCAGGCGGAACAGTTCTACCTCGAGGCACTTCCTGCCGGAAATGGTGTTGCGGCTTAGCCGGGGCAATCTTGCCCTCGTCTCCCGGGGAACAAAGGCGCTAGGATGGCCGTTGTATGGATAGCAACGTCCGCTTTGGAGCTTGGGAGTAGAGCAGTGTCACTTTCTGAACAGGAGCAGCAAGCACTCCGCGCAATTGAGCAGTCACTCATGGCAGATGACCCTTCATTTGTGCAAAGCGTCGGCCGAAACGCCGACTATGCGGCTCCATCGTCCACAGGCCGGATTACGATGCGCAGCGTTGCGTTAATGGTGCTTGGAGTGGTGTTGTTGCTCGGCGGTGTTGCGCTTGCCTCGCTTTCCATTTGGACAGTAATCATTAGCGTTATCGGGTTCGGCGTCATGATGGCTGGTGGAATCATGGCGTTGCGCACCCCAGCGCATGGCCCATCTGTATCGCAGTTGCGGAATGTTTCCCGGAACCAGCCGAAGTCTCCTCGAGTGAGCTCGATGGAGCAGAACTTTAAACGCCGGTTCGAGGATCGGCCTTAATCCTAAAAAGGACCACGCCCCCTTTACTGGGGGCGTTTTTTATTGTGTGGGCGAAGCCAAGCGCCCCACTTTCACCCACATTCTCCACTTTTGCCCACACGTGTATGCGGAGATGGACTTTTGTGGGTATTTCTTTGCGTATCTAGTCGACTAGTGGGGTGATTGTGGCTATTGTGAAGCGCGAAAGGGGGAGGGAGCCCCACCGTTTTCTTACTCGTTGACCTGCGGTTATGTTGAAGTCGGTAATCTTTTTTGTGTGTGGTGTGGCATTTGTGGGGCACAGTGGGTTAAAGTGGGGCGTAGCGGAAGGCGCGGTGGTGTGCTGACTACACACCTTTGTCGCACGAAGCAGAGAAAACTACATACATCACGTGTCTGACGGCGTAGAGGAAGGTGGGTCGCCCGATGTTTCTGGGAACCTACACTCCCAAGCTTGATGACAAAGGACGCTTGACGCTGCCTGCGAAGTTCCGAGAGGACCTCGCGGACGGGCTGATGGTGACCAAGGGGCAAGATCACTCTTTGGCGGTCTACCCCCGTGCGGAGTTCGCAGCGCGAGCCAAAAAGGCTGCTGCAGCATCCCGTACGAACCCGAAGGCTCGAGCGTTCATTCGTAATCTGGCTGCCAGTGCGGATGAGCAAACGCTTGACGGTTCTGGTCGTATCACGTTGTCGGCGTCGCACCGGGAATACGCAAACCTTTCCAAGGAGTGCGTGGTTATCGGTTCTGTAGATTTTCTCGAGATCTGGGATGCACAATCCTGGGCTCAATATCAAGAAGAGACTGAAGCCGCCTTCTCGGCGGCGGATGACGACGACATACTCTCCGGTCTGCTGTAAGGCTGACTACCTGACAGTGGACATCGACTACTGACGGAGAGCGTGTACGGACTCTATCCCGGGCGTGAAGCGTTCTGGTGTACTTCCCCGACATCAGAGCAGCCGCCCGGGGTAGGGCTCTATACGCTCCCCAAACATGGGTGTAGGTAATTTTCAGAACAACGCAGTGAAGGGAGTGTGCCCGACAATGGTAGAAGCCGCGATGGACTTTGATCCGGTGGCAAACCGTGGCCACGTTCCCGTGATGCGTAACCGGATGGCGGAATTGCTCGCACCAGCAGTTGAGCAATTCGGCGATCGCGCAGTGATTGTCGACGGCACCCTCGGGGCAGGCGGCCACACTGAGTACTTTCTTTCTACATTTCCAAACGCGTACGTTATTGGAATCGACCGAGACCCAAACGCGTTAGCTGCGGCAACGCAGCGACTGGCTCCATTCGGCGACCGTTTTGTTCCGGTGCAAGCCCGTTTTGACGCAATTGGCGAAGTTGCGGCTTCTGACGAGCGGGTGCCTTTCGGCATCGTCCGCGAAAATGGAGTTGCCGGGGCGCTGTTTGACCTTGGCGTTTCTTCGATGCAGCTCGATCAGGAAGAACGCGGTTTCGCGTACAAGATTGATGCCCCGCTAGATATGCGGATGGATACGACGCAATCGCTCACTGCAGCTGACGTGCTGAATACCTACTCGCACGGTGACTTGGCACGCATTTTGAAGACGTACGGAGACGAGCGTTTTGCGGGAAAGATTGCTCGGGCGATTGTTCAGCAGCGTGAACAGGAGCCATTCACAACGAGTGCGCGTCTGGTGGAGCTGCTGTACGACACGATTCCGGCAGCCACACGTAGATCGGGCGGGCACCCGGCAAAGCGAACGTTCCAGGCGCTGCGAGTCGAAGTGAACCGCGAGCTCGAAGCGGTCGAGCAGGTCCTTCCCGTCATTACTGACCTCCTAGGAGTTGGTGGCCGTGTGGTTTTCATGAGCTATCAATCGTTGGAAGACAAAATCGTCAAGGCGGCGTTTCGGGAACTCACGGAGTCGAAAACCCCACCGGGGCTCCCGATGGACTTACCCGGTACGCAGCCGCTGTTTCGATCCATCACAAATGGGTCGGAGAAGGCGTCGAAAACTGAAATTGAACATAACCCTAGAGCGGCGTCCGTACGGGTACGTGGTGTCGAGAAACTAGCACAAGGCAACTAAGGAACTGATCAATCATGGCAGCACGAGAGTACAGCGGATCGAACATGACGCTGACGCGCGGTGATCAGGCACGCCCGCAGACGCGGCGCTCCGGCCAGCAGCGTAGCGCGAACACTCGGCTGCTCAACCCGGGAATTCGGCCACACGTCCCACACCCGCGTACTCACGGGCGGTTGGGGTCGAAGCAGATTGTGTCCTACCGCGGCAGAAGGATTGCGCAGCCGGCTGTCGCTAAGAAACAGTTGTCGCTGACGTTCACAGTGACGGTGGTATTGCTGGTATTCGGGGTTGTTGCTGCGATGGGGCTCAGCGCTTTGTCGACGACGCAAACGTTTACCATTCAGCGCCTTCAGGCGCAGGAACGAGAGCTGACCAACCGTGTCGAATCGCTGACCCGCGACCTTGAGGACCGCAAATCATCCGCAGAGATTGCACAACGTGCAGGTGACGCAGGCCTGTTGGTTCCATCGGCTCCAGGGATCGTTGCGGTGCATGAAGATGGCAGTGTGCATGAGCAGCGTCCGTTCGACCCGAACGCAACTGTCGGTGTGGTGGACGTGAATGAGTCTCACGCACGATCTGGGCGCGCGTCGAGTGACCAGCAAGCAACTCGCGAAATCGGTGATTCTTTGACGCAGCTTCCTGGCAATAACGTGCTTGGCAGCACTTCTCGTTTGGACAACGTGGCGCCGTATGCGCCGAATGTCCCACCTACGCTCTAAGCTCTAAGGGCACGAATCGTTTCTTACCCGTTGAATGCAATTGAGTGAGGTGAATATAGGGCAGTGGTCGAATCGCACCCGGACCGGAGAAAACGAACTGCTCGGCCACGTGCCCTGCAAGCACCTCAAGCGCCTAAGACACGGCGAAGTGTGTTGCACCAGCGGTCCCAATGGGCAGTAATTCTGTTTCTTGTAGTCAGCGTATTTTTGGTCGGCAGGCTGTTTCTTGTGCAGGTGGTGTGGGGTCCACAGCTGCGCGAGCAGGCGCAATCGCAGCGCGCCAGGATTTACACTGACCCCGCGCGGCGCGGTGAGATCGTGGACCGCGAAGGTAACCACCTGGCGTACACGATGCAGGCGCGGTCGTTGACTGTGTCGCCGGTGACGCTTCGTAAGGAATTGCGTGAGCAGGTCATGCTCAATGAAAACATTCCGAATCTCGACGATGACGCGACGCGAGCCATGGTTGACGCGAGAGTCGAGGATATTCTGCGCACGATGGCCAACGAGATTCCCGTCATGATTGGCGAGGCAATGGGCGAAGAGGACGTCGATAGGCGACGAGACAATGACGATATGCGCAGTGTGGGCAAGGTTGACGCACGCGACATCCTCGAGAAGCTGCACGCGGATTCGAACTACGAGGTACTTGTCCGGAACGTGGACCCTGATGTGGCGTCGAACATTGCTGCTGAGTTCCACGGCGTGGCCTCGGACCACCAGGACATCCGGCAGTACCCGAACGGGGCGATTGCTGAAAACATCCTCGGCAAGGTGTCGATGGACGGGCAGGGACAGTTTGGGCTTGAAGCATCGAGTGATGCGGTGCTCACCGGGATCAACGGGCGCAAGACAGAGGACGTGTCGAACGACGGGCAGTCCATCCCCGGTACGCTGCGCGATGTTGTACCCGCGGTGGATGGCGCGAAGATCACCTTGACGATCGACCTGGACCTGCAGTCGTTTGTGCAGCAGACTCTGGAGAACGCGAAACGGAACTCGTTGGCAAAGGACGCCGAGGCAGTAGTGCTCGATGCCCGCAGTGGTGAAGTGCTAGCAATGGCGAATACCTCCACTATTGACCCGAACGGGGACATCGAACGGCAGCTGCGCGAAGGGAAGGACTTCAGCAATAACGCGATCTCGCACCCGTTTGAGCCGGGTTCCGTGGCGAAGATTATCGCAGCGACTGCGGCAATTGAGGAGAAGGTGACTACTCCGGAAGAAGTACACCAAGTGCCGGGCTCTATCGACATGGCTGGTATTACTGTGCGCGACGCGTGGGAGCATGGCGTGATGCCGTACACCACAGCGGGCATCTTCGGGAAGTCCTCGAATGTGGGCACCTTGCAGATTGCGCAGAAGCTGGGCGAGGAGCGCTATTGGGATTACCTGCAGCGCTTCGGAATCGGAAACACAACCGGCATTGAGCTGCCCAACGAGTCCGCCGGTCTGTTGCCAGTGCTAGAGCAGTGGTCCGGAGGAACGTTTGCGAACCTACCAATTGGGCAGGGAATGAGCTGGACAGCGCTTCAGATGGCCAGCGTCTACCAAACGCTTGCCAACGGTGGCGAGCGGATTACGCCTCGCATTATCCGCAGCATTGAAAGTGCAGAGGGCACACCGCTGGAACAGCCCGAACCTGAGCGGCATCGTGTGGTGTCGGAGGCGACGGCACGCACAGTCGTGGACATGTTCCGTTCCACGTTCCAAAACGACCCGGCAGGGATCAACAACGGTACCGCCCAGAACAGCCAACTTCCTGGCTATCAGCTTTCGGGCAAGACTGGTACCGCGCAAAAGGTGAATCCTGAGACTGGCGCCTACTCGCAAAACCAGTTCTGGATTACGTTTGCTGGCATCGCGCCTGCGAACGATCCGCGATTTGTCGTGGCCGTCATGCTTGATGAGCCGCAGCGAGGTACACGAGAAGGCGGAGCCGGTGGACAGTCGGCAGGTCCGGTGTTTACTGAAATCGCCAGCTGGTTGATCAATAGGGAGAACTTGCCACCTAGCCCAGAAGCGGACCAGTACGTTTTGCAAGCCCAGTAGGGAAGTTTCACAATGAATGACATGACGCAGACAACACCGAACGCGCCTACCCTGGAGGCGCTCGCAGCGCTGTCTGGTGGGACGCTCCACAACGCCCCAGATCAGCCGCTGCACATTGAAGAGATTGCACTCGATTCGTCGAAGATTGCCCCAGGCGGACTGTTCGCAGCTTTGCCCGGCACCCGCGTGCATGGTGCAACGTTTGCAAAGCAGTGCCCAGCAGGCGCCATCTTTACTGACAATGCAGGCGCGAAGATCCTCGAGGACCAAGGGGAAACGCGGCCGGTGCTGGTCGTCGAAGACGTTCGCGAAGTTCTCGGCGATGTGTCAGCCGAGGTGTATGGTCACCCATCCGAGCACATGACGCTGCTCGGGGTTACCGGCACGTCTGGCAAGACTACCGTGACGTACATGCTGGAGAAGGGGCTTGAGGCAGCAGGAGCGAAGGTTGGTCTGATTGGCACCACCGGCACGAAGATTCTCGGCGAATACGTTCCAACGTCCCTGACTACCCCGGAAGCTCCGACGCTGCAGTCTCTGTTCCGCCGCATGCTGCAGGCTGGAGTGACGCACGTAGTGATGGAGGTTTCTTCCCACGCGCTCATGCTTGGCAGGGTGAGTGGCACGTCTTTCGATGTCGCTGGGTTTACAAACCTGAGCCAGGATCACCTGGACTTCCATAAAACAATGGAGGAGTACTTTGAGGCGAAGGCGCTCTTCTTTGACCCGACGTCGCGCAGTGCCGCGAAACGCGCGGTAGTTTGCGTCGATGACGAGTGGGGCGAGCGCATGGCTGACCGGGCACAGCACCCGGTTCGCGTTGGCACCCACGGCCAGGTTGGGGTCGACGTGAGCGCGAAGCAGCTGTCCGCAGACAAGACTGGCGCGCAAGAGATTTCCTTATCGACGCCCACTTCGACTCACACGTTGACGCTGCAAATGCCGGGCGCGTTCAACGTGGCTAACGCTGCCTTGGCAACCGCTATGGCGTACACCGCCGACGTTGATGTAGATGCATTCATGAAGGGCCTATCAAAAGCGCAGGTCCCTGGACGTATGGAACGCATCGACTGCGGGCAACCGTTTGTTGCAGTCGTGGACTACGCGCATAAGCCTGCGGCCATCGCAGCCGTGCTGGATACGCTCCGAAAGCAAGTGGCTGGACGCGTCGGCATTGCTGTTGGCGCCGGCGGGGACAGGGATGCGTCGAAACGCGTCATTATGGGCCGCGAATCTGCGCAGCGTGCTGACTTCGTAGTGGTGACTGATGATAACCCGCGTACAGAGGACCCAGCATCGATCCGCGCGGAGGTGCTGCGTGGTGCATTGGAACTCGCGGATGCTCCCCACCACCCGGAGGTGCGTGAAATCGGCGACCGCGCTGCGGCGATTGACGCTCTGGTGCAGTGGGCACAGCCGGGAGATGCGGTCATTGTCGTTGGCAAGGGGCATGAAGTCGGCCAGATTGTTGGCACTACGACGCACCACTTCGATGATCGGGAAGAGATGCGTCGCGCCCTAGAAACTTTCGCGAGGTAACAGTAGATAATGATTGCATGTTCGTTGGGTGAGATCGCCGAGATCGTCGGGGGAACGCTGTCGAAGGAGGCGGACCCCGAGGCGAAAGTATCGGGTGGCGTCGAGTTTGATTCGCGGAAGGTGTCTGAGGGCGACCTTTTCCTTGCGCTGAAAGGCGCGAGGGTTGATGGACACGACTTCGTCGGCACGGCATTGGAGCAGGGCGCGGTAGCCGCCATAACCACGCGCGACGTGGGTGCTCCTGCGGTGATCGTTCCGTGCGCCGAGGTTCGGCCAGATGACAACTCTGACTTGGCTGCGAGCGACCCAACGGGCAGTGCACTCGGTGTTGTCGCGGGGCTTTCGAAGCTCGCAGCGCACGTGGCTCGCAGCCTAGTTCGCGAACACGGACTCACAATTGTCGGCGTGACCGGTTCGGCGGGGAAGACCTCGACGAAAGACCTGATCGCTGCGGTGCTTCGCCACAAAGGCGAGACCGTGGCTCCTCCGGGTTCCTTTAATAACGAGATTGGTCACCCGTACACGGTGCTGCGCTGCACACAGGAGACGGCGTTTTTGGTGGCGGAGATGTCCGCGAGGGGCATTGGGCACATCGCGCATCTTGCAAAGATTGCCCCGCCATCAATCGGCGTGGTGCTCAACGTTGGCTCCGCACACCTTGGGGAGTTTGGCTCGCGCGAGGCGATTGCTCAGGCGAAGGGCGAGTTAGTCGAATCACTCCCTGATGCGGATCACGGTGGAATCGCCATCTTGAACGCCGATGACCCATTTGTTGCAGGTATGCGTCCCCGCACAACTGCGAAGGTGTGGATGTTTTCGGCTGAAGGATCGCCCGAAGCAGACTTTTTTGCTACGGACATCTCATTGGACGAGGTTGCCCGAGCATCGTTTGTGATGCACACGCCAGACGGGCAACAGCACCGAGTTCGCCTGGGTGTGCACGGCGCCCACCAGGTTGGCAACGCGCTTGCTGCGGCGGCAGTCGGTTTCGGCGCGGGCATGCAGCCTGAAGCGATCGCGGCAGCGCTGAGCCAGGCACGGACCGTATCCGTGAACCGCATGGATGTGCGCACCCGCGAGGATGGCGTGACTGTCATTAACGACGCGTACAACGCAAACCCTGAATCGATGCGTGCCGGTATCGCAGCGCTTGCGTCGACGGCTGCCGCACACCCGGGGGCGCGATCGATTGCGGTGCTCGGTGAGATGGGCGAGCTCGGCGAGGAGTCCGCGTCAGCCCACGCCGAGCTGGCCGCAGAACTGGTAAAGCACAACATCACGGACCTTGTAGCAGTGGGGCAAAGTGACGCGATGGAATCGCTGGCGCAAGCGGCACAGCAGCAGGGCATCGCCACACAGTCTGTTGCCGATAGTGCCGAGGCAAGCAACGCTGTCGAAGCTACGATTACCACTGCCACACCCCCGCCAGCAGTGGTGCTGGTCAAAGCGTCGAACGCCCAAAAGTTGTGGGTGGTGGCTGAACAACTCATGCGCACCCGTACGCTTGACAGTCAAAGTAAGTCAACCAATGAGAATGAAGCAAGGTAGCAGTCTCACATGATTCAAGTAATTGTCGCAGGAGTTATCAGCTTCCTCGTTTCCATCTTTGTCACACCTTTGTTGATTCGGTATTTCCACCGCCGCGAGATCGGCCAGGAAATTCGGGAGGACGGGCCGCAGTCGCACGCGCGGAAGCGCGGCACCCCAACGATGGGTGGCATCGCTATTTTGCTCGCGATCACGCTGGGCTACTTGGCTAGCTCGATTGTCGCGCTGGCCACTAACCACGCGGCGTTTACCGCAAGCGGCGTCATCGTGCTGGGCTTGACATTGGCGCTTGGCCTGGTCGGGCTTGCCGACGATGGCATTAAACTCTTCATGAAGCGCAATCTCGGTTTGAACAAGACCGCGAAGCTTGTGTCCCAGTTTGCAATTGCGATTGTTTTCGGCCTGCTGATCACGCGATTTCCTGACGAGAACGGCTTGACGCCAGGCTCGACCCTGCTGAGTTTTGTGCGCGATATCGAAACGATTGACATCGCGGTCGGCGGTGGAATCCTTGGCGCAATTCTGTTCCTGATCTTTATCTACATTCTGCTGGCTGCTTGGTCGAACGCGGTGAACCTCACCGACGGGCTCGACGGACTGGCCGCTGGTACGACTGCTCTGGTGATGGCCGCGTACACCATGATCACGTTCTGGCAGTTCCGGAACTCTTGCGAGGCAGCGCTGGCAGCGGGCTGCTACAACGTCCGCGACCCGCTTGACTTGGCGGTGCTTGCGGCTGCAGGCTTCGGTGCCTGCGTTGGATTCCTGTGGTGGAACGCGTCCCCGGCCAAGATTTTCATGGGTGATACTGGTTCGCTGGCGCTCGGTGGCCTCGTAGCGGGCCTGTCAGTGGCATCCAAGACCGAGCTTCTGATGATCATCATTGGCGCACTCTTCGTGCTCGAGGCAGCCTCGGTGGTCATCCAGGTGGCATCGTTTAAGTCCACCGGCAAGCGTGTGTTCCGGATGGCGCCGTTCCACCACCACTTTGAGCAAGGCGGCTGGGCGGAGACAACCGTGGTTGTGCGTTTCTGGCTCATCGCTGCGATGGCGGTCGCGCTCGGCACCGCAATTTTCTACGGTGAATGGCTCACACAGAACGGAGTGACGCTGTCATGATCGATACGAGTGTGATCCCCGCAGAGATTTCCCGCGGCGTGCTGCTGGCTGGTGCGGGCGTTTCGGGCCGAGGGGTGCTCGGCATGCTCCAGCAGGTCGGCGTTCCATGCATCGTCGCGGACGACAGCGAGGAAAACCGCGAGTTCGCTGAGCGCACGTGGGGAGTGCGGGCCGTCGATACGCAGCTGGCACACGAGTACTTCGGTGAGGTCGGGGTAGTAGTGACGTCTCCAGGGTGGAGGCCCGACACGCCGCTGCTTGTCGACGCCGCCTCGGCCCAACTCGATGTCATCGGTGATGTCGAGCTGTGCTACCGGTTGGATCGCGCGGGCGTGTTCGGGCCACCGCGCGAGTGGCTCGTTGTGACAGGCACGAACGGTAAAACCACCACCACTGGCATGCTCGCAGCCATGATGCAGGAGACATCTGCCCGCACTGGTAAGCGTGCGCTGGCGTGCGGAAACATCGGTACCGCCGTGGCTGACGCGGTGGTGGATCCCCAGCGTGTCGATGTGCTCGTGGCCGAGCTGTCCAGTTTCCAGTTGCATTGGTCGAGCCAGCTCGTTCCCAACGCGGCAGTTCTACTCAACCTTGCGGACGACCACATTGACTGGCACGGCTCATTCGAGGCGTACGCGGCTGCGAAGGCGAAGGTGCTCAAAGCTCCCAACGCCGTGGTCGGCATCGATGACGAGCACGTGCAAGCGATCGTGGCACAGAATGACCGCAAGCAATTCTTCGGTTTTACGCTCGGCCAGCCCGAAGAGGGCCAGGTCGGTGTTATCGACGGCAAGCTCGTTGCGCGCCGCGACGGCTCGGTCCTTGAACTGGCAGATACGAATGGCATTGAACCCGCGGGTGCTGCAGGCGTGCTGGACGCAGGCGCCGCCGCTGCCGTGGCGTTGCTGTGTGGTGCGACACCCTCTGAGATTCGTGAAGCACTCGCAGGCTTCCACGTTGCGGGGCATCGCGGAGCCGTGGTCCACGAGGCGAATGGCGTTCGG
The DNA here is from genome assembly GCF_024453945.1 of Corynebacterium sp. CCUG 61414. Classification (NCBI taxonomy): domain Bacteria; kingdom Bacillati; phylum Actinomycetota; class Actinomycetes; order Mycobacteriales; family Corynebacteriaceae; genus Corynebacterium; species Corynebacterium sp. CCUG 61414. Next base: position 89,483 of record NZ_JAGPYU010000001.1, read on the forward strand.
TGGATCGACAACTCGAAGGCGACGAACCCGCACGCGGCTGATTCGGCGTTGACCGGGGCGGGCACCGTCGTGTGGGTTGCAGGTGGTCAGCTGAAGGGCGCTGCGATTGATGAGGTCGTCGAAAAACATGTGGGGCACATGCGTGCCGTAGCGCTGCTTGGGGTCGACCGCATGGAAATTTACGACGCCGTCAAGCGGCTGGCACCTGACCTGCCTATCTTTGCGACTGACTCGACTGACCCCGAGGTGGCAATGGACGCCGTGGTTCGCTTTGCTGGAGAGCACGCGCAGCCTGGCGATAGCGTTGTGCTGGCACCGGCTGCCGCGAGCCTGGACATGTATCCGGGTATGTCTGCGCGCGGCGACGCGTTTCGTGCGGCCGCCAGGCGACACTTTTCACTACAGTAACTTGAGACACAGCAGTGTTCGAAGCGAAGGGTAATGAGGTGCCATGAAGCGAAATCGTCGACAGCAACCGCCGGCGCGTGCGCCAAAGACTGGCACCCGCGACGTGCCTCAAAGCGCACTGGGCCGGGCACATACGTCGTTCATTGCGGCGCTTGAGCAGCGGCCCCTCATTGACTACACCGTGATTCGGACCGTGGTGCTGGTGCTGGCTGCGTTGGGCGTCGTGATGGTGATGAGCTCGTCGATGGCGTCATCGTTCGCTGCTTCGAGCAGTGTGTGGTCGACTGCGCTTCGGCAATCCCTGATGGTGCTGGCGGGCCTTGTCTTGTTTTGGGTTTCGCTGATGATCCCGCCCGAGCGCATCCGGAAGCTGGCCACGCCACTATTCCTCTTCGCGGTGTTCCTGCTGGTACTGGTGCTGCTAATCGGTACCGGACGTGAGGAAGTCGGTTCGCAATCGTGGCTGATGTTCGGCTCGTTGACGATGCAGCCTTCTGAGTTCGCCCGTGTGGCTATTGCAATTTGGGGTGCTGCGGTGCTGTCGAAGAAGCAGCCGCCAGCATCGGCGCCTGCGTGGCAGTCGCCGACCGCACAGTTCTTGCTTGGCGCGGGCGTGTGCATCCTCCTGATTGCGAAGCAGGGTGACGCCGGCATGACCATGTCGTTTGCCGCCATCGTGATCTTTGTGCTGTGGTTCGCAGGCTTCCCGCTCAAGGCCATCGGCATCCTCTGCGGGCTCATCGGTGCTGCAGCGGTCATGTTGTTCCTGCTTGGCGGCTTCCGCTCGCAACGCTTCCACGTCTACTTCGAGGCGCTGTTCGGAAACTTCAGCGATACTCGCGGTGCTGCTTTCCAGACGCACCAAGGATTCCTTTCTCTTGCCGACGGCTCCCTCTTCGGCGTCGGCCTCGGACAGTCCCGCGCGAAGTGGTTCTACCTCCCAGAGGCACGAAACGACTTCATCTTCGCCGTCATCGGCGAAGAGCTCGGTATGTGGGGCGGCATTATGGTGATCGCCCTGTTTGCTGCTCTTGGCTACTTCGGTTTGCGCACTGCGCAACGCGCACAGACATCGTTCCAGGGACTCGCCGCTGCCTCGTTAACAGCAGGCGTAGTTTCGCAGGCGTTCATTAACATCGGGTACGTCGTCGGCCTTGTGCCGGTGACGGGTATTCAGCTGCCGATGTTGTCCGCCGGTGGTACCTCGGCAGTGATTACCTTGTGGTCGATGGGCATGCTGGCCTCCATTGCCCGCCACGAGCCCGACGCAGTCTCGGCCATGCAGAACTACGGGCGCCCACGCTTCGACAGAATGCTGTTCGTCCCGGAGCCGAAGGCGACGGCACAGCTGCGCGCGACTCGCGCGGAGCGAACTCGTACACATGAGCAGTCACGCCGAGAGCAACGGTACGGAGTGCCTGTTGCTCACCGAGTTGCCCCAGACGACCGTGCTCAGCGGCACTCGCCCCGGCCCACCAGGAATGTCGAGGTAACGCAACGGAGACCACGACCGAACCAATCAGAGCGACGCCGGTACCGTTAGGTGGCCGTCGAAAAGGAAAGGACGGGATCCATCATGGACAAGATCCAACACACAGTGGTGCTCGCAGGGGGAGGCACCGCGGGCCATATTGAACCGGCACTCGCGGTAGGCGAGGTGCTTCGTGAACAGTACGGCGCAAATGTGATTGCGCTCGGAACTGAGCGTGGACTGGAAACCACTATCGTCCCCGCGCGCGGCTTTGACCTTCAACTCATTGACCCTGTGCCGATCCCGCGCAAGAAGCCATGGAAGCTTCTTGGCGTGCCGTTCAAACTTGCGCGTTCCGTGCACCAAACACGGAAGGTGATGAAGGAGTCGAAGGCTGAGGCAGTCTTTGGTACGGGTGGCTATGTGTCGGCGTCTGCGTACCTTGCCGCGGCATCGTTGCGTCTACCATTTTTCGTCTTGGAAACGAACGCGTTGGCGGGCATGGCCAATAAGCTTGGCGTCAAGCTAGGTGGTGTCGGGATTAACGCCGTGGCGAACTCGGGGATGCCGGGTGATGTCGTGGGGATCCCGGTGCGTCCGGGAGTGGGCGTCGATACGGATGGAGCGAAAGCGCTGCGTGGGTACAAGATGTGGGACCTTGATCCGGACAAGCCGGTGGTTCTGATTACCGGTGGGTCCCAGGGCGCGGTGAGCATCAACCGGGCTGTTGCCGGGGCCATCGAGGACATCACGGCGCGCGGGTACCAGGTGCTGCACGCCTACGGCAGAAAGAACGACGCCCCGAAGCCACACGAAGGCTACACGGCGGTGCCGTACATCGACGACATGGAAGCTGCGTATGCCGTGGCGGACATGGTTGTGTGTCGCTCCGGCGCCATGACCGTGGCGGAAAACTCAGCCGCTGGCCTGCCAGCCGTTTACATCCCACTGCCGCACGGCAACGGCGAACAGGGGCTTAACTCGGCGCACCTGGTAGCTACCGGGGCGGCAATGCGTATCGATGACGCCGAGCTCACCCCAGACGCGCTTGCCCGCAGCGTCAACGAGATTTTGGGTCGGCCAGAGCAAATGCAGCGCATGCGAGAAGCGCTCGAGCACTCTGGCGCGGGTAGTGTGGCAGAAGATCTCGCTGCACGGATCATTGCGACTATCACAAAGGAGTAACACCGTCATGTCTTCCGAACACACCACCGCGCCTGGTTCTGTGGATCTTTCCCGCGTACATCTGGTTGGTATCGGTGGCGCTGGCATGAGCGGTGTCGCCCACATCCTGCTTGACCGCGGGGCAGTAGTGACCGGGTCCGATGTGAAAGACTCCCGTCCAGTGCGTGCGTTGCGCTCGCAAGGTGCACAGGTCGCAGTCGGACACGACGCCGCGAACCTCGAGCTGACGGGGCAACTTCCGACCGTCGTGGTCACCAGCTTTGCTGCGATTCCGAAAGATAATCCGGAGTTGGTGCGTGCGAAGGAGGAGGGAATTCCTGTGATTCGCCGCTCAGATCTGCTCGGCGAGTTGATGGACGGTTACACGCAGCTCCTGCTAGCAGGCACGCACGGCAAGACGTCCACGACGTCCATGACCGTGGTGGCGTTGCAGGCTGCGGGGGAGGACCCTTCCTTTGCGATTGGTGGCCAGCTCAACAAAGCCGGCACCAATGCCCACCACGGTGCGGGCGATATTTTCGTGGCGGAGGCGGACGAGTCCGATGCTTCGTTGCTTCGCTACAAGCCAAATATCGCCGTTATCACCAACATTGAGCCTGACCACCTGGACTACTTCGGCACGCACGAGGCATACTTCAAGGTGTTCGACGACTTCGCTGATCGCGTGCAGCCCGGCGGTTTCCTCGTCGTTTGTATGGATGACGAGCACGCTGCAAGCTGTGGTGAGCGCGCATTGCAGCGCGGCATCAACGTCGTCGGCTACGGCACTGAAGCAGCGGCTGCAGCGCACCCAGATATTCCCGCAGGTGCAGTAGTTGTAGAAGAGCGTATCGACGGCTCCTACGTCGACGTGCGTGCTCGACTCAACACCGGTGGCACATCTGCTGAGTACTCCTATCGCCTGTCGATCCCTGGCCGCCACATGGTGCTCAACTCCTTGGCCGCGCTGTTGTCCTCGACGCTGGCGGGTGCGGAACCTGAACGGATCGCAGCGGGGCTGAGCGGGTTCTCCGGTGTCCGGCGCCGCTTCGAGTTTAAGGGCCTCGTAGAGGACGGGCCGTTCGCAGGTACCCGTGTCTACGACGACTACGCGCACCACCCAACCGAGGTCACCGCTGTGTTGACGGCGGCGCGGGAGAAAGTCGAGTCTGAGGGCAAGGGTGCGCGCGTCGTTGTGTGCTTCCAACCGCACCTGTACTCGCGCACACAGAACTTTGCCCAAGAGTTTGCTGACGCCCTCTCGCTCGCGGATGTCGTCATGGTGCTGGACATCTTCGGCGCACGCGAAGCGCCCGTTGAAGATGTGACCAGCAGGCTCATTACTGACAAGATGGATAGCTCGGTGCCGGTAGTGCTTGAGCCCAATTTCCTCGCAGTACCGGTGACACTGGCATCAATGGTTCGTCCTGGGGACGTCATCCTAACGATGGGCGCTGGGTCGGTGACAATGCTCGCCGATGAGATCCTCGCGCAACTTCGGCAGGCGGAGGTTTAGCGTGACAGGGCAGACAGAGCATGAAGCCTTCGAGTCGGACCACCTCGACGAGTTTGGTGATGAGGACGCTCAAACGCGTAGCAAGAGCAAGCGCAAGCGTCGCTTCGCTATCGCGGGAGCTGTCATCGCTGGTCTCGCTGTGTGCGGAATTGCGTTGCCGTTTACACCGTTGATGCCGGTGAAGGGTGTGGTTGTTGATGGCAACGACGTGCTCACGCCCGAGGCGGTGCAAGCCCAGTCCGATATTGAGCTGGGCACGCCTATGGGGCTGGTCAAGGTGCGCCGTGCTGCTGAGAACATCGTGCAGGACCCGTGGGTGGACGTTGTTACGGTGCACCGCGACTGGCCAAGCACTGTGAGAGTTGACCTCAAAGAGCGTGTCGCAGTGGCGTACTTGCAGCAGCCGGACGGGGCGCATCTGATCGATACTGAGGGCAAGGATTTTCTGATCGCTGAACCGCCGGTTGGGGCGATGGAGCTCGTGGGGGTCGACGTCGAGAACAAGGAGCAGATGCGGGAAGCTGTGGCGATCGCGGCGTCGATAAGCAGTGGTGCGCGTGCGCAAGTTGCCGCTTTGGAGGCGAATGGCCGCTACTCATTCGTGCTGCGGTTACACGACAACCGCCGCGTGGTGTGGGGCGCCTCAGAAGACAATGCGAATAAGTCACTGGCCTTTGAAACCGTTTTGCAACGCGAGGGCGCCGAGTTCAATATTTCTAATCCGGAGCTGATTACCGCGCGGTAGCGGTGTAAAACCCCAGGTCAAAACCCTAAAGTAAAGGTTTAGGGTCGAGACACGCCGAGGGAAACAATAAATTTTTTCGTGTTTTCGCCCATGATGGGATGCGTTACCGCAATTGTTGAAGTTCTAAGAAGTTTTGAAAGGCGAGACACTACCCATGACCTCTCCCGCAAACTACCTCGCCATGATCCGCGTCGTCGGTGTCGGTGGCGGTGGCGTTAACGCTGTCAACCGCATGATCGAAGAGGGCCTGAAAGGTGTGGAGTTCGTTGCGATCAACACGGACTCGCAGGCACTGCTCTTTACGGATGCAGACACCAAGCTCGACATCGGGCGTGAGGCGACTCGCGGACTTGGCGCCGGTGCAAACCCTGAGGTTGGCCGGACCTCTGCTGAGGACCACAAGCAGGAAATCGAAGAGTCGCTGAAGGGCTCGGACATGGTCTTCGTGACCGCTGGCGAGGGCGGCGGTACGGGTACTGGCGCTGCACCAGTTGTCGCGGGTATCGCGAAGAAGATGGGTGCGCTGACCATTGGCGTTGTCACCCGTCCGTTCACGTTCGAGGGTAAGCGGCGCACCCGTCAGGCGCTCGAGGGCATCGCGAACCTGAAGGAAGTGTGCGACACCGTCATTGTCATTCCGAACGACCGACTGTTGCAGCTGGGTGATTCGGACCTGTCCATGATGGATGCATTCCGCGCTGCGGATGAGGTGCTCTACAACGGTGTTCAGGGTATTACGAACCTGATCACCATTCCGGGCATGATTAACGTCGACTTCGCAGACGTGCGCTCGGTGATGGCCGACGCCGGCTCCGCTCTGATGGGCGTCGGCTCCTCCCGCGGTGAAAACCGCGTGATGAATGCGATGGAGCAGGCGATCAACTCGCCACTGCTGGAAACCACGATGGAGGGCGCGAAGGGCGTGCTCATTTCCGTTGCTGGTGGTTCCGATCTCGGCCTGAACGAGACGAGTGCCGCAGCGTCCATCGTCGAAGAGAAGGCAGACGACGACGCGAACATCATCTTCGGCACGATCATCGACGACAACCTCGGTGACGAGGTGCGCGTCACGATTATCGCAACTGGCTTCGACGAGAAGGCCAACGCTCGCCCGGATGCCCAGCAGCCGGTCGATGCTGCAGCCGCATCGGCGGAAGAAGGCGCGGCGCCGTCTCCATCGCGTGGTTCACTGTTTGAGGATCGAGCTCCGGAGACGGAACGCGACGACTCCTACCAGGCGCGTCACCGCTACGAGCCGCACCGCTCGGGCCTCTTCACCGGCGGGGAGTCCGAATCCTCCTATGAGCGTCGTGGACGCGAGGAGCGCGGCGGCGATGATTTTGACGTCGATGTCCCTGATTTCTTGCGTTAGTCTGGGAGCATGACTGACTCTCTTCTCGACGTAGAACAGCGCCCCGTCCGCATGGTGTTTACAAGCCGTGCGGGCGGGGCGTCGTCGTCCCCATATGACTCTTTCAATCTTGCGCTGCACGTCGGGGATGACCCGGAGGCCGTACGCGCGAACCGCGCGCGGCTTGCATCGCTGCTCGGGGTAGATGCGGGGCGCTTCGTGTGGATGGAGCAGCTCCACACGCCGAACGTGACGGTCGTGGACGGGCCGCAGTCTGAGCCTGTCGAGGCTACTGATGCCATCGTAACCACGACCCCGAACCTCGCCCTGTGCGTGCTGGTCGCTGACTGTACGCCGGTGCTGTTGGCAGACCCCGTCGCTGGAGTGATTGCCGCGGTGCACGCTGGGCGTCTTGGGGCGCGAAACGGCATCGTGAAGAAGACCGTTGAAACAATGCGTGACCTGGGTGCTCAGCCTTCACAGATGCAGGCGCTGCTCGGCCCTGCAGCTGCGGGAGCGTCATACGAAGTGCCCGCTGATATGGCAGCGGATGTTGAGCGCAAGCTGCCAGGCTCCCGGACCACTACGCATGCAGGGACCACTGGGCTTGACATCCGTGCCGGTATTCGGCGCCAGCTCACTGAGCTCGGTGTGCAGCGAATTGACGTAGATCCGCGCGATACCATCGCGGACGAGGACTTCTTTTCATACCGGAGAGAATCCACAACTGGGCGCCAAGCAGGCGTTATTTGGCTAACTGGAGTGAAATAAATGAGCACAACTGATATTGCAAGCAACCTTGCCAAGGTGCAGGAGCGTATCCGCTCCGCGGAGCGTGCCGCGGGTCGCGAGCCGGGAAGCGTGGAACTGCTACCAGTGACGAAGTTTCACCCGTGCTCGTCGATTGAGATACTTGCCGCGGAAGGTATTCGCCTGGTGGGGGAGAACCGCGAGCAGGAAGCGAGCGCCAAGGTCGCGACTCTGCGCGAGCACGGGGTCGACTGTGGTATCGCGATGATCGGGCAGATCCAGTCGAAGAAGGCGAACGCAGTGGCGCGATGGGCGAGTGAGGTTCACTCGGTGGATTCCTTGAAGTTGGCGAAGGGACTCGAGCGTGGCATGGCGCTCGCCCTTGAGCGGGGTGATCGGACGTCCGAAATCCTGCCGTGCCTTGTTCAGGTTTCTGCAGACGGCGACGAAAGCCGTGGCGGTGTCGCGGTGGAGAAGATCGCCGAGTTGGTTGAAGCGCTCGAGGGGGCTGAGCACCTCCAGTTCGACGGGTTTATGGTTGTGCCACCGCTAGATGCAAACGTCAGCGAGGTATTCGACCAGGTCCGCGAGCTGCGAGACACCTACGCGGCCAAGCTTGGGCGGCCCCTGCGTTTCTCGGCGGGGATGTCCGCGGACTTTGAAGAAGCCATCGCGCATGGCTCGGATGTCGTGCGTGTCGGAACGGCGGTGATGGGGCCGAGGCCCGTAGTCTAAAAACCTAATCCGGAATTACATAGAGGTAATTTCTGCCCCGTCAGCACAGGCAACAAACGAGGAGCACCCAGATGTCTATTATCGGCAGCGCGAAAGAATTTTTCGGTCTTGGCCCGTTCAACGAAGATGACCCCTACTTCGATGAAGTGCAGTACGACGAGCGCGAGAACACTCGCGAGGAATCGACGAGACCTTCGCGCACATCTGAGTACGGCAGCGAGGACCGCTACCGCTCCTCAGCTACCCGTGACTACGCGGATCGCGCACCGAAGTCCTACACTCCCCAGGTCGTGTCCACTGCTCCGCGCAATTACAACGATGCGAAGGATATCGGCGAGCCGTTCCGTGATGGCGATGCCGTGATTATGGAGCTGACGGATCTCGACCCCCACGATGCAAAGCGCATCGTCGACTTTGCCGCTGGTCTGTGCTTCGCACTTCGTGGCAACATGTACAACCTGAGCAGGGGCGTTGAGACCCGCCGACGAGTCTTCGCGATCGTTCCGGAAAACGCCCGTTTGACCGAAGTTGAGCTGCAGCACACAGCGCGTCTTCGCTAATCGACGTCCAGCTCTGCGAAACATCAAGAAGAACAGGTAGTGTGTGACCCGTGTCTTTATTAGGAGCAATTCTTTACGCCGCGCTTGGGTTGTACTCCCTGATTGTGGTCATCCGCATCATTGTCGAGATGGTGCAATCCTTCTCGAAGCAGTTTGATCCACCAAGTTGGTTTATGGTCGTTGCGGAAGGCATGTTCGTGGTCACGGACCCGCCTGTGAAGTTCTTCCGCAAACTCATTCCGCCCATGCGTATGAGTGGCGGCGTTGGGATAGACGTCAGTGTGATCGTACTGTTCGTGGCGATTATGCTGCTCCAGATGCTGGTACGGGTCACCATGTTGTAATAGTGAGCTTGGATTGAGGCACCTACATTGGTAGGTGCCTTTTTTGCTTAATTTTCCCGTAATTTATGCTCGGATCGACATCAATTATTGGGCATCGGGGGCAGAAAAGGGGTATAACTGGCGGTGATGCCTGGTGCGTGTGAACCTATGCGTTACTATGGATCGATAAAAGAATGACGAACTATTAGATTTTAGGGTTCGCTTCCCGTAGCGTGGGAGGCAATCTGTGTTCGCGACATTGCGGACACAATATCGACATCGAAGGGAACGCCAATGCCGCTGACACCAGCAGACGTGCACAATGTCGCTTTCAGCAAACCACCAATTGGTAAGCGGGGCTACAACGAGGACGAGGTTGACCAGTTCCTGGACCTCGTGGAAGACACGCTTGCGCAACTGCAAGATGAGAACGATGACCTTCGGGCCCGTGTCGAAGAGCTCGGTGCTGGTGGGTCTGCTGCCCCGGTTGCTCCTGCGGCCGCGTCCAGCGATGTCGACGAAGCTGAGATTGAAAAGCGAGTTGAGAAGAAGGTTCGTGCTGAGTACGAGCAGAAGCTCCGTGCTGCGCAGGAGGCAAAGGTAGCGGCTGAGAAGGACGCTCAGGCTGCGAAGCAGGAAGCGGCAAAGGCTCGCCAGGACGCGGAGCAGGCTGCAAAGCAGGCTAAGCAGGCGCCAAAGGCTGCCGCCGCACCGCAGCAGGCTGCGGCTTTCGACCAGAATGCAGCATCCGCCGATACGCACATGCAGGCGGCGAAGGTGCTTGGGCTCGCGCAGGAGATGGCAGACCGCCTCACCAACGACGCGCAGGCAGAGGCCCGCTCGATGCTCGACGAGGCCCGTGGTTCCGCAGAGCGTCAGCTGGCAGATGCCGAGGCACGCTCGAAGAAGCAGCTGTCTGAGGCAGAGACGCATTCCCGCGAGCAGATCCAGGCGGCTGAGCGTAAGGCTGCTGAGACGAAGCAGTCGGCTGAGGCTCGTGCACAGCAGCTCGTTGCAGACGCCGAGAAGAAGGCTGAGGAAACCACCAACGAAGCTAACTCGCGCGCTGAGGCGCAGATTCGCCAGGCTGAGGAGCAGGCAACGAAGCTGCGCACCGAGGCTGAGCGTAAGCACACCGAGATCATGAACACGGTGAAGCAGCAGCAGACCGCCCTCGAGAACCGCATCGCTGAGCTGCGCACCTTCGAGCGCGAGTACCGCACTCGCCTGCGCACACTGCTCGAGTCCCAGCTGGAGGAGCTTGAGACCCGTGGCACGTCCGCTCCGAGCGGCGACGCTGGCAATAAGTAGTTTCTTTCAAGCATCAGCCACCATTCACTGCGGTGAGTGGTGGTTGTTGCCATTTCTGGGGGACAAAGGGCTAGAATGAGACAAGCTACGTGCTTCACCACCTGGTGGTGCGGTAGCGCGTGATGATCCGACCATCATCGGGGAGCGTTTCCGGAAGAACAGCTGTTGCGCTACAGTGCGCTATTGCTTAGTAGAACCGGACGTAATTAGGAAGCGTTATTTCTTTCACCGCAAATGAAGCGGAAGTTCGTCTCACGGCGGACTTCAAGCAGGGTGGTACCGCGTGGCGTTGTTCGCTGCGTCCCTGTGACAAGGTAAGCATTGTGCGTGAAGGAGAGACGGAGATGAGCAAGGTCGGAAGTGTCTACCCAAAGGTAGATCTGACCGGGGGAAGTGCCGCGTTTCCAAAAATGGAGGAGCAGGTACTGAAGTACTGGAACGAGGATGATACGTTCCAGGCATCGCTGAAGCAGCGCGAAGACTGCGAAGAATATGTGTTTAACGACGGCCCTCCGTTCGCCAACGGTTTGCCACACTACGGCCACCTGCTGACGGGCTACGTCAAGGACATCGTGCCACGCTACCGCACGATGGCTGGTTACTACGTTCCGCGCGTGTTTGGTTGGGACTGCCACGGCCTTCCCGCGGAGCTCGAGGCTGAGAAGCAGCTCGGCATCAAGGATAAGGCTGAGATCGAAAACATGGGTCTGGCACAGTTCAACGAGTACTGTGCCAAGTCCGTGATGCACTACGCCGATGAGTGGAAAGAGTATGTGACTCGCCAGGCTCGTTGGGTGGACTTCGATAACGGCTACAAGACGATGGAACTGCCGTACATGGAGTCCGTCATGTGGGCGTTTAAGACCCTGTATGACAAGGGGCTGATTTACCAGGGCTTCCGCGTGCTGCCGTACTCGTGGGCGGAGCATACGCCGCTGTCGAACCAAGAGACGCGTCTGGATGATTCTTACCGCAATCGGCAGGATCCGACCGTAACTGTAACGATGCCGTTTACGGGTGGGCGTGAAGGATTTGCTGCTGCGGAGACCTGGAAGCAGCACCCTGAGCTGCACGACGCAGCTGCGATCGCCTGGACCACTACGCCATGGACGCTGCCGTCGAACTTGGCGCTTGCGGTCCATCCGGACGTTGAGTATTCGCTGGTCCGTGTTGGTGCGGACGGTGAAGAGGTGGTCGTCGGCAAGAAGCTGCTGCTGGCGACGGAGCTCATCGGCGCGTACGCGAAGGAGCTCGGTGAGGAGCGCGAGGTTGTCGCCACCTTCAAGGGCTCCGAGCTCGAGGGCTTGGAGTACGAGCCGGTCTTCGACTACTTCCGCGACCAGGAAAAGGCGTTCATGGTGTTAAACGCGGACTACGTCACCACCGAGGACGGCACGGGCGTTGTTCACCAGGCGCCTGCGTTCGGTGAAGACGATATGTACACCTGCCAGGAGTACGGGATCGACCTAGTCATCCCGGTTGATGCTGATGGTAAGTTCACCTCGCTGGTGCCGGAGTACGCAGGCAAGCTGGTTTTTGACGCGAACCGTGACATCATCCGTGACCTTCGTGCGAAGCACCGCGTGGTCCGTGACCAGACGATTGAACACTCCTACCCGCACTCCTGGCGTTCGGGCGAGCCGCTGATCTACATGGCGCTTCCGGCGTGGTTTGTGAAGGTCACTGAGTTCCGCGACCGCATGGTGGAGCTGAACCAGGAGATCGACTGGATCCCATCGCACATTCGCGACGGCCAGTTCGGTAAGTGGTTGGAAGGCGCGCGTGACTGGAACATTTCGCGTACCCGCTACTGGGGCTCACCGGTGCCGGCGTGGGTGTCGGATAACCCGGAGTACCCGCGTGTGGACGTCTATGGGTCGCTCGAAGAGCTGGAGAAGGACTTCGGCGTTCGCCCGAAGTCGCTGCACCGCCCAGACATTGATGAGCTGGTCCGCCCGAACCCGGACGATCCGACCGGGAAGTCGATGATGCGTCGCGTGCCGGACGTGTTGGACTGCTGGTTTGATTCTGGTTCGATGCCGTTTGCGCAGTACCACTACCCGTTTGAGAATGTTGAGGAGCACGACGCTCGTCAGCCTGCGGACTTCATCGTGGAGTACTCGGGCCAGTCGCGTGGTTGGTTCTACGTGCAGCATGTCTTGGCGACGGCACTCTTCGACCGTCCGGCGTATAAGAAGGTCGTTGCGCACGGCATCGTGCTGGGCAATGACGGTCTGAAGATGTCGAAGTCGAAGGGCAACTACCCGAACGTCAACGAGGTCTTCGACCGTGATGGTTCCGACGCGATGCGTTGGTTCCTCATGTCTTCGCCAATTCTTCGTGGCGGCAACCTCATCGTGACGGAGCAGGGCATCCGCGAGGGCGTGCGCCACGCGTTGCTGCCGATCTGGAACGCGTACACCTTCCTGCAGTTGTACTCCTCCGAGGAGGCAAAGTTCAGCGTCGATTCGCAGGATGTGCTGGACCGCTACATCTTGGCGAAGACGCATGACCTCGTGGCTGCGGTGAAGGAGGCGCTCGACGACACACGCATCGCGGACGCATGTGACGAGGTCCGTCGCTTCGCTGACTCGCTGACGAACTGGTACGTGCGCCGGTCACGCGACCGTTTCTGGGCGGGTCAGGAGGAGCATCCTGAGGCGTTTGACACGCTGTACACGGTCCTGGAGATCCTGACCCGTGTGACGGCCCCGTTGCTGCCGTACATCAGTGAGGTCATCTGGCGTGGCCTGACCGGTGGTCGCTCGGTGCACTTGGCGGACTTCCCGTCCGCGGATGCGATCCCGGCGGACCCTGCACTGGTCAGTGCGATGGATGCAACGCGCGCGGTGTGCTCCGCTGCTTCGTCTGTGCGTAAGTCGAAGAAGCTGCGCAACCGCTTGCCACTGCCGAAGCTCACGGTGGCGCTGGCGGGCTCGGACCAGCTGCAGGACTTCGCGTCCGTGATCAAGGATGAGGTCAACGTGAAGGAAGTCGTGCTGACTGACGACGTCGACTCCGTTGGTTCCTTCGAGGTTGTGGTGAACGCGAAGGTCGCGGGTCCAACGCTGGGCCGTGACGTACAGCGCGCTATTAAGAACGTCAAGGCTGGCAACTACGTCCGTGAAGGCGAAAACGTTGTTGTCGACGGCGACATCGTGCTCACCCCGGAGCTCTACACCGAGCGCCTGGTGGCTGAGGACCCGACGAGTACCGCTCGGGTTGACGCTACCGATGCCGTCGTTGGCCTGGTCGTGCTTGATACGGAGCTGACCGAGGAGCTCGAGGCCGAGGGCTGGGCAGCAGACGTGATTCGTGGTCTGCAGGATGCTCGTAAGCAGGAAGGATACGAAGTCTCTGACCGCATCTCGGTACAGCTGTGCGTACCTTCCGACAAGGTCGAGTGGGCGCAGCGCCACGCTGAGCACATCGCGCATGAGACGCTCGCGACGTCCTTCGAGATCGTCGAGACGCTCAACGGCGAGGCGCACACGATTCACGAAGGTGTGAGCGCAGCGATTGCTAAGCAGTAATTTGCGATGAAACGTTGGGTCCTGCACATCGACATGGATGCGTTCTACGCATCCTGTGAGCAGCTCACACGCCCAACGTTACGTGGACGCCCCGTCCTCGTTGCTGGTGTCAACGGGCGGGGCGTTGTCGCGGGCGCAAGCTATGAAGCCCGCAAGTATGGGGCGCGTTCCGCAATGCCGACCCACCAAGCTGCGAAGCTGGTGGGTCCGCGAGCGGTGCTCGTTGCCCCGCGGCGCCCGGTGTACAAGGTGGCGTCGCAACGCGTGTTTGAAATCATTGAGCGCAGGGTCAGCGTCGTGGAGCAGCTCTCTATCGACGAGGCGTTCATGGAGCCCGAGGAGCTCGCGGGAGCGAATCCGGAGACCGTGCTTGAGTGGGCCAACGAGCTACGTGGAGACATTAAGGATGAGACAGGCTTGCCAAGCTCGATTGGTGCGGGCAGTGGTAAGCAATACGCGAAGATCGGCTCGGGCCTGGCAAAACCCGACGGGGTGTACATTTTGCCTCACGAACAGCAGGAAGCGCTGCTGCACCCTCTGAACGTCAACGAGTTGTGGGGCGTTGGGCCTGTCACTGAGGCGAAGCTTGCGCAGGCCGGGATTGAAACGATCGGGGACTTCGCGGCGCTGAGCGAGAAGGAAGTCGATATCGCGCTCGGAGGGGTCGTCGCGAAGCAGTTGTGGCAGCTGGCGCGGGGGCACGATGATCGTCCGGTGGCGCCGAGGGCCGTCGCGAAGCAGATTTCTTCCGAGCACACTTTTCCCCAGGACCTGACCACTGCGGCCGAGGTTGACGCCGCGGTCGAGCGCGCCGCCGAGGAGTCGCACAGGCGCTTGTTGAAAGATGGGCGCGGTGCGAGGACTGTGACGGTGAAGCTACGGATGGCGGACTTCCGCATTGAGTCGCGTTCTGCGACGCTGCCTTACGCCACTGACGATGCGGAGACACTGCGCGCGACGGCGTTTCGCATCGTGCGCTACCCGGACGAGGTCGGCCCGATCCGGCTCGTGGGCGTGTCCTACTCAGGACTCGAAGATGCGCTCCAGGACGTGCTCTTTCCGGAGCTAGACCAGGAAATCATCCGGCCTGTACCCGCTGACAGTGATTACGAATCCGGGGTCAGCGACCACGTGGCCAGCAGCGATGTTGCAGTCGAGCTATACGACGGGCCTACCAACGGCGTGTGGCGCGCCACCCAGGACATCTACCACGAGGACTTCGGCCACGGCTGGGTCCAAGGCGCGGGCAAAGGCTGGGTGAGCGTGCGTTTTGAAACGAGGGCCACGGGGCCAGGGAAGATGCACACATTGCGTATCGACGACCCCAAGCTCCAGCCAGCGGACCCGGTGGATTCCCTCGCGTGGCAGGACTGGCTCGACTCAGAACACTGACGCCGGATCCACGCCGTTGGCCAGCGCTGTCGCGAGCGCGATGCGCGCCTGACCAGCGCGTAGGAACCCCGCGGCGATCGCCCCTTGGGAGCCGAGGGTAGCGCCACCACCGGTGCCGCCGTAGGCGAAGGTGACCTCGCCGTAGGGTACGGAACTGGTGATTACGACGGGGATACCCGAATCGAGTGCGCGGGTGATTGCCTCACCCATGCCGGGGCCAACATTGCCGGATCCGAGCGCCTCGATCACGATGCCATCCGGGTTCATACTGGTCACGGCATCCACGATCTCGCCGTCCGCGCCGGGCCATGCGCGCAGGATGGGAATGTGAATGGCTGCCAACGGCGTGCAGGCAAGTGCTGCGGGGCGGGGAAGTGGGCGTTCGCTGCTCAAGGTGAAGGCTTCGAGGGCGTGTGTGTCGCGCTTCAACAGCCCGCGGGCGGGCAGGGTGGCGCCGCCGAAGTGGAGGAGTACGCCGTTGTTGCGTCGAAGCGGATCTGCGGCAGCGGCAATTGCGCCCGCGAGGTTCCCGGGGCCATCGGGGTGTTCGTGGTCGGCGGCGTGCTGGGCACCGGTAAGCACAATAGGGCGGGGGTCGTCGTGCACGATGTCGAGTGCGAATGCGGTCTCCGCCATGGAGTCGGTGCCGTGGCTAATTACGATGCCACTGATCTGCGGGTCTTGCAGTGCTTGTGCAGTGAGGGAGCGAAGCTTGTCGATGTCAGCGAAGGTGATCGCGGACGAGTCGAGACGCAGCGCGTCATACACGCGGACGGGCTCGGTGGTGCCACTGGAGTGGACGAGGTCTTCAGCGCTAAGGCTTGGAACGAGTGCACCTTCAGAGTTTGCGGTGCATGCGATGGTGCCACCGGTGGCGATGAGCAGTACGAAAGATTCCATAACTCACAGCGTGCCAGAGTGGCGTATTGGTGCCAAGGTAAAAACGCCGGTAACGTTGGCAAGGTTAGAGCGGTGTCGGATCGCTAACTGTGACCGTGAGCCGCTGAAGACAATGCTTCAAGGAGAAATCGTGAAAGCAGCACCGATCGTAGCTGTCGCCGCCGCGCTGGGCATTGGGCTCGGCGTGAGCGCATGCTCTGGCGACAACAGCCAGGATGATCCCGCGACCACGGCAACGCAGGCCACCAGCGAGTCTGTCGCGCCCGCCGCGCAGCAGCCAACCGCTGAAGAACTCAACGCAGTGCTCATGCGCGCAACCGATGCAAGCCTGCCGATTGAGGAGCGCGTGAACACGGTCCAGGGCGGAGAGAACGTCCCTGAACTGTTCGACGTGATGGCGCAGTCCCAGGAGGAGTCCGGCGCGAACTTCCAGGTCGTACCGCCTGTGCTTCCTGGCTACACCCCGGATACCGTTCTGGCAACGGTCAGCTTCACCCGTCCCGACTCCCAGCCGCAGCTTGCGGAGGACGTGGAATTCGTTTTCGAAGACGGCGTGTGGAAGCTTTCTCAGGTCTGGGCATGCACCCTGATCAACAACACCCTGCCGCCTGAGCAGGTACCAGAGATGTGCAAGAGCTCTGCTCCGCAGCCGGCAGCCCCGGCTGAAGAGCAGCCAGGTGAGCAGCCTGCGGAAGGCTACCAGCAGGCACCGAACCTCTAAGCAGACACTACTGCTTATCCGCGCGCCAGAGCTCCTCAGTCCACAACGTGGCGAGAGTCAGAGTTCTGGCGCGTGCGTCTTTCTTGGCCTGGCGCTCGTGCCACTGGCGGCGCACCCAACGGTCATGGCTGGTGATGATGACGGTGCCCTCGAACGCGAGCAGGGCGTGTTCCAGCTCTTCGGCCAGTGCGAGCGAGAGGTGGTTTGTCGGCTCGTCGAGCAGCAGCAGGTCAGGCGGGCACGCCAGGATGATACCCAGTGAGACGCGGCGACGCTGGCCGAGCGAGAGGTCGTCGAGCTTCTTCGCTGCCTGCTCCTCGGTCATCAGGCCCATTTCTACGAGGTCTGGCACACCCTCTGGGGTGAGCTCCGCGAACACTTCGGCTGCGGTTTTGTCGAGGTCAGTCCACGAGTCGTCCTGCTCGAGGCGTGCGACGGTCATCTCTTCCGGCATGATGATCTCGCCCTCGTAGTCGCGCAGCTGGCCGTCGATAATTTTCAGCAGCGTGGACTTACCGGAGCCATTTGGGCCTTCAACGAGGAGCTGCTGGCCGGGTTGCACTTTGATACTCAGTGGGGCGAGGCGGTCAGGAACGGAGAGGTTCTGGGTGACCAGCGCCGGGAGCCCAAGCGAGGTCGCGGTATGCGGCGGGAGGCCACGGAAGCGCAGCCGCGCCGGTGGCTCCGGAATCTCCGTTCGCTCCAGCGCTTCGAGGCGTTGCGACGCCGAGCGCCTGCGGTTGCCCACCGTCTTCGCCGCGCGGTCCGCCTGGAACTTTGCCGCCATTCGGATGTCAGAAGAGGCTTCTTGGGAGTGGAAGATGTCCTCGCCGGTTTGCTCAGCGGCCTTCTCAAGCCTGGCGCGCTCGTGCTCTTGCGCTGCGTAGTCGCTTTCCCAACGGCGGCGTCGATCCTCGCGGGCCTTGAGGTAGTCGCTGAACGCGCCACGGTAGCGGGTGCCCTGGCGGGTCTCCTCGCCGAAGCCGCCCTCGGCGCCCAAGCCAGGGTCGAGGTCGACGATGCCGTCGCACGCGGTGTCGAGGAAGTAGCGGTCGTGCGACGCGGCGAGTACAGGCCCCTTGAATGCCTCGAGCTCGCCGATGAGGAAGTCGACGGCTTCGTCGTCGAGGTGGTTGGTCGGCTCGTCGAGGACCATGGCGTCCACCGGGTGTAGCAGCAGCGTGGCCAGTGCAAACCGTCGGCGTTGCCCGCCAGACATCTCGCCCAGTGGGGTGGCCAGGTCGACGTTCGCAAGGCCGAGGCCAGCCAACACGGTAGCGATGCGAGCATCTAACTCCCACACGCCGGAGTTTTCCGCGCGGGACAACGCCCGGTCGTACGCGTCGGCCGCCTCCTGGTCGTCTGGGTTGTCGACCATGCGCTGCGCAAAGGTTGAGATGTCTTCCTCGACAGCGCGAAGCTCTTTGACGGCTTCGTCGATAAGTGATTGGGCGGGCTCGCTGAACGGCAGCGAGGTTTCCTGCGGGATGAAGCCCGTGATCGGGGGCGTGATAAGCACCCCTGCGTCGGGTTTCAGCTCTCCGGAGATGATGCCGAGCAGCGTCGATTTGCCGGCGCCGTTCTCTCCGATGAGCCCGGTGACAGACCCGGATGGCACCGCGAAAGAAATGTCGGTGAGGACGCGGTGTCCGCCTGGGTACGAAAACGAAATGCCGTCAAGGCCAATATGCAGTGGGGCAGTCATGGGATGTTCCTCGTCATCAAATGTGGGCCGTCTCTTATACGTTATAGTCCACAACGCTCGTGGTGTCTTGGGCCACACGGGTATCGGCTTCGTCACTGCCGTAGACAAGCCGCGTAGCGGTAAGCACAGAACCGCCCACCGGAAGTGGCGAATGCAGGTCCACCGTCAGCGAGCCCTCCGAGTGCGAAGTGTTGCTCACCACGTGCAGCGTCGTGCCGTCCAATGCGCCAGCGACCTCGTTATCAATAGTGATGGATCGCTTCAGCGGGCGTTCCTGGACATCTACTTTCAGCTCGAGTGTTGCGTCCTGTGCGGATTCCAGCGTGTACGTGGTGGTCCGTAGCATGTCCGAGGCGCCAAGTCCTCGCTGCTCAACTTTCCAGGAGCCGCCTACGCCGACTGGCTCATCCGGGAAGACAACTTGCCACGACATCAACTCGAGCAAGTTCTGCTCGGCAATGGCCCGGCCTTCCTCATCGGAATCCGCCGTAGGCATCAGTTGTACCGCCGATACTGTGCCGTTAGGGTCGCTGTGCCAGCGCATCTGGAAGCCCTCGTTTGACGTCAAGCTGTTCTGCATCGCTAAATCCGAGTGCTCTAACCCTTCTGTGACAAGGTCTACCTGGCGCACAGCACCCTCGCTGTTGCTCTCTGAAGTGTGCGTCGAAACGGTCAGCGTGACTGTGTCGCGCTCGTGCTCGCGCGCGATGACCGGCTCCGAGCTCTCCTCGCCGGGGTACTGCGCAATCGCGTGCGACAGCGCGACCCGCTGCGGCGCCGTAGTTTCGCTGGCTGTTGACGCGCCGTCCTCGTACTTCCACACCTGGGGGTTTTGTCCTTGTGAAAGTACCTGCACGACTGGTGAATCAACGGCGAACTCGGGAATGTCAGCGAATGGATCCGGCTCCTCGGCGCTGCATGCAGTGAGCGCAAAAACCGCGGCGGTGATGGTCAGAGGGCTGAACAATGAACTTTTGGGATGAGCGGAGTACAACACAACTTCACAAGCTACAGCATTTGCATACTACAGTTATCTGCGATGGGTAATTCAAAGGAATCACGTGTGCGCGGCGGGGCGTCAGCGAAGCGTCGCTCGCTCGGTGTCGTCGTCGGCGTTATGCTCGCTGTTGCTGCTGTGGATCAAGTAGTCAAGCAAATCGTGGTGACATCCTTGACACCCGGTGAGCCCGTGCCAGTGATCGGTGATTGGGCTCGACTGTATTTATTGTTTAACCCTGGCGCGGCCTTTTCGATGGGACAGAACTCGACGTGGCTGTTCACGACGATCCAGCTTGTGTTCGTTATCGGTGCGTTGATCTATGCCCCACGCCTTGCTGGCAGGTGGGAGACACTTGGGGTGGCGTTGATCGCGGGAGGGGCGCTTGGCAACCTCATCGATAGGCTCGCGCGCGAGCCGGGCTTTTGGTTCGGCCATGTCGTTGACTACATCTCCATCGGTTCGTTTGCAGTGTTCAACCTTGCCGACGCCGCCATCACCATCGGGGTGGCCGTCGTCGTCATCTCGATGTTTGCAAAGGAGGCGCGGTCGTGAGTACGGGGTTTCGCGCGCTTCCGGTGCCTGAGGGGCTGTCGGGGATGCGCGTTGACGCGGCAATTGCAAAGCTCTTTGGGGTCTCGCGCAGTGTTGCGGCAGAGATGATCGCCGACGGCAGCGTACTTATCGACGCCTCCCCAGTACAGAAATCCGATCGTGTTACTGCGGGCGCCCTGCTGGAGGCCACGCTGCCACCGCCGAAGCGCGCGCCGGAGCCTGTAGCCGAGCACGTCGACGGACTCGACGTGATCTACCACGACGCGGACGTCATCGCTGTGGACAAGCCGGTAGGCGTTGCCGCCCACCCAACACTGGGTTGGGAGGGGCCAACCGTGGTCGGTGGGTTGCAGGCGATGGGTTTTACGCTGCCAGATGCTGGCCCCCCGGAGCGCAAGGGGATTGTGCAGCGATTGGACGTCGGCACGTCCGGAGTGATGGTTGTCGCAAATAGTGTGCGTGGCTATTCGGTGTTGAAGCGTGCGTTCAAGGAGCGAACAGTGCACAAGACGTACCACGCGGTGGTGCAGGGGCTGCCTGACCCGATTGTCGGCACGATTGACGCGCCGATCGGGCGCCATCCGTCGGCGGGGTGGAAGTTTGCTGTCACGGCGGATGGGCGCCAGAGTATTACGCACTACGAGGTGCTCGAGGCGTTTCGCCAGGCAAGCCTGCTTGAGGTCCATCTGGAAACAGGGCGCACACACCAGATTCGTGTCCACATGTCTTCGGTAGGGCACCCGTGTGTCGGCGACCCAATGTACGGGTGTGACCCGAACCTTGCTGCCAAGCTTGCGCTCAACCGACAGTGGCTGCACGCCACCAGCTTGACGTTCGACCACCCAAGTACCGGAAAGCCAATGACGGTGAAATCTTCCTACCCGGACGACTTGCAGCACGCCTTGGACATGTTGCGATCGGCGAACCGTGGCTAACCAGGCAAAGGGGTGGCGGGCTGTAATCACGGCATTGCTCGCCGGTGCTGTGCTTTACGGATGCTGCTACCTTGTTGGCGTCAATAATCCGCCGGAGCAACCTGTGCTGCAAGGGGACGCTCTGGGGGCAGAACAAGACGAGACTGCGCCGCAGTACGCGGCGCGCGCGGAGCAAAGCCTCGAAGAGGCATTGCAGGAAGGTGAACAGGCTCACTTCGCGCTTGTATCGTTCGGCCATCCTTTGAATCCAGAAGAAGCAGACGCAGTACTGCGCCCAGTTGGGCGCGTGAACGCCGTGATCACCGAGTTAGGCGCGAATCCAGTCGGAGAGCCTGCGCCCGGAGCGTCGCGCGCCGAGATATTCCGAGGAGTCTCTGCACACATTGAAGGCGCAGTCGTCTACGACGCTGTTGCGCATTTGGCTGATGTGAACGATGTGAACGATGTGTTTGCTGTGGAAGTTTTACCAGCTGACGCGGTATGGGGCGCGTTCGCAATCCGGCCCGTAAGTTTCGTAGACGCACAGTGAAGGCGTGTATAGTTTTCCGGGATTGCACCTATACGCGCATCCAAAAGGTGCGCGGAAAACAACACGAGGAGAGACATTGGTTTCCGACCCTGGAATCAACGCCCGAAGCCCGCAGCGTCAGCGTTTTTCGAAAACGCGAATTGTGGGTGTCACGCTGGCTACAACCGCAGCGTTATTTGCGGCCTCGTGTGGCGCTATTGGCGGTGGTGATGACGGCGGGCACGATGGTTTGCTCGCCGGAGATTACACGATCGCTGCAGAGGAAAACCTCACCAATAGCATCGTGGTCAATGGCAACATTGCGCCGATTCGCTCAGTGAGCATCACGACCGCGCTGCAGTCCGAGGTCGAACGGCTCGCAGTGCAGCCAGGCGACCGCGTCGCGAAAGATCAGTTCTTGGTGCAGATGAACACCGACGCGCTGCAGCGCCAACTTGCCAAGCAGGAAAAACAGCAGGCGAGTGCCCAGGCAGAAGCGATGCAGGGCGTCGAGCAGGCCAAGAGTCAGCTCAACGCGTACGACCAGGCGATGGCAAACGGCTCCAACCCGGCTGTGGCTCAGGCGCAGGCCCAGGTGGATCAGGCGCAGGCAGCGCTTGATGCTGCGCTTGCCGCGCAGGGTGGCGCACGGATGATCGCTTCGCCGAAGATCGCAGCCCACGTTCAAAAGATGGCCGGCGATTTGTCCTCCCGTCTGCCAGGCGGTTCCGGCCACGGCATCCGCACGGCACCTCCTGCAGCCCCGGCCGCGCCGGGTCAAGTTCCGGGTGGCGGCCAGGGTGCTGTCCCGATGCTGAGCGTGGAGCAGGCTCGAGCTGCACTTCAGGAGTCGCAAGCCGCGCTGGAGGCCGCCAAGGCGCAGGCCGGGCAGGAGCGGCAGCAGCTCCAGGCACAGGTTGATTCCGCGTGGCGCGCAGCAGAGAATGCTTCTGCCGCTGACGACGACGGTACGCTGCAGCTCCAAGTGCAGGAAGCAACGATTAACGCTCCAATGGCTGGCGTAGTCACAAACGTTGACGTGCAGGTAGGCGATATCCCGCAGGGTCGCGTCCTTGGCATCGCAGATGACTCCCGACTGTTGATCCGCGCTAACGTGCGCGAGGCGGACGTCCCGGCGATCAAGCAGGACAACCGCGTTGAGTTCACCTCGACTGCGACGGGTAAGAAGAAGTTCACTGGGCGCGTCACGCGAGTTTCCCCGGTCGGTTCCACAGGCGCGAGTGCTGGTAGTGGGGCAGAGGCTGCAGCCGCAATGTCCGCAGGTGGCAGCGGCGGAGGCTCCTCGGTGATGTTCCCCGTTGAGATCGAAGTCACCGGTGACAAGGAAGGCCTGCTGCTCGGTGGCAGTGTGCGTGCTGAAATTATCACTGAAGAGGCGAAGAACTCCATCAACATTCCTCGCGACGCCGTCTACGACGAGAACAAGATTTTGGTGCTCGCAACGGAGAATCCCGGCGACACCAGCGGCGTCGTAGAAGAGCGCACTGTCAAGACCGGTGCGAAGAATGACGTTGACGTCGCTGTCACGGGGGGCGAGCTCAAGCCAGGCGACATCGTGATCAACTGGCCTGAGAACTTCAAGGACAAGGTTGGCTCCACGGTGAAGGTCAACGACGAAAACTTTGATCCTGAGCAGGTAAAGAACGCAAAGGACAAGAAGCCGACAGGCAGTGCCGCTGCAACCACTCCGGCGACGTCTTCTGCAGCGCCGAAGTCTTCCGCGCCAGCGGAAAAGGAGGGGTAGGCGATGGCACGGAATCCCTTCCGAAAGCACTCCCGACAACGCGTACAGGACGATGCCACCGACGCAGAGTTCGACGAGTTGTTTGAGGCCGCCGAGCCTTCGACGGAGGAGCTCGAAGTACCAACGCTGACAGAGCCAGTTGCGCAACCTCAACCAGCACTGCACACACCTGCAGGGCAAGAGGCGATGTCGAAGAGCGGTCTGCTCATTGACATGCGCAGGATCGTCAAGACGTACAACGTCGGAGAGCCCAGCGAGCTGACCGTGCTGCATGGCATCGACTTCCATGCAGAGCAGGGCGAATTTGTCTCTATCGTCGGCCCGTCGGGTTGCGGCAAGTCGACGCTGATGAACCTGGTTGGCATGCTCGACCGGCCGACAGACGGCGCGTACGCGTTCAACGGCGAGCCGGTGTACGCCAAGTCGGACAATGAGCTGGCCGCGTACCGTAGCCAGAACATCGGCTTCATTTTTCAGAACTTCAATCTGATTGGTCGAATCGACGCGTTGCAAAATGTGGCGATGCCAATGATGTATGCGGGCGTCGATAAGAAAGAGCGCGAGGAGCGCGCCGCTGAACTTCTGAACATGATGGGCATGGGCGACCGCTTGCACCATAACCCGAACGAACTGTCGGGTGGGCAGAAGCAGCGCGTGGCAATTGCTCGCAGCCTTGCCAACGACCCTGACCTGTTACTCGCCGACGAGCCCACAGGCGCGCTTGACTCCAAGACGGGCCGCATGGTGATGGATCTCTTCCATGAGCTGCACGACGACCTTGGTAAAGCCATCGTCTTCATCACGCACAACCCTGAGTTGGCAGAAGAAACTGGCCGCATTGTAGAGATGATGGACGGGCGCATCGCGCAGGTTCGCGCCCCACTGGGGGCGAGGCCATGAACGTAGGAGAGTCAATCAAGCTTGCCTCCTCGTCGCTTCGCAAGAATAAGCTTCGCTCGTTGCTGACGCTGCTGGGCATCATTATCGGCATTATGGCAGTGGTCATTATTATGACGCTGGGTCGTGGTCTGGAGCGCCAGGTGATGTCGGGGCTTGAAGGCGTCGGCACTACGACGCACCCGGTGATGGTGCATGAGCGTCCCGATGACGCGGATGCATCCGAGGATCCCTTCGCGGCGTTTTCTTACGCGCCACCATCCGATGAGCGCAACGCAGTCACTCCCGAGCAGCTCGATGAGCTGCGTCAGGCATTTGGGGACCGTATCCAGGGCGTGGACATCGATGTTTCCACGAGTGGGGAAGTGGTCTCCGATGACACAACTGTGTCCACGAACGTCAAGCCGGTCCTTGCAGACTCGATGAAGGTGCGAAACATCGAAGTGCAGTTCGGCCGCGAGATTTCCCAGGATGACATCGATGGGCACCGACCGCTCGCAGTGGTGAGCCCCTCGCTTATCGACGCCCTCTTCGACGGCAACGCTCAAGCCAGTTTGGGCAAGCGCATCGATGTGGTTGTAGACGACCAGCCGGCAGTGTTCACTATCGTGGGCGTGCTCGATGGCGAGGAAGATTCCCGAGGCGGCGGAATGTTTGGTGCCGCAGAACAGTTTGCGGACATCTATATCCCGCTCACCGCTGCAGATCGCGTTGGGCTTGACAGCGACTGGTTCACGTCATTTTCGGTGCAATCGGCGCCGGATGAAGACGCGAAGACCTTCCAGGCCGACCTGCAACACTACATGGACCGTTGGTACGCCAATAACGAGGATTACACCATTGAGGTGGTGGATCTTTCCTCGAGCTTGGAAGAGCTAACGAGCGTATTCCGCATCATGTCGACAGTGCTCTCCGCGATCGGCGGTATCTCGTTGCTGGTCGGTGGCATCGGCGTGATGAACATCATGCTGATCACCGTCACTGAGCGCACGCGAGAGATCGGTGTGCGCAAAGCGTTGGGCGCCAAGCAAAGCGATATTCGCACGCAGTTTATCGTCGAGGCGATGCTGGTGTGCCTGATTGGCGGCATCATCGGTGTAATTCTGGGCGGGGCGATTGGCATGATCGCGACGGCCGCGTTCGATGCCTTTACTTGGCCGCCGCTCGGCGCAATTGTGTTGGCGCTCGGGTTTTCGCTGGCAACCGGTATTTTCTTCGGTGCCTATCCAGCCGCGAAGGCTGCAAAGATGCAGCCTATTGATGCTTTGCGTTACGAATAAGTTCGCTGGTTGCTGGCTCTTTTGGCCGTGTCCGAAGTCTGGATAAGATGAAGCGCATGGCCAAAAAATCTTCCTTCGTCCACCTGCATAACCACACCGAGTTTTCGATGCTCGACGGCATGGCGAAAGTTGACATGCTTGCGGAGGAGGTTGTGCGCCAGGGAATGCCCGCGGTGGGCATGACTGACCACGGCAATATGTTCGGCTCGAACGCGTTTTACCGCCAGATGGTGGACGCGGGGGTGAAGCCGATCATTGGCATCGAGGCCTACTTGGCGCCGGAGTCGCGCCTGAATAAGAAGCGCGTGCTGTGGGGCACCCCTGACCAGAAGCGCGACGATGTGTCCGCCTCCGGTGCGTATCTGCACCAGACGATGCTGGCAGAAAACGCGACCGGCCTGCGCAATCTGTTCAAGCTCTCGTCGCTGGCTTCGTACGAGGGGCAGCTTGGTAAGTGGCCGCGCATGGACGCGGAGCTTGTCGCCGAGCACGCCGACGGCATCATCGGCACCACGGGGTGCCCGTCGGGTGATGTGCAAACCCGTTTGCGGCTTGGCCAGTACCGTGAGGCTCTTGAGGCCGCGGCGATGTGGCAGGACATCTACGGGCGTGATAACTACTTCCTCGAGCTCATGGACCACGGTCTGGATATTGAGCAGCGCGTACGTAATGACTTGCTGCGCATCGGCAAGGAGCTCGATCTTCCGCCACTGGTGACGAACGACTGTCACTACGTCCTGGAGTCCCAGGCGCCGGCGCACGAGGCCATGTTGTGTGTGCAGACCGGCAAGACGCTGATGGACCCGGACCGCTTTAAGTTCGACGGCACCGGCTACTACATCAAGTCAGCTGAGCAGATGCGCGACCTGTGGGACTCTACGGTGCCTGACGCCTGCGATAACACCCTGTGGATTGCGGAGCGTGTCGGTGACTACAGCGAGCTGTGGGAGGAACATCCGCACGACCGGATGCCGGTGGCTGACGTGCCGGAAGGGGAGACCCCAACAACGTGGCTGCGCAAGGAAGTGATGCGTGGTTTGCAGGCGCGCTTCGAGGGCCGGGAGGTGCCGGAGGAGTACATCGAGCGCGCGAACTACGAGATCGACGTCATCGATATGAAGGGCTACCCGTCCTACTTCCTCATCGTTGCCGAGTTGATCAAGCATGCGCGTGAGGTTGGCATTCGCGTCGGGCCGGGCCGTGGCTCCGCGGCGGGTGCGCTTGTGGCGTACGCGCTGACCATCACGAACATTGACCCGATGGAGCATGGCCTGCTCTTCGAGAGGTTCTTGAACCCGGAGAGGCCGTCGGCACCTGATATTGATATCGACTTCGACGACCGCCGCCGCGGGGAAATGATCACGTACGCTGCAGAGCGCTGGGGCGAGGACAAGATCGCACAGGTGATTACCTTCGGCACGATTAAGACGAAGCAGGCTATTAAGGACTCGGCCAAGGTGAACTTCGGCCAGCCCGGCTTCCAGATGGCGGACCGTATTAACGCGGCGCTGCCTCCTGCGATCATGGCGAAGGACATTCCGCTGGCAGGTATTACGGATCCGGAGCACCCGCGGTATAACGAGGCAACCGAGGTGCGCTCCATGATTGAGACTGACCCGGATGTAGCCCGCATCTACGAGACGGCGCGTGGCCTTGAAGGTACTGTGCGCCAGGCAGGCGTGCACGCTTGTGCCGTGATTATGGCGTCGGTGCCTTTGATGGACCACATCCCGATGTGGAAGCGGCCTGCCGACGGTGCGATCATTACTGGTTGGGATTACCCAGCGTGTGAGGCCATCGGCTTGCTGAAGATGGACTTCCTTGGCCTGCGAAACCTCACCGTGCTTGGCGACGCACTGGAAAACGTGAAGAAGAACCGCGGCGAGACCGTCGACCTTGAGTCGTTGAGTACTGACGACCCGAAGGTATACGAGTTGCTCTCTCGCGGCGATACGCTTGGCGTGTTCCAGCTGGACTCGGGTGGCATGCAAGAGCTGCTCAAGCGCATGGGCCCGACTGGTTTTAAGGACATCGTCGCTTCGCTCGCGCTGTATCGCCCAGGCCCGATGGGCATGAACGCCCACTGGGACTACGCGGACCGCAAGAATGGCCGCAAGCCGATTACGGCCATCCACCCGGAACTTGAGGAGCCACTGAAGGACATCCTGGACGAAACCTACGGTTTGATCGTGTACCAGGAGCAGATCATGGAGATCTCCCGAAAGGTTGCGAACTACACCGCGGGTGAGGCAGACGGCTTCCGTAAGGCAATGGGTAAGAAGAAGCCAGAGGTGCTGGCGCAGCAGTACGAGAAGTTCTGGTCGGGGATGCAGGACAATGGCTATTCCAAGAGCGCGATGGACGCACTGTGGCAGATCATTGAGCCGTTCGCTTCCTACGCGTTTAACAAATCGCACGCTGCAGGTTACGCGCTAGTGTCCTACTGGACGGCGTACATGAAGGCGAACTACACCGCTGAGTACATGGCGGCGTTGTTGACCTCGGTGGGCGATAAGAAGGACAAGTCGGCGATCTACCTTTCCGACTGCCGCCACCTTGGCATTTCCGTGCTCCAGCCAGATATTAATGCTTCCGAAGAGAACTTTATGGCTGTTGGCGAGGACGTTCGATACGGCCTCGCGGCGGTGCGTAACGTCGGCGTCGAAGTTGTTGAGTCGATTAAGGAGACACGCCGGACGAAGGGCGAGTTCACGAGCTTCTCTGACTACCTCGACAAGATTGACCTACTGCCATGTAATAAGCGAATTACTGAATCTCTAATTAAGGCCGGTGCGTTTGACTCGCTTGGGCACCCGCGCAAGGGGTTGATGCTCATCCAGGAGGATGCCGTCGATTCTGTGCTTACCACGAAGAAGGCTGCTGACAAGGGGCAGTTCGACCTGTTCGCCTCCTTCGGAGGTGACGACGCAGTTGCTGCTGACAACGCGTTTGCGCTGCAGATCCCGGATGAGGAGTGGGACAAGAAACACAAACTTGCTCTCGAGCGTGAGATGCTGGGCTTGTATGTCTCGGGCCACCCACTTGACGGCTTCGAGGAAGCAATTGACGCACAGACCGATACTCAGTTAACGACGATCCTCTCCGGCGAATTGCGAAACGGCGCCGAGGTAACGATTGGCGGTCTGATCTCTTCGGTCGATCGGCGTTTCTCGAAGAAGGACGGTTCCCCTTGGGCGATCGTCACGATTGAGGATCACCACGGCGCCTCCGTTGACGTGTTGCTGTTTAACAAGGTGTATTCGCTGGTTGCGCCACAAATTGTGGAAGACAATATCATCCTTGTGAAGGCGCACGTCTCGATCCGTGACGAACGCATGAGCCTGTTCGGCGACGACGTCAAAACGCCGGAGCTCGGGCCTGGCAACGGTGCTGGGCTGCCACTGCGTCTCACGCTGCGCACCGAGCAGTGCACTGTGGATAATATCCAGCGTTTGAAGGGCGTGCTGCAGAACAACCCGGGCGACTCGGATGTGTACCTGAACCTTGTACATGGCGACGAGACGCAAATGATGGTGTTAGGCGACCATCTGCGGGTGGAGCGTTCGGCGAGCTTGATGGGCGATCTGAAGGCGACGATGGGGGTTGGGATCCTCGGCTAGTGGAGGGGAGTGAATATATTCCCCGGTGTGAAAATAAGCTTGGCTACACTCTGTCGTTGGAATCAATACCAGCTAAGAGGCGAATGAGTGGAGCATAATATATGTCCGAGCACAAGATTTTGACAACACATGTTGGGTCCCTGCCGCGCACCCCTGAGCTGCTCGAAGCGAACCAACTTCGTTCGGAGCAGCAAATCAACGACGAGGACTTTAAGGAGATCCTTGAGCGCGCGATCGACGACGTGGTGCAGCGCCAGGTTGACCTGGGCATCGACATCATCAACGAGGGCGAGTACGGGCACATCACCTCGGGCGCAGTTGATTACGGCGCATGGTGGAATTACTCATTCTCTCGTCTTGGTGGACTGACCATGACCGACGAGGACCGCTGGGCCTCGCAGGAGATCAAGCGTTCCACGCCTGGAAACATTGAGTTGACCAGCTTCGCTGATCGCCGAGACCGCGCACTCTTTTCCGAGGCGTACTCCGACCCACACTCCGGCATCTTCACTGGCCGTGCGAAGGTTGGTAACCCGAAGTTCACGGGTCCGATTACCTACATTGGCCAGCAGGAAGTTGAGACGGACGTTGCACTGCTGAAGCGCTCCATGGATCGCGCCGGTGCCACGCAGGGGTTTGTCGCAGCGCTTTCGCCAGGCTCCGCCGCCCGTCTGAAGAATGAGTATTACAACACCGACGAAGAAGTCGTACAGGCGTGTGCTGCTGCGATGGCACACGAGTACAAGGCAATTACCGACGCCGGTTTGACCGTGCAGCTCGACGCACCTGACCTTGCGGAATCCTGGGATCAGATTAACCCCGAGCCGACCCTGGAAGACTACCGTGCGTGGCTGCGTATTCGTATCGACGCCATCAATGAGTCCATCCGCGACTTGCCGAAGGAACTGACTCGCCTGCACATTTGCTGGGGTTCGTGGCACGGCCCGCACGTTACCGACGTACCGTTCGGTGACATTATCGAGGAGATCCTGCGGGCAGAGGTTGGCGGCTTTTCCTTCGAGGGGGCATCGCCGCGTCACGCGCATGAGTGGCGCGTTTGGCAGGACCACGCGTTGCCAGAGGGCAGCGTTATTTACCCGGGTGTCATTTCGCATAGCACGAACGCTGTCGAGCACCCACAGTTGGTTGCGGATAGGATCGTTCAGTTCGCCGAGGTCGTCGGCCCAGAAAACGTTATCGCTTCGGCAGACTGTGGCCTGGGTGGGCGCCTGAACCACCAGATCGCCTGGGCGAAGCTGGAATCACTGGTGAAGGGCGCGGAGATTGCATCACGTCAGCTCTTCGGCTAATCGGAAGTAGCAGAAGCGCTAAGGCCGGTGCCCACCTCGGAAAGAGATGGGCACCGGCCTTAGCGTTACTTGCTACGCAGCTACTTAAGCATGGACTTCAGCTTGTCCTGCGCTCCAGGGATAACCTTGATCGCCGCGGTGATCATCTGAATCAGCCCGACGAAGAGTGCGATGCCAGCCGAGATATAGCTGAAAATCTCGCGAGTTTCATCGGTCATGATGCCTTTGTTGATCGCTTCGGAGCTTGGGCCTTCAGCTTTTCGTGGCTCCGTGGTCTTTGGTACTGGCGAAGCGGTAACCGTCACGGTCACAGCAGGTGCTGTTTCTGTGGCAGTAACACGTGATTGCGTGGTCGGCGTGTCTTGCTTCTCTTGTGCCATCAGTGGGCTTGCCGTGAGGCATGCTCCGCCGAGTGCGGTAGTGATTGCAAGCGCGACCAGTGAGCGTGTATTCACGTTTAACTCCCTGTTTGTCTGAAGTAGTGGTGAAGCTTAGAACACCTTCGGCACGTGGACGTGGCCGAGACCCAGGTGGAACTGCGCGTTTGCCATGTCGATGAGCTTGTTGAGGCCAGTCGGGTCGGACAGGACGATCAAGCCGGTGGTCAGGACCGCAGCGAGGATGCCTGCGAAAGCGCCGAGGGCGTGTCCCTTAGAGCTGCCGGACGTCTTCGTGTTGTTGTTGGTGCCAGGATTCGTGTTGTTGTCGCCTGGTTTCTCGGTCTCGCCTGACTTTTCGGTCTCGCCTGGCTTCTCCTCGTCCTTCTTGTCGGACTCCTTGCCGGTGTCAGGGGTTTCCTGGGTGTTCTGATCCTTGGTGTCACCAGGGGTCTGCTCGGCGGTTGGAGCCGTGGTGTCCTTCGCTGGGGCGTTCTCCTCTGCGAACGCAGGGGCGACGGTCAACGAGATTGCGGTTGCGGCGGCAACGGCAACGGTGGAAATGCGCTTCATGAAATCTCCTGAAGTTGTTTGAAAGGATAGGAATTCGAGGCGAAACCACAGCAATGTCAATGAAATGCTACGGTCTCCACGAATTGTTGCTAGAAAATCTAGCAGATAATTGACGCTTTTAATAGTTAGAACGCCTGGACTGGCTACGGCAAAGTATCACCTAGACGTGGTGCAGCGGTATACACTTTGCTGTTATGAGTGAACAGGAACAGCCAGCTTTCCACGCGGTACACGCCGCAGACGTTCAAGCAGCGCAGTCGAAGATTTCTGCGGTGATTGAGCCGACCCCATTGCAGTACTGCCCCCGCTTGTCGCAGCAGTACGGTGCAGAGATTTTCCTCAAGCGGGAAGATTTGCAAGACGTTCGTTCCTACAAGATTCGCGGTGCGTATTACAGCATCTCACGGCTCAGTGACGAGGCGCGTGCAGCCGGCGTCGTTGCGGCGTCAGCGGGCAACCACGCTCAGGGTGTGGCCTACGCATGCCGGGCGTTGGGAATCCAGGGCAAGATTTTTGTGCCGAAGCCAACGCCGAAGCAGAAGCGAGACCGCATCCTGGTGCACGGCGGCGACAATATCGAGTTGGTCGTCGTGGGGGATACGTTTGACGCCGCTGCGGAGGCCGCCCGCAAGGACGCTGCTGAGCGCGGTGC
Organism: Corynebacterium sp. CCUG 61414; assembly: GCF_024453945.1. Lineage (NCBI taxonomy): Bacteria > Bacillati > Actinomycetota > Actinomycetes > Mycobacteriales > Corynebacteriaceae > Corynebacterium > Corynebacterium sp. CCUG 61414. The sequence continues at coordinate 121,537 of NZ_JAGPYU010000001.1, forward strand.
AACCATGGTTGAGCCTTTTGACGCCCGTGATACCGTCATCGGGCAGGGGACAGTTGCGGCGGAGATCGTGTCGCAGTTGTCAGTTATGGGCCGCGAGCTGGACACCATCTTCGTGCCAGTCGGCGGGGGAGGCTTGCTGGCTGGCGTGCTTTCCTACGTGTCCGACATGGTGCCTGGCACTGCGGTCGTAGGCGTTGAGCCCGAGGGTGCACCGTCGCTTGAGGCCGCCCTGGAGGCTGGTCACCCTGTGACGCTCAACGAAATTGAGTCCTTCGTGGATGGCGCGGCTGTGAAGCGCACCGGCGATTTCCCGTTCGCTGTTATTGAGGAAAACCTTGCTCGCACGCACCTGCTGCGTTGCAAAGAAGGCGCGGTGTGCACGTCGATGCTGGAGCTGTACCAAAACGAGGGCATCATCGCGGAGCCTGCGGGCGCGCTGTCTGTGGCGGCACTATCGCAGATGAAGCTGCAGCCGGGCAGCACGGTGGTGTGCATCATCTCTGGTGGCAACAACGACGTGTTGCGCTACGCAGAGGTCATGGAGCGTTCGCTTGTGCACCGCGGACTGAAGCACTACTTTTTGGTGAACTTCCCTCAGGAGCCAGGGCAGCTGCGCACGTTCCTTACCGACATCCTTGGGCCTAATGACGATATCGCCTTGTTCGAGTACCTGAAGAAGAACAACAAAGAAACCGGTGCCGCACTGGTTGGCCTGGAGCTTTCTTGCGCTAGCGACCTCGAGCCGTTGCTTGAGCGGATGGAGGCGTCGGTCATTGATTGCCGACGCCTCCTCCCAGGCACACCAGAGTATGACTTTATTGTGTCGGCATAACCAGGGCGAATGCCCACGGTTCTAAGCGGGTTTCGTCGGCGGAGACCTCGGCGCCACCGAAGGTGTACAGCAGGGTTCCGCCCACTGGGGCGACGGTGCCCTCCGACCCAAAGTTTGCCACCAGCACTGCCTGGTCACCCATGGTTAGCCACGCGTCGTCTGCGCCCTGGGCTGGGCCGTGATCTACGGTCAGCTGGCGGAGGTCGTCGCGCGCCATCGGGTACTGCTTGCGCAGCTCGATGAGTTTCTTGTACGCGCTGAGGATCTCGAGCTGCTCCTCGTCGAAGTTCCAGTCGAGCTTCGCGGAGGTAAACGTTTCCTCCGCGGCAGGATCCGGGACGGCTGAGGAGTCCCACCCCATGCGGGCGAACTCGTTCATGCGCCCCTGGCGGGTCATTTCCAGGAGCTGTGGATCGCTGTGCGAGACAAAGAATGGGAACGGCGTGCGTGCACCGAACTCTTCGCCCATGAAAAGCATCGGGCTGAATGGAGATAGGAGTACGACGGCCGCCTTGAGTACCTGCTTGCGCGCACTGAGATACTGCGACGGGCGGTCACCCTTCGCGCGGTTTCCGGTCTGGTCGTGGTCGGTGGTGTAGGTGACCATCTGCCACGGTGCGACGCGGTCAAGGTCGAGCGCCTTGCCGTGGGTACGCTGGCGGTACACGGAGTAGTCCTCGCGGAAGCGGTAACCGTTGCGCAGTGTATCCGCCAGGATTTCGAGCGTGCCATAGTCGGCGTAGTACCCGGCACGCTCGCCGGTGACCAGCGTGTGGATCCCGTGGTGGACGTCGTCAAGCCAGTGTGCGTCGAGCCCGTAGCCGCCGCGCTCCGGGGACTCGAGGAGCCGTGGGTTGTTTTGCTCCGATTCGGCGATGATGGTGCGGGGGATGCCGGTGGAAGCTTCAACTTCGTTGGCGACGTTCTTGATTTCCTCCATGATGGAGAAGGCCAGGCGATCGTCGTAGGTCTGCACCGCGTCGAGTCGCAGGCCGTCGACGTGGAACTCGTCGAGCCATTGGAGCACGGCGTCGAGTACATATGCGCGGACCTCATCCGAGTGGGCACCGGACAGGTTGATCACGTCACCCCAGCCGGTGTGCCCTGCGGTTGTGTACGGACCGAAGTTGCCGTTGTAGTTACCTTCGGGGCCGAAGTGGTTGTACACCACGTCGAGGATGACGGCGATACCGCGGGCGTGAGCAGCGTCGATAAGGGTCTTGAGGCCCTCGGGGCCGCCGTACGATTCCTGCACGGCGAACCAGTCCACGCCGTCGTAGCCCCAGTTGCGGGCGCCCGCGAAGGGCTGCACCGGCAGCAACTCAATGGAGTTGACGCCAAGTTCGGCAAGATAATCAAGCTTTTCGACGGCCCCCTCGAACGTCCCCTGTGGCGTGAAGGTGCCCACGTGGAGCTCGTAGAGGACTTGGTCGCGAAGTGCGATGCCTTCCCACGAATCATCCGTCCAATCGAACGTGCTGCTGGTCACCTCTGATGGGCCGTGGACGCCCTCGGGCTGGAAGCGCGAACGAGGGTCGGGTAGTGGCTGTGACCACTCGCCGTCACGAAGCAAGGAGAAGCTGTAGCGCGCACCAATTTCGGGTTGGGCGACTTCGCGCGGAACCACCCACCAGTCCCGGCGGGTCTCGTCACGCTGCATCTCGAGCGTGCGGGGCCCTTCGCTGTCGTGGAGGTGCAGGCGCGCGCCGTGCGCGTTCGGAGCCCACACCCCAAATTGTTGGGGCATCGGAGTGTGCTTGCTAGACATACCACCAACTGTATGGAAGTACTATAACCGTCGCAATGGATTTAGAGTGGAAGCACTATGCGCACATCGTACGAACTGCCCGCCGCCGGTGACATCACCACTCACGAGATCGAGATCAAACGATCCCGATTCATCACTTGGATTGGCCGCACCCAGTCTGAAGCCGAGGCGCGGGCCCTGATCCAGCAGGCCCGTGAGACCTACCCCGATGCACGTCACCATTGCTCCGCATATATTCTGCACGTCGACGACGCCCTGCCCGTCGAACGCTCATCCGACGATGGGGAGCCCTCCGGCACCGCAGGCAAACCGATGCTCGATATGCTGCACGGCTCCGAAATGCTTGACCTCACCGCTGTCGTGATCCGATATTTCGGTGGTATCAAGCTGGGTGCAGGAGGGCTGGTTCACGCCTACTCTGACTCGGTTGGGCAGACGCTTCCACTGGTACCGCGGGTGCTGCGTAGTACAAAGGAACTCGTGCGCGTCGATCTGCCGCACGCGGAGGCAGGTCGCATCGAGGCCGAGCTGCGCAACGCAGGCTTTGACATTGTCAACGTCGAGTACGGCGCCGCCGCCACGTACACGCTGGCGCACGACCCCGGACAACGCGAAGCACTCGACGCGCAACTCGCAGCGAGCACCCAGGGCCGAGCGGAGGCAGAAGAAGCAGGCCGCCAATGGATTGAATCTGCACGCTAAACTGTGAACCATGACTATGCAGCCTCGTCCATCGAATCCGATTGAATCCCGCAAGCAAGCGGTACGCCGTTACTCCAAGAACGCAGTCGTGTGGGCCGGCGGTGGCCTTGGCGCTGGTGTAGCGCTCGGCCTGATTGCCGGTTCGTGGCAACTGTTTATCGTGTGCCTTGTCATTGGCGTGGTTGGTGGCTATATCAACTGGAGCAAGGTGCAAAAGATCGTAAACCATCACGACAACTACTAAACAAGCACGATGACTAGCCCAAATACCACCGCGACGAGGATCGACGTCTGGCTCTGGGCTGTCCGCATTTTTAAGACACGCTCGTTGTCCGCGGAGGCGGTTCGGGCCGGACATGCCAAGCTCAATGGCAAAGCAGTCAAGCCCTCAGCACAGGTCGTGCCAGGGGATCGGCTCAAGGTGTGGAAGGACCACCGCTACCTTGACCTGGAAGTCACCCGGACGCTGCAGAAGCGCGCCGGGGCGAAGATCGCCACGACCTGCTATATAGACCACTCGCCACCTCCTGTGACATCGGAGGTGTTTGGTGCGCTGCCCGTACGGGATCGTGGGGCAGGTCGGCCGACGAAGAAAGAGCGCAGGCAGCTCGACCGCCTGCGGGGGCGCAACAGCTTCTAGGCGTTCTCGCCCGAGTTTGTTTGCGGGGCGCCGCCCTCACGGAGTTGGGTGAGCCTGCGTGTAAGTTTGCGTTTGCGTAGTAATGGCCGGTTTCCGCTTTCCCACGTGCGGTTGATGTGCTCCTGCCCGTACTTGTTCAGCAGGAGGTCGTCGACAAGCCTGACTTGGCCTGGGGTGAACCGCGTCTGCAGCGTGTTCTGCACGGCTTCGATGTCTGCCGGGTTCGCTAACTCCGCGAGAGCAGAGACTGTCTCGATGCCGTCGGCGCTGAGTAGCTCGTGCAAGAATCTGTAATCATCAACGCGGGACAGGGGAAACGACGCCCCAAGGATCACGGTGAGCACGCCGGGGAGCGTCTCTGGTGCCAATGCCGCTGCGGTATCGGGAGCGCTCGGGCTCTGTTTTTGCGGGTTGGACAGCTCTGCGATTTGGTCGAACTGCTGATCCGCAAGTTCGATAAGCCCGGCTGCGAGCGTGAACGCGCGATCAATTTGTGGGTCCAGCTCGCCGTGGGAGCGCTTATATCGCACATCGTGCTCGAACTCCGCCCACGCGTGCTGTAGCACCGTCCGTACTTGCACCTCGAAGACTTGCCCGCGGTAGTGTTCGAGCTCCTCGTTATGCTCACCTACCTGGAGTACCAGGTGGTGTGAGCCGTATCCGAACGTGCCTGACACCCTCGTCTCCTGTGCCTTGTCCACGCTTCGGAGCACATCGAATTGATCCGCCAGAAGGCGCAGCACCGCCGGTATTTCGGTGGAATGCATCACGGTGATGCGGGCCCCGATGAGGTCACGGATGTCGTTCCACGGGTCCGGGTACACAATCTTTCCACCACGACGCTTCTTAGCTTTTTCTTTCAGCGAAGGCCAGCTTTTGATGCGGACATCGACGCGGTCAAAGTTGATACCGGCGTCGATCATGAGCTCGTGGAGCGCATGACGAAACTCCTCGGCAACCCCTTCGTGTTGCCGCAGCCACGCGAAGTAGGTGTTGCCGAGTTGCGCGATTGTGTCATTGTGCTTCGTGTTCATCGGCACAACAGTGTACCGATTCTTCCTAGTCGAGGGCCTCTCGACGCTCCAACAGCGCAGTAGGAAGGTACTCGAGCAGGACACCGACCGGGACAGTGCCGTGAAACTCTCTACCGGTGAACAGCTCGAACCAGGACCCCTGCGGCAACGTCAGTGTGGTGTCCTCCCAGCCACCCCGGCGCGCAAGTTCAATGGGCTTTCGGGTTGCAACCGCAATCACACCAATCTCGGCCGTATCCCGGTGCTCACGAGCGAATCCGACAAAGTGCTGCTGGGATGGGCCGACCGCAAACACCGCGCGGTGCTTCCCCTCGGTAAACAAGGTCGGCGTGGTCTTTCGTGCCGTAAGGCATTCACGGATAACCAGCTGCTTGGCGGCGTCAACAGACTCGGATAGGCCGGGCCAGGACCGGCCCGGCGAACCGTCTTGCTCGCTGCCCAAGAAGTCACCCAGATTGAACTGCGGTTGCTGCCGTGCATCGAGATACCGGTGCAGCGTTTGCGTGCGTGCGGTGTAGTCGATGAAGCTGCGGTTGTCCGGGTCTACGAGTGTGGGTTCGAAAAACTCCATGCCCTGATAGGTATCGGGGACACCTGCGCCAGCCAATTGGAGCACCTTGCGTCCCAGTGATACCGCGACGGCCCCCTCGTGGAGAGTCGCCACGAAGTCCGAAATCAGCGAAGTCGCAGGGCCTGCCAATACCGCATTCACCCAATCCAGTACCTGCTGCTCGTACCCTTCATCGGGGTCGAACCAGCTGGTATGAAGAGCGGCCTCGCGGATCGCCTTCAGCGCATAGTCACGCAACCGTTGCGAAAGCGTCTCTGTCACAACCCCATCCGCGGGCCAAATCCCCACGATGTTCTGGAGCAGAAAGTGCGCGGTGGCGTGGTCAGGAGGTGGCAGTAACGCCGTGGCCGTATTGACCAACTCTGCGAACACATTCGGAAGCTCGGCGATCTCGAGCATCCGCGCGCGCGTATCCTCGGAACGCTTCGTGTCGTGGGTGCTCAGCGTCGTCATCGTCTGCGGCCACAGCTCAGCACGCTCTTGCTGCAACAAGTGGAACTCTGCCGCACCAACCCCGAAACGGCCAGGAGCGCCGCCTACTTCCTGCAGCGCCACCAACCGGTTCGCCCGATAGAACAACGTGTCCTCGACGCCCTTTGCCATGACTGCGCCACACACCTGCGCAAAGCGGGTGCTTGCCTCACCTTCAGCGAGCAGGGCAGCCGCGATGAGGTCGAGGGCGTCGCGCCGGGAAGGGAAGCGCTGCGCCATATCGGCAACGACCGTCGCGGTAATCCTGGACAGTGATCGGTAATCGGCGCGGTAGACGGGGATGGCTGCGACTAATGCAATGACGGTGTCAACGAGGATTTCGTCAGAGACGGCGGAGCCGGCCGTCGAAAAGTTATCGCGCCGAATAGCGCGCGTAAGACGGCGAACCTCCGCCTGAAGCTCGTGCGTTGCCACCTCACGCTTGAGCTGTAGCGCCGCGGCATCAAGCGCCGCCTGATCCCACGTGGAGCCCGATTGGCGCAGTGCGAGCATACTGAGTGTATCCTCGGCCGTCTGGTTGACGAAGATGCCGTCGAGCTCGCGAAGCGCGTCGTAGCCAGTTGTGCCGTTGACGCGCAGGCGTGGGTCGAGCGGCTCGTCGGCCTCCAAGATCTTCTCGACGACCAGCCAGCGATCGGGACCAACAACATCACGAAGCCGTGACAAGTACCCGAAAGGATCCGTGAGTCCATCCGGGTGGTCGACGCGGACGCCGTCAATCAGATCCTCAGCCACAAGCTGGCGGATGATCGCATGCGTGTGTTCAAAGACCGCGGGGTCCTCTTGTCGGATGCCCGCAAGCCCGTTGACAGAGAAGAATCGGCGATAAGAAATGATGCCGTCGCGCCAAAACATCAGCTTGTAGGACTGACGCTCGTAGACCTCCTTCGGATCGTCGTCGAGGGAAGAGCAGGTGCCTGGCTTGAGTGGGAATACGTTGTCGTAGTAGGCCAGCACGATGCCGCTTTCGGGGTTGTCCTGATCTAAATAGCGCAGCGTGAGAGCATCTTCGTCGTGTTCCTTCCCGAAGATCGGCAGGCCGAGCTTCCCGCCCGCCCCGTTGTCAGCGTGCCAATCGATATCGAAGTAGCGCTCGTACTCAGAGTCGCGACCATGCTTGAGAACGTCCCACCACCAGCTATTGAGCTGCGGGGAAGCGACACCCAGGTGGTTCGGCACGATATCGATGATCACGCCAAGGTTGAGTTTTCTGGCTGCCTCCACGAAGCGCCGGAAGCCTGCTAGTCCACCCAGTTCCGGGTTGACCACAGTCGGGTCAGTGACGTCATAGTTGTGATTCGATGTCGGCAGTGCCTGCAAGATAGGAGAGAGGTACACATGGGAAATACCGAGTGACTCCAAATAGGGCAGACACTGCGCTGCCTGGTCGAAGCCGAACGCGCGACCCGACGGATCGGCTTGTGGGCCACGCAGCTGGAGACGGTAGGTTGATGTAATTGGGGCTTGCAATACGTCCTCCTTGAAGTTACCAGCCACCCTAGTAGCTCAAGACGCACTTAGCTGCGGACGCGAGAATCACAAGAGAGAGGGAAGCCAACCGAATAGCGCATGACGTGCTCCGGATTGGCGAACGCCAGAACTTCCTCCAAGGTGGCGTCGAAGACGAAGAGTTCTTGCTGATCGCGGGAATAGAACAGCAATTCGTTGTGCGGCATGAGTACGCGATCAACGTGAGCATAGAGCGTCGAGAAGAGTTGCGGGTGAGCGAGCCAAGACGCCGCATACCCAGCAGAGCTTTGCACCTGAACTCCCTTCGGTGCTCCGAACCCTAGCGAATTTTCCGCTGGCAGGTAATCCAAGATCACTCGGCCCTCGAGAAGATCGGTGCTCAGCATGCGCGCAGCTGAGTTCCACGCCTGATGGACCGTCAAGCCCATCGCGCCAATGGACTGGTGCGTCAGGCCCTCCACCGAATCTGAGTCAAAGACGCACACCAACCCGGGCGCCAAACTGATGTAAGCGGTCGAAGCCCCGAAACCTGGCGTGAGCCACGCACGCGAAGAACTCGACGTGACTTCACAACGTCGGGCCAGACGGGGGAAAATGGGTACAAGCATTGAAGGGGCGCACGGAGCGGGCATATGAGTAGTCATATGTACTTAGACCGTTCAAACCCGCCGATGGTTCCCAAAAAAGTTTTAAAACGGTGGTTGCTCGTTCAATCCTAGGGCATCCAGCAATTGATCGGCCTTCCAGATTGCTATGTCTTGGCCCTGCTCAATAAGCTGCCGAGCCCGCTTTTCCTTCGAGGTCATTGACCCCCATTCGCCAACAACGAGGATGGTGGTCTTCTTCGTCACGTTCTTGCCCACCTGGCCGCCCTGAGCAGCAATGCCTTGCCACAGCGCACCCTTATCAAATGGAGAAAACTCACCGGTCAGCGTGACGTGCTGCCCAAACAATGGCGAGGAAGCATCAGCATCGAGCGCCGGTTCTGGCACCGTGTCCGGGGTTGCCACCGCTTGCCACGGAGCTGGCTTGCGACCCTTGCTCTGCTTCTGTGTGCTCTTTCTAGAGGGGCCCGCTTGGTTGCTTCCAGCAGGTGCAGGAACTGCAGCGGCAGCTGCCTGCATGCCTCCCTTGGCGATGCTTTCTGCTTGCAGTGCACGGCCCGCGCCGGATCGGTCCCTGAGCACTGGAGTCACCCGATGGGAATCGATCGAGCCCAAAGTGAAGCCAGCGTCATGGACAAACCCAACAAGTGAACCCTGGTAGTGCGCCCGACGGGCCAGGCCAACCATGATGCCCGCACAGGCTGCAGCATCCGCGCAGGCGTCGTGGTGCTGCTCCAGCGGCACGCCGAAGTGAGACGCCAAGGTGGGCAACTTGTGGTTCTCAACATCAAGGTCGCACGAGCGTGCCTGCGCCAACGAGCATGCGAAGAGCACCTGTGGCGCATCCATCCCGACTGCACCAGCAGCTTGAAACAGCGCAGTGCTATCAAAATGCGCATTGTGAGCCACAAGGGGGAGGGAACCAGCGAACTCGACAAGTTGCGCAATACAGTCAGCCACACTTGGTGCGTCTGCCACGTCCTCCCGACGAATCCCATGAATAGCGACGTTGTGGGGGTCAAACTCGGCCCACTGCTCCGGAGGCATACACAACCAAGAAACGCGGTCAGTTTCTACACCATCAATGACTTTCACCGCACCGATCTGACAGATAGAACCCCACCTCTGGTTGGCAGTTTCCACATCAAACGCAACGAAATCAAAGCCAGGAAAACCGCTTGAACCGCTTCGCTGCGCGTCCTGCGTCGGGGCGTCGCCACGCTGTGCAGCAGAAATAGCATCCTCGAGCTCGCGCATCGCAGCGCCCGCGCCAGGCGCAAAAACAACGTTTACAACGATGTCGCTACACGTGATACTGACGGTGCCCGTGCTCCAGTCATCGCCTTCGGTCAAGTCAACCTTTGTGATTGCCTCTATCGGAATGCGCGTGGGCTCGCTGGAGCCAGCCAGCGCCGCCTCCAAGGGGGTTGGGGTGACGACCAGCTCCGTATTCGAAACACTCAACGTCGCACGGCAAGCAGTAATCACAGCGTATGGCTCCAATCAAAAATCCGGTAGGCGGGTAGCACACATACTACTCACCCACCGGACATGAAACTGACGGCGGTCAAGCCCCTGGAGTTAGGCGTCCTCGCGAACCGGGGCACCTACCTGCTTCAGCACAACTGTAGAGCGCGCCGGGACGACTGTGGTCTCCGAGGCGCCGATTGTCAGCGTGCTCGCCGGGTAGCCAAGTTTCTCAGTTGTATCGATGAGCACCTCCCAGCTTGATCCGAACTCCTGTGGAGGAAGCGTGAATTCGATGTCTTCGTAGTGGGCGTTAAACATCAGAATGAATGAATCGTCTCGCACACGCTGACCGCGAGCATCCGGTTCTGCGATGGCGTCGCCATTGAAGTAAACCATCAGTGCCTTGCCAAACGCGAAGTCCCAGTCGGATTGCGTCATCAGCTCGCCGGACGGCACCAACCAGGCGATTTCGCGGTCGACAGCATCCGTGCCCAGCGCGCCGCCTTCCAAGAACCGGCGCCTGCGGAAGACCGGGTGGGCCTTGCGGATAGCGATCAGGCGCTTGGTGAACTCGTGCAGCTGTTCGCTGTCGTCGAGCTGTGTCCAATCCATCCACGCAATCTCGTTGTCCTGGCAATAGACGTTGTTGTTGCCACCCTGGGTACGGGCCAGCTCGTCTCCATGAGAGATCATGGGCGTGCCTTGGGAGAGCAGGAGCGTCGTCAAGAAGTTGCGACGCTGCTGGGCGCGCAACTGATTCACCTCGGGGTCATCCGTCGGGCCCTCGACGCCACAGTTCCAGGAACGGTTATGGCTTTCACCGTCGCGATTGTCTTCGCCGTTCGCTTCGTTGTGCTTGTGGTTGTAGGAAACCAAGTCATTGAGCGTGAAGCCGTCGTGTGCAGTGATGAAATTAATTGACGCAGTCGGGCGGCGATCGTTGTGCTGGTACAGGTCCGAAGAACCGGTCAGCCGCGATGCGAACTCACCAAGTGTCGCTGGTTCACCACGCCAGAAGTCTCGCATTGTGTCGCGGTACTTACCATTCCACTCGCTCCACAGCGCAGGGAAGTTACCAACTTGGTAGCCGCCTTCGCCGACATCCCACGGCTCGGCGATCAGCTTGACCTGGGAGACTACCGGGTCCTGTTGGACCAGGTCGAAGAATGTTGCCAGACGATCGACGTCAGAGAACTCGCGTGCAAGGGTCGAAGCTAGATCGAAACGGAAACCATCGACGTGCATCTCAGTGACCCAGTAACGCAAAGAGTCCATGATGAGCTGCAGTGAGTGAGGGTCGCGCACATTGAATGAGTTTCCGGTGCCTGTGTAGTCCATGTAGTGGAACTTGTCGTTGTTCACCAGGCGGTAGTAGGCCTCATTGTCGATGCCGCGGAAAGCAATGGTGGGGCCGAGGTGGTTGCCTTCAGCAGTGTGGTTGTACACGACGTCAAGGATGACCTCCATGCCTGCCTCGTGGTACGCCCGCACCATGCCCTTGAACTCGGCGACGGCGTCGCTCGGCTGCGCAGCAGCTGCGTAGTTGTTCTCGGGGGCGAAGAATCCAAAGGTGTTGTAGCCCCAGTAGTTACGCAGACCAAGGTCGCGCAGACGCCCATCCTGCAAGAACTGGTGGACAGGCAGGAGCTCGACAGACGTCACACCCAGATCCTTGAGGTAATTGACCACTGCTGGGTGTGCCATGCCTGCGTAGGTGCCGCGGAGGTTTTCGGGTACGTCAGGGTGCGTCTGGGTCATGCCTTTGACGTGGCATTCGTAGATGACGGTTTCCTCATCCGGGATGCGTGGTGCGCGGTCATCGCCCCAGTCGAAGAACGGGTTGATGACGACAGAGAGCATCGTATGGCCCAGCGAGTCTTCTTCGTTGCGGCCCGTTCCGGGAGCGTCTGCGTTGATGTCATAGGAAAACAGCGAAGAATGCTGTGAGAACTCGCCGTCGAAAGCGCGCGCGTAGGGGTCGACGAGCAACTTGTTCGCGTCGCAGCGCTTGCCGTTCGCTGGATCCCACGGACCATGGACGCGGTAGCCGTAGCGCTGTCCAGGTGTAATTCCTGGAAGGTAGGCGTGCCACACGTGGTTGTCTACCTCTTCAAGTTCGATGCGAGTTTCGGCGCCTTCGTCGTCGATAAGGCAAAGTTCAACCTTCTCCGCAACTCCTGAAAAGAGCGTGAAGTTTGTTCCGGCACCGTCATAGGTAGAACCTAGCGGGTATGGGGAACCAGGCCACACGACGATATCGTTCGCGGGCTTTGGGGAAGTAGAGCTTTGAATCATAAGGAATCACCATAGTGCACCCCCGGGGGTTCCCGCATTGCGAAACCCTCACCAGCCTGGCAATCAGCAGCCCGCTTGCAGCCCCCGAATGATGAGATCGACGGAAAATGCGAACGAGTCGTCCCTCTCAATGGTCTGTGATTGTGGCAATGTTTCGCTTGCATTCGTAGCCGCTACCAGCTGGGATTCAGTTTGCTGGACGAGGGCACTGCCAAGGATCAGGTGTAGGAGAGCATCGGCGGTTGCGCGGAGCTGAGGTGTCGACGCCCCTTCGATTTCCATAGCCAATGATGTGATGAAAAAGCGCTGGAGTTGGGAGTGTATCGGAGACTCCGGATTGCCTACCGCTGTGACCGTCACCTCAGCACCATCTCGAATGCTGAGCAGGCAGTTACGGAGCATTCTGGCTGCTTCACTCGTGGATGTGGCTGGTGAGGAAGAGGTTGTGAGGGGCGCAACGATGTGCTCTGCCAGGCGAGCCACAAGGTCCTGTTTGCTTGCCACATGCCAATACAGCGCTGACGGTGCGACGTCGAGCTCCTTGGCGATCCTGCGCATTGACACATCGGCTAAGCCATATGACCTGAGTAAATCCATCGCAGTGATCGTGATCTGATCCACGGACAGGTGCATGTGTGCCCATGTTACCTGTCTCATGGTGGAGAGGGGGTGGACGTTTACAACGAGTTCACAGAGAGTGTTCAGATACTTTGTACCGGAGCGTAATTGGGCCAGCAGAAACGAGTGGTTAAAATTGGCATCAACGATTTTTAACGTAACAGGCCGGGTACAACCGTTGTGCTGGTCGCTGTAAGGAGAGATACGTCGTGAGGATTTCCACCACTGGTTCCAAGGTTGCTGCAGCTGCCGTTGTTGCATTGGCAATGTCATTGACTGCGTGTGGCTCTGATGACGAGACCGCGGGCGGCGGACTGTCCACCGCTGCCAGCGCTCCGAATTCGGCGGCTTCTGAGAAAGATAAGGCCGAGAATTCGGCGAAGGAAGAGCCGAAGAAGGACGAAAAGGGCGAGAAGAAGTCCGACGACAAAAAGCAGACGGAGGCACAAGGGGAGCCCGGTGCGATCCCAACGATTGCGAATCCGTTTGAGGACGGAGAGTTCGCTGTTCCAACCTTCGAGCCAATCGAGGGCGGTAAAGAAGGCACCGAAGAGCAGCGCAAGGAAATGGAGGAAGTGGTTCGCAAGGTGACCAACCCGGAGTCCTTCGAAAAGTGGACGCGCGTCATCTTGGATAACTCCTGTAAGAAGATCACCGAACCCGCACTGGAAGAGATGGAGCGCCAAGGCGTTTCCCTCGAGGTGATTGAGCAGGCTGCCCGTATGCAGGAAGAGGCCGGTCAGGCGATTGAGATCCCGAAGACCGAAATTTCCCTGAGCGACGTCCGCGTTGATGGCAACCATGCTTCGGCGACAGTGAAGTCGAATAACTCCGAGGGCGAAAAGACCCAGACCCAGCTCTTCACGCACGAAGACGGTCGCTGGAAGCTGTGCAACTAGCACAGCAGCTCGACTCCAAGCCGCGCGCCACGATCCACGCTGGCGCCGGCCTCCTTTTCGCTGGGCTTGTCAGCGGTGTAATCGGTGGGGCAGCGTGGGCGTGGTTGCGTCCCCCGATAGTGACCGTTGTGTCGGATGGATCGTTCATGATCGATGAAACGGAAACGATCCAGAATGCGCAGTTTGCTGGACTCGGCTGGCTAGCGGTGGTGTTGTTGGTAGTCGGGTTGGTTGTCGGTGCTGCGGGTCGAGCGCGTCGAGGCGGGGGCCAGCTCGCATGGTTTGTCTGGCAGCTCATCGTTGCCGCGCTCGCCGGATACGTTGTATTGGCGGTTGGCGGAATGGTCTCGGGCTGGCTCACAGCTTTGCCTGAGCATGCAGACGGCTTCCAGGACGGTCAACGCTTCAGCGTGTTTCCGATAGTTGCCCCGGGAGTGGCGTTGTGCCTCGCTCCATTCGCCACAGGACTCGTCGCGTGGTCGAGGATGGTGATCCGCGCAGTCGACACCCCCGAAATAGTGTGAACTACCTTATTCCCTTGGTGAAAGCTCTGGGGTGACGCCTTTTTTGGCCTGAACAGCTTTTTCGCGCCTGTCGGAGAATACAATGGCTGCGGTACGTATTGTGCTCATTTGTTGAATCTGGGAGACACGAAAATGCTGAGAGTTACCGACCTCCGGGGGACAACCCCAACGACCGCCGAACTTCGCAGGGCACTGCCACGTGGTGGCGTTGATGTCCATGCCGTGCTTCCCGCAGTTACGCCGATCGTTGAAGAGGTTCGCGTAGGCGGTGCCGAAAAGGCACTCGAATACGGAGAGAAGTTCGACGGGATCCGTCCAGCATCCGTGCGGGTGCCGTCGGAGGTGATCAAAGAGGCCGTCGACAAGCTTGATCCTGCGCTGCGCTCCGCGCTTGAAGTCGCGATCGAGCGGATTCGCAAGGTACACGCTGAACAGAAGCCGCAGCCACACACTACGACGCTTGCGAATGGCGCAACTGTCACCGAGACATTTATTCCTGTTTCGCGCGTGGGACTTTATGTTCCAGGTGGAAAGGCGGTGTACCCCTCGAGCGTGCTCATGAACGTGATTCCTGCGCAGGAGGCGGGGACGGACAGCATGGTGGTCTGCACTCCTCCTCAGGAGGAGTTCGGCGGCTGGCCGCACCCAACGACGCTCGCCGCGTGCGCGCTGCTCGGCGTCGATGAAGTGTGGGCAGTCGGTGGAGCCCAGGCGATTGCATTGCTGGCGTACGGCGATGATGCCCACGGCCTGGAACCAGTTGATATGGTGACCGGACCGGGGAACATCTACGTTGCTGCCGCGAAGCGTGTAGTCAACGGCACGGTGGGCATTGACGCGGAGGCCGGCCCGAGCGAGATCGCGGTTATCGCCGATGCCAGCGCGAATGCGGAATACGTGGCGCTCGATCTGATTTCGCAGGCAGAGCACGACGAGCAAGCAGCTAGTGTGCTTATCACCGACTCAGAGGCCCTGGCGCAGGAAGTCGGCCAACTCGTTGAGCAGCGCTCGAAGGAAACGCTCAACGCTGAGCGTGCCTCTACTGCGCTGGGCGGTAAGCAATCCGGCATCATCCTGGTCGACGATATTGAGAAGGCTGTCGCAGTCGCAGACGTTTACGCAGCAGAGCACCTGGAGGTGCACACGCGCGATGCTCGCGCGGTTGCGGAGCGAGTTCGAAACGCGGGCGCAATTTTCGTCGGGCCATACTCACCGGTCCCACTCGGTGACTATGCGGCTGGCTCGAACCACGTCTTGCCGACATCCGGGACGGCGCGCTTCAACCCCGGCCTGTCCACCCTGACGTTCCTGAAGCCTGTCAATCTCATCGAGTACGACAAGGCAGCGTTGGTGGAAATTGCTGAGGACATCATGGTGCTGGCTGCGGAAGAGCAGCTTCCTGCACACGGTGAATCCATTAAGGCACGAGGAAACGGAGCTAAGTAAGTATGTCTACTGATCCTTCGACGATCGCGAAGGGCGTCACGCTCGAATCGCTACCACTTCGCGACGAGCTGCAAGGAAAGAACCCATACGGCGCCCCACAGTTGAAAGTGCCTGTCGCGCTGAACACCAACGAGAATCCGTACCCGCCCTCTGAGGCGTTGATTCAGGACCTGGTTGCCGAGGTTGAAGCAGCGGCATGGTCGCTCAACCGCTACCCAGAGCGCGACGCCGTGTTGCTTCGGGAAGACTTGGCCGCATACGTGTCGAAGCAGACGGGCGTCCAGGTCAGCAAAGACAATATTTGGGCCGCAAACGGTTCGAACGAGATTTTGCAGCAGCTGTTGCAAGCTTTCGGTGGCCCCGGACGCAATGCCTTGGGGTTCGTGCCTAGCTACTCGATGCACCCAATCCTTGCGGCGGGCACGCAAACCGAGTTTATCCCGATTGATCGCAACGAATCTTTCGATATCGATGTGCAGCAGGCCGTGCAGGCCGTCGAAAAGCACGCGCCGGACGTCATCTTTATCACTACGCCGAACAATCCAACTGGCGGTGAGACTGCACTCGAAGACATCGAAAAGATTGTTCAGGCTGCACCTGGCATCGTGATTATTGACGAGGCGTACGCTGAGTTTTCGGATTCCCCGTCCGCAACGACGCTGCTAGCAACGTATCCAGAGAAGCTCGTTGTGTCGCGCACGATGTCGAAGGCGTTCGATTTCGCAGGGGCGCGCCTAGGGTACTTCGTTGCAGCACCGGCGTTTATCGACGCCGTCATGCTGGTTCGCTTGCCGTACCACCTCTCGGTGCTCTCCCAGGTCGCTGCACGCGTGGCGCTGAAGCACTCCGGGGACACGCTCGCGACGGTTGACAAGTTGGCGCAGGAGCGCGTGCGCGTGCAAGCAGCGCTGGAAGAGATGGGCTACAAGGTTGTGCCGAGCTCGTCGAATTTCATCTTCTTCGGCCCATTTGGCGACGCCGCTTCGACCCATGCAGCGTGGCAGCAGTTCCTCGACTGTGGCGTACTCATTCGTGACGTGGGCGTCGCAGGTCACCTGCGAGTGACGGTTGGACTTGATAGCGAAAACGATGCCTTCCTAGAAGCAGCAAGAAAGGTACTTCATGGCGAATAGGGTAGGGACCGCACAAAGGAAGACGTCTGAATCCGACATCTCTGTGTCCATCGATCTCGATGGCACAGGCGTGACTGACATTGACACCGGATTGCCGTTTTTCGATCACATGCTCACCGCATTCGGGGCCCACGGCGCTTTCGATCTCACGGTGAAGGCGAAAGGCGACACGGAGATCGATGCCCACCACACGGTGGAAGACACCGCCATCACGCTCGGGTGGGCCCTGCTGGATGCGATCGGGGACAAGCGTGGCATCCGCCGCTTTGGCTCGATGCTGTTGCCGATGGACGAAACGCTCGTTGAGGCAGTTGTAGACCTGTCTGGGCGTCCGTACTTTGTGATGAACGGTGAGCCGGAGCATATGGATTGGCAGGTCATCGGCGGGCACTACGCCACGGTGATAA
Organism: Corynebacterium sp. CCUG 61414; assembly: GCF_024453945.1. NCBI lineage: Bacteria > Bacillati > Actinomycetota > Actinomycetes > Mycobacteriales > Corynebacteriaceae > Corynebacterium > Corynebacterium sp. CCUG 61414. Next base: position 138,443 of record NZ_JAGPYU010000001.1, read on the forward strand.
ATCGCCATTTCTTTGAGGCGCTTGCGTATAACTCCCGAATGACCTTGCACGTGAATGTGCGCTATGGTCGCGATCCGCACCACATTACGGAAGCCGAATTCAAGGCTGTGGCCCGCAGTTTGCGAGCTGCAGTGGATGCAGACCCAAAGATTACGGGTGTGCCGTCGACAAAGGGTGCGTTATAGGTGGGAGGCATTCCAGCAAGTATGGGAGTGCTTGGCCTCTTCGTGTTGGCGGGTGTGCTCGCAGGCGGAGTGTGGTCAACGTACCAGCGTGGATTGAGGGTGCCGACTGCAGTGTTAGCCTTGGCTACTGCGCTGGCGCTCGCATTCGCGATCATGGCAATGATGGAGGTTATGTAGTTTGAAGTTCTTCCCACCAACACCGCTTACTGTTGAGGAAATCAACTCGGTCTCGAGTGTTTGGAAGGCACGCGGCATGAAGCCCGTCCTGCTCGCGGTGATGGCAGCGTTCGCCGCATGGGCGGTGCTGCTACCGGTGATTCCTACGGCGGTGCTCGATGCAGGAGGAACCGAAACGCTGGCCGGGCTTACCACCGGCGTGTTCATGCTCGCTACAGTGCTTACACAGATGGCGACACCTGCGCTGCTGCGCAAGTTCGGGTTTGGCCTGATTATGGGTCTGTCTTCCTTGCTCTTGGGTGTTCCGGCGTTCGCCTACGCGTTGGGAATGGAAGCCGGAACAGTGCTGACTGTGAGCGCGATCCGCGGTGTTGGGTTTGGCGCGCTGACGGTAGCGGAGGCAGCCGTCGTCGCTGAGTTGGTACCGCGTCGCTTGCTGGGGCGGGCGACCGGCACGCTGGGCATCATGGTGGGCTTGTCTCAGATGGTCGGCTTGCCGACGGGCCTCGCCCTGGTCAACGTCATTGGGTATAACGCGGTGTATTACATTGCAGCGGGCGTAGGCCTCATTTCGTTGGTGGCATGCATGTTCATCCCAGCTGTGCCACAAGCGGACCGCGACGAGTTGAGCGTGGCGCACGTGCACGTACCGATGTGGCGGCTTGTGTTTGTTCCGGGCATGGCCTTGATGTTCGTCACCTCAGCGTATGGCGCAATTACTAACTTCCTTCCCGCGGCGATGCGCGATCTCGATCCGGCCAAGGGAGCGGCGCTTGGCGGTGTGATGCTGGGCGTGATGAACTTCGCTTCTATGTTGTCGCGGTACGCAGCGGGTCAGGTCATGGACCGCAAGGGATACCCAGGCAGCATTCTCATTCCGTGCCAGTTCATTGCTGCAGGTGGTGTCTTTCTCATCGCGCTCATTCTGCTTCTTGATCTGCCGGTGTGGTGGATGGCGTTGGCAGCGTTGATCTACGGTGTTGGATTCGGCGCGGTACAGAACGAGGCGCTCACCTTGATGTTCTATCGCTTGCCCCGTTCGAAGAGCTCTGAGGCCTCTGCGATTTGGAATATCGCATTCGACGGAGGAACAGGTCTGGGGTCGACGATGTACGGCATGTTGCTGACAATGATGATGTTTACTCCGATGTTTGGTTTGGCGGCGGCCGTGATCCTTATTGGCGTAGTTATTACGTTGCTGGATAGGCAGCTGGGCAAGCACCGCGTCGTCGAAGTTAATAACTTGTCCGTGCGGCTGAAAAATGTTCAGCCCCCGCGCCTTTATCGGCGGAACGGGCGCTAGAATTAATCTTCATGACTGCTAACGACATGCCACAACCCCATGTTGCGCTGCTCGACTACGGGGCAGGAAATATCCGATCCGCTCAGCGTGCGCTAGAACAAGTTGGCGCGCGCGTCAGCGTTACTGCCGATCCGGCGATCGCGGTGGAGGCTGACGGCCTGTTAGTGCCGGGGGTTGGCGCGTTTGATGCATGCATGCGTGGGTTGCAGGCAATGCAAGGGGGGCGCATCATCGGACAGCGCCTTGCAGGTGGTCGTCCTGTGCTGGGTATCTGCGTTGGTATGCAAATCCTTTTTGAGCACGGAGTCGAGCATGGCATTGATACCGCTGGATTAGCAGAGTGGCCGGGGACCGTTGAAAAGCTCCAGGCTCCTGTGCTTCCACACATGGGGTGGAACACCGTCGACATAGTTCGCGGCTCGCGCATGTTCGACGGCATTAATATAGACGAGCGCTTTTACTTCGTGCATTCGTACGGCGTTCGCGAATGGACGCTGAAAGCGGATGAGTTCATTGCGCCGCCACTTGTGCACTGGTCGGAGCACGGTGGAGATAAGTTTGTGGCTGCCGTCGAAAATGGCCCGCTCTGGGCGACGCAGTTCCACCCCGAGAAGTCTGGTGACGCAGGACTTCATCTCTTGGAAAACTGGGTGAAGACTCTGTAGCGGGCGCCGAACCTGGCTGAGTTAGATTGGATAAGATGAGCACCATGACTTTTACCTTGTTGCCTGCTGTTGATGTTGTTAAAGGTCAGGCCGTGCGGCTTGACCAGGGGGAAGCTGGGACGGAGAAGAGCTACGGGGATCCCCTGGAGGCTGCTCGTCGCTGGGAAGAGCAGGGGGCGCAGTGGCTGCACTTCGTGGATTTGGACGCCGCGTTTGGGCGTGGCTCGAACCATGAGTTGATGGCGGATATCACTGCGAAGCTGGGTATCGCTGTCGAGCTCACGGGTGGTATTCGTGACGACGCCACGTTGGAGCGGGCCCTTGCCACCGGAGCGAAGCGCGTCAATATTGGTACCGCGGCGCTACAGGATCCGGAGTGGACCTGTAAGGCAATTGAGCGCTACGGCGACAAGATCGCGATTGATATCGCGGTGCGTGAAACTGATGGTGAGTGGCGCACGAAGGGGAACGGCTGGACGTCCGACGGCGGTGATCTGTGGGAGGTTCTGGAGCGGTTCGATGCCGCTGGTTGCAGCCGTTTCGTGGTGACCGACGTGAGCAAGGACGGCACGCTAGCGGGGCCGAATGTTGCACTGTTGCGGGAGGTCGCCGCAGCGACGGACGCTCAGATTACTGCCTCGGGCGGAATCGCGACTCTCGACGACGTTGTAGAAGTGGCCCGGTATGCCGATGAAGGGATCGACTCCGTCATTATCGGCAAGGCTCTCTACGAGAAGCGCTTCACGCTGAGTGAGGCGCTGGAGGCCGTCGCAAAGGTATCGAAGGGCGAGTAAACAGCGTGCGGGATCTGCAGGCATACCGAGCTATTGCGTTAGCGGCGGTCGATGAAGCCGCCGAGCTCTTTCGAACACATATCGGTGCAGCTCCAGCGCTCTTTAAGGGCGAAGGTGACTTTGCCACGGAAGCGGATCTCGCGATTGAAACGTTGCTGAGGAAACGCTTGACGGAAGCGACCGGTATCCCCGTGTTTGGGGAGGAACACGGCGGGGACCTCAACGCTGAGGCGTGCTGGGTGCTCGATCCTGTCGACGGCACCTCGAACTACTCGTGTGGCAACCCGATGTGCGCGATCTTGGTAGCGCTCCTTATCGACGGCCAACCGGTCGTCGCGGTGACCGACATGCCTTTGCTGGGGCACCGCATGCATGCGATCTCGGGTGAGCCCGTTGTGCTTGACGGCGCCCCATTGCCTGCGCTCCCACAGGGCGTTGATCCTTCGACGACGGCCGCTCAGGTAGGCGTTGCAACCGTTGGTTCGGATGATCGCGCTGCGTTTCCAGCGGAAGGCCGCTTGGCCTTCGTCGGTGAATTGGCTGCCACCTCACTGCGACCACGCATGACTGGCTCAGTGGGCGTGGACTTGGCGTTTGTGGCGTCGGGTGTGTTCCAGGCCAGCGTGAGTTTCTCCCCGCACGTGTGGGATAACGCGGCCGGTGTCTTGTTCGGTCGCTGCGCGGGCGCGACGGTGACTGACGTGTACGGGCAGCCATGGGAGATGTCGTCGATGGGGGCTGTCATTGGTACGAATGCTGCCCATGCGACTGCGCTCGCGACGGTCCAACGGTGCTTTGAAAGCCCTGATAGGCAGAGTGCTTCGCGGTAGTATGTAGTTTCCGGAACGTATTTGCGGGCTGGAGTAGCGTGGCACAAAACATGTATGGAGGGTAATTACCTTGTCTGTTGCAATCCGTGTGATTCCTTGCCTCGACGTGGACGACGGGCGGGTAGTAAAAGGCGTAAATTTTGAAAACCTGCGGGACGCTGGTGATCCCGTAGAGCTTGCTCAGCGGTACGGTCTGGAAGGCGCTGATGAGCTTACTTTTTTGGACGTAACCGCGTCGCGTGAGGGCCGTGGAACGATGCTTGAGGTCGTCCGTAAGACCGCAGAGCAGGTATTTATCCCGTTGACCGTTGGCGGAGGCGTTCGAAGCGTCGAAGACGTCTCTGAGTTGTTGCGTGCTGGCGCGGACAAAGTCAGTGTGAATACAGCGGCGATTCACCGGCCAGAGCTACTGCGTGAGCTCAGTGAGAAGTTTGGAGCACAGTGCATTGTCTTGTCTGTCGACGCGCGTCGCGTGCCGAATGGTGGGCTTCCGCAGCCGTCTGGGTTTGAAGTGACCACGCACGGTGGTACGCGTTCGGCTGGTCTCGACGCGGTGGAGTGGGCTCGCACTGGACAAGACCTGGGTGTGGGGGAAATCTTGTTGAACTCGATGGACGGAGATGGGACCAAGGAAGGGTTCGATCTCGAGCTGTTGGAGAAGGTTCGAGCAGCGGTAAGCATCCCGGTGATTGCTTCCGGTGGCGCTGGCAAGGCTGCAGACTTCCCGCCAGCAGTAAAAGCGGGCGCAGACGCCGTACTTGCGGCGTCGATCTTCCACTTCGGCGAAGTGAGCATCGCGGAAGTAAAGGATGCGCTTCGGAATGAGGGCTTTGAGGTTCGCTGATGACTGAACTACGACCAGAAGATGCCGTATTGGATCCTGCAATTGCTGCTCGGCTGAAGAAGAACGACCGCGGCCTGGTTCCCGCCGTGGTGCAGGCTGCTGACACCGGTGAGGTCCTCATGATGGCCTGGATGGATGAGCGGGCGCTGGCGTACACGCTGGAAACGCGACGTGGGACGTACTTCTCTCGCTCCCGTAACGAATACTGGGTAAAAGGGCTCACCAGTGGCGCTGTGCAAGAGGTCCGCGAGGTGCGCCTCGACTGCGACGGCGACACCTTGCTGGTGAAGGTGATCCAGACGGATGGTGCCTGTCATACGGGGGACCGTACGTGCTTCGATGCAGATCTGCTGTTGGAGGATATCTAGGTGAATACGGCGAACCGCGTCGGCGCACTGCTGGTGGGCGTCGGTGGCGCGCTGGCGTGGGTGGGGTCCAGGATGGACTGGTTTACTGTCGAAGTTTTCGACGACCGCGCTGGAGCCAGTACCACTACCGTCGATGGTTCAATGTGGTCTACGGAGATCGCGGCAGTGGCGCTCATTCTGATCGTTGCAATGATTGCGATATTCGCGCTGCGGCGAGTTGGGCGTCGAATAGTAGGTGTGGTGGCCGCACTAGGCGCCGTGGGCGCCGGCGTATCGGGCTTGCGAACCTTATTAGCCGAGCCTGACTTGGAGCGTTTGCACACACTGCTGAGTGCCGGAAGCGGGGAGCAGGGAGGAGCAGCCAGTGACGGGGCGATTGCCGCGTGGGCGGAGATCACACAGGTGCAGCAGCATAGCGCTGGCATTTACCTGGTCATCTTGGGGGCGCTCCTGGGGCTTATTGGAGCGCTCACGGTTGTAATGCGGCCCGGTGTAGATTCCGCGAAGCTCAACAAGTATGAGACAGAGGCTGTGCGCCGTGAAAAGCTAGGTGAAGATCTCGAAGCTCGACCGGACTCTGGGCGCGTGATGTGGGACGCCTTGGACTCCGGAATTGACCCTACGGATGATGAGGCACGCCGATAAATATTCGGTATACCCCCGTGAAATTTCATGAACTAAATACGCGCGGGCTACGCTGGCAACTGCAACAATAGGCTTTCACCTCGGAGTCACGCGGGAGGCGAGTATGTGTGCCACGGATGTACACAGCGATCTCTTCGCTGCAGTGCAGCGGCAGGTCGCGCGCCGTGAGTCCTTGGTGTCGTTCCAAGAGGTGAAGGATCGCTCGCGGGCAGCTGCATCTGCGCGCGACGCATACGCGGCCGTTGACTCAGACGGATGCGCAATTATTGCCCAGGTACAGTACAACCAGCACGGCGTCCGGACTACGCAGCAGCGGATTCACCGAGCGGCACTTGCCGCAGTGGAGCTTGAGATGCAGGGGGCGCAGCTGCTCGCGTGTTCGGGTGCGCTGTTTGGCCGTGAGGTCGCGAACATTGAGATGGACGCAGCGAGGGCAGCAGTGCATATACCGGTGGTGAGCTTGGATACGATTGTTGATCCGTACCAAGTGCACGAGGCTCGCTGCTATGGAGCCGATGCGCTTGTGCTTCGTGCAGATATTCTTGAGCAGCCGCGACTGGAGGCGTTGCTAGATAGAGCGGAGACGCTTGGCATGTCGGCCTTCGTACAAGTCGGAGACGCTGAGGAGGCGGCACGTGCGCTTCGGGCGGGCGCATCGGTGCTGGCTGTTGTGCCACCGAAACGTCCATCGGGGGAGACTGATCACTTCGCACTGGGCGAACTTGTTGCAGGCCTTCCGAGCAAGATCCGCGTGGTGATGATGGCGGATGTGTTGACTCCGCGTGATCTGTTTAACGTCGCTGCCGCAGGAGCAGACGCCATTTTGGCGAATGCCGAAGCGGCTATTCCTTCACTTGCTACCGCCGGGCGACACCCCGCGTGCGCTTCCCGCCGATAATCAGGCACACTAGGGGGCGTGCAAACTACGATTCTGGCAAACATTCCCTCGCCACCACAGGGTGTGTGGCACATTGGCTGGCTCCCGGTGAGGGCGTACGCGCTGTGCATCATCACCGGCATTCTGCTTGCAATGTGGGTGGGCACGCGACGCTATCGTGCGCGTGGTGGTGATCCCGACGTGATTTGGGACGCGGCAATTGTCGCTATCCCCATGGGCATCATTGGCGGTCGGCTCTACCACGTGCTGACGGATCATGATAAATACTTCGGCCCCGGCAAAGATCCACTGCAGGCGCTGAACATTACTGCGGGTGGTTTGGGCATCTGGGGCGCAGTCGCACTGGGCGCGGCGAGCGTGTGGTTGCTGCTGCGGTGGAAGAAGATTGCTGTTGGGCCTGTTGCCGATGCGCTGGCGCCAGGCATCGTGTTGGCCCAGGCCGTGGGACGCCTTGGGAACTGGTTCAATCAGGAACTCTATGGTGCTGAAACGACGGTACCGTGGGCGTTGGATATCTACTACCGCGTTGACGAGCAAGGGGCGTTCGCTCCGCTGACAGGGCGTTCTACCGGTGAGGTCATCGCGAGCGTTCACCCGACGTTCCTCTACGAGTTGGTGTGGAATCTGCTTGTGTTTGCTTTCCTGCTTTGGGCAGATAAGCACTTCAGGCTCGGACACGGCAGGGTATTTTGGCTATACGTTGCTGGCTACACGATGGGCCGATTTGCAATCGAGTTGATGCGTACTGATGCCGCAACACTAATTTTGGGGTTGCGTGTGAACACGTGGGTTTCAGGCCTGCTTTTTGTTGTTTCACTTGGGATTTTCTTCCTATTGCCACGTGGGAGAGAAGCCGAGAAGGAACTCGCTCACAACGATAATGATGATACGAATCGTGATTCGGGGTAGGGTGGTATCCGAAGTGGAAGATAGGCCACACGATACGGCAGTGGAGAATTCACACACTATCTGGCCTTGAAACCACCGGTAATTGTTGAATCGCTACTAGGTTGGATCTCGTGGATAGAAGAACAAAGATCGTATGTACGCTCGGCCCTGCTGTGGCCAGCAAAGAAGCAATCCTCGGACTTGTGCGCGACGGCATGGATGTCGCCCGCCTCAACTTCTCCCACGGCGACTATCCGGACCACGAGCAGAACTACCGCTGGGTCCGCGAAGCCACCGATGAAACGGGACACGCAGTTGGCATCCTCGCCGACCTTCAGGGTCCGAAAATCCGTCTTGGGCGCTTTGAAGAAGGCGCGACCGTCTGGGAGACGGGCGAAACGGTCCGCATCACAGTCGATGACGTGCCAGGCACGCACGACCGAGTCTCGACGACTTACAAGAACCTCGCCAAGGACGCGAAGCCGGGCGACCGCCTGCTCGTCGACGACGGCAAGGTCGGTCTGGTCTGTGTCGAAGTCGACGGCAACGACGTTGTCTGCCGCGTGACCGAAGGTGGCCCTGTTTCCAACAACAAGGGTGTTTCCCTGCCGGGGATGGACATCTCCGTCCCGGCGTTGTCCGAGAAGGACAAGGCGGACCTGCGGTTCGCACTCAAGATGGGTGTCGACGTCGTCGCGCTGTCCTTCGTGCGCTCGCCGGCAGATGTTGACCTGGTTCATGAGATCATGGACGAAGTTGGCCGTCGTGTCCCAGTCATCGCGAAGCTGGAGAAGCCAGAAGCAGTCGACGCCCTGGAGTCAATCATCCTGGCATTCGACGCCGTGATGGTTGCCCGTGGCGACCTCGGCGTTGAGATTCCGCTTGAACTTGTTCCAGGTGTGCAGAAGCGCGTCATCCAGATCGCTCGTGAAAACGCGAAGCCGGTCATCGTCGCTACGCAGATGCTGGATTCGATGATTGATAACTCGCGTCCGACGCGTGCTGAGGCTTCCGACGTTGCGAACGCCGTGCTCGACGGTGCAGACGCCGTCATGCTCTCCGGTGAGACCTCCGTTGGCGTTGACCCGCACAACGTGGTCCGTACGATGAGCCGCATTGTCCGCTCCGCTGAGGCTATGGACAAGGTGCCGCCTCTGAACCACATCCCGCGTACCCGCCGTGGTGTGATCTCCTACTCGGCTAACGATGTGGCAAACCGTCTGCATGCACGCGCAATCGTGGCGTTCACCGCGACCGGCGACACCGCTCGACGCGTTGCGCGCCTGCGCCCAGACCTGCCGCTGCTCGTGTTTACTCCGAAGCAGGAGGTTCGCTCGCAGCTCGCACTGACCTGGGGCGTGGAGACCTTCCTGTGCCCGCCGGTGCACAGCACGGATGACATGATCGCCACCGTTGACAAGTACCTGCTGGCGATGGATGAGTACCAGGAGAATGACACCATGGTGATGGTTGCAGGTACCCCTCCAGGAGTTGCAGGCTCGACCAACACGGTCCACGTCCACCAGCTGGGCGAGGAGGCTTACTGGTCGAAGAAGAAGGAAGAGGAACAAGACTAAGTTCCAAATCGGAGAACACCCCGGGCAGCTGCTCCGGGGTGTTTTTCATCTCTCGGCTTGTAGCTCGCTAAATCCATGGGGGACACGCAAAAGGCCTGCCGCGAAGCAACAGCGGCAGGCCTTTTGTAGTAGGAGCTACAGGCTAGTTAATCGGCGTCGGCTCGATCTTCCAGACCTCGTTCGCGTAATCGCGGATCGTGCGGTCAGAGGAGAAGCGACCGGATTCGCAGATGTTGATCCAGCACTTGCGTGCCCATGCATCTGGGTCCTCGTAGTACTCCTTGGCCATGCGGTCGCGGGTTGCGCGGTAGTCCGCGAAGTCGCCCAGCACGTAGTAGACGTCGGCTTCGTCGAAGCCGAAGCCCTCGAGCAGGGAAGCGCGGATGTTGTGGAACGCGCCGGTGCCGCAGTCGTCCAGGGTGCCGTCGACCAGTGCGTTGAGCACACGGTGCAGGCCTGGGGTCTGCTCGGCGGTAGCCTTCGGGTCGTAGGAGCGCTGCAGCTCAGGCAGATCCTCCTCGAGAGCGCCGAAGATGTAGGCGTTCTCTTCACCGACAGCGTCAACGATTTCCACGTTTGCGCCGTCCATCGTGCCCAAGGTCAGCGCACCGTTCATCATGAACTTCATGTTCGAGGTGCCCGACGCCTCCTTGCCGGCCGTCGAGATCTGCTCGGAAACATCCGTTGCCGGGATGATGTGCTCAGCAGGGGAGACGTTGTAGTTCTCCACGAAGACCACATGCAGGTACTTCGAAACGACTGGGTCGTTGTTCACCAGCTCGCCGATGGCGTTGATGAGCTTGATGATCCCCTTTGCCATCGTGTAACCAGGTGCAGCCTTCGCGCCGAAGATAAAGGTGCGCTTCGGTACGTCGGTCTCGCCGTCTTCCTTGATGCGGAAGTACAAGTCGATGATGTACAGCGCGTTCATCAGCTGACGCTTGTACTCGTGCAGACGCTTGATCTGCGTATCGTAGACGGAGTCCGGGTCGAGGACCGAACCCTGACGCTGCTCGATCCAGCGAGCGAAGTCTTGCTTGTTAGCAGCCTTGATCTCCCGCAGTTCCTTGAGCACTGCAGGATCATCAGCGTACTTGCGCAGCTCCTTCAGCTTGGACAGGTCCGTGGTCCACTCATCAGAACCAGACAGGCGGTCGAGCAGGGATGCGAGACGCGGGTTGCACATACGCAGCCAGCGACGTGGGGTGACGCCGTTGGTCTTGTTGTTGAAGCGCTCTGGATACATGGAGTACCAGTAGTTGAGCGTGTCGCGCTTCAGGATCTCGGTGTGCAGCGCAGCCACGCCGTTCACAGAGTACGAAGCGTAGCAGGCGATCCACGCCATGTGCACCTTGCCGTCGTGGACTGGGGAGTAGTGGTGTGCGTCCTCCGGGCCAATGCCACGGGACTCCATGTCGAGGCGGTAGCGGCGGTCAATCTCCAGGACAATTTCCCAGATACGCCAGAACAGCTGCTTGAAGATGGACTCGTCCCAAGTCTCCAGAGCCTCCTGGAGCACGGTGTGGTTCGTGTACGCGAAGGTCTGGGTGGTGACGTTCCACGCCTCTTCCCAACCAAGACCGTGCTCGTCCATGAGCAGGCGCATGAGTTCCGGAACCGCCAGCACCGGGTGGGTGTCGTTGAGCTGCACTGAGTTGTGCTCGTGGAACTTGCTCAGATCCTCGCCGTGGTGCTCGATGTAGTTGTCAATCATCTCCTGCAGCGAAGCGGAAACGAAGAAGTACTGCTGGCGGACGCGCAGCACCTTACCTGCGTACGTGGTGTCGTTCGGGTAGAGCACGCGGGTGATGTCGTGGACAGCCTCGCGCTCCAGGATGGCGTCGGAGAAACGCTGCGAGTTGAACGCATCGTAGTCGAACTCGTGGATTGGGGATGCGTCCCACAGACGAAGGGTGCCAACGTTATCGGTGCCGTAGCCGGTAATCGGCATGTCGAACGGTACTGCTCGAACCGTCATGTCGTCGAACTTCACGATGCGCTGCTGGGAGGTGCGCTCAACAACGAACGGGTAGAACGATTCCTTCCAGGAATCTGGGTGCTCCTTCTGGAAGCCATCGACGAACTCCTGGCGGAACAGGCCGTAGCGGTAGAGCAGGCCGTAGCCGGTGACCGGGTAGTCCTGCGTCACTGCGGAGTCCAGGAAGCACGCCGCGAGGCGGCCAAGGCCACCGTTGCCCAGCGCGGCGTCGTGCTCTGCCTCGAGGACATCGGTCAGGTTGTGGCCGAGCTCTGCTGCTGCAGCCTCAGCCTCTTCCACCATGCCCAGGTTCGTGAGGTTGTTCAGCAGTGCACGGCCTTGCAGGAACTCTGCGGAGAAGTACGCCTGCTGACGAGTAGCCGAGTAGGCCTTTTGGGTTGCATCCCACTTGTCGGCAATCTGCTCCACAACGGCGGCCGAGAGGCCAGTCCAAAACTTGTTATTGGTGGATGCCTGCGGGCTGCGTCCAGAGAAACCACGAACATGGCCGGCGACAGTGTCCTGCAGTGCCGGTACCGATGTTCCTACAGTGTTCTTCATAAAAACCTCAGATCTCTTGATGTGTCGAATTGGAATGCGTCGTGCTCAGCCGGAACGGCGTTGCGCTATGGCTGAGCAAGATACGTCAGAACTGCCGTGAGTCCGGCATTGGTAGCTGCTTTCACCGTGGGTGCGTAGTCCGGCAAGAAGGTCGGCATGTGGTTGACTGGAATGTCTTCCGCGACTCTATTTGCCGCAACGGCTTCATCCCACTGTGCCTTCGGGGTGCACCCGATAAGCCAGTAGAAGTACGGCACGTCAAACGCCAGGGGGATGACTGGGAAGTCCTCAGACACTGTCTTTCGGTCGGCTTCAGCAGACTCATGCTTGAAAACCTCGTCGAAAGACTGGCGGACCTTTGCGTACACCTCGGCGTCATTGCTCATAAGTTCTCCGTGAGCGAAGTACTCGAACGTAGGCGCTTCGGTGGCACCAGATGCTTGCACCTCTGCGCGAACAACCCGCTCGATGGAGGCGTACATCTGCTCTTTTGTCTTGTTTTGATAAAAGCGACAGTTGAGTACGAGTTCCGCGGAGTCGGGGATAATGTTGTTCGTCGTTCCAGCGTGCAAACTGGCAACGGTGACGACTGCGAAGTCAGAAGGATCGACTTCCCGGCCCACGAGACCTTGCAGGCGGGCAATGATCATCGCTGCCGTAAACGTTGGGTCTATGGCGTTGTGTGGCATAGAGCCGTGCGCACTTCGCCCCGGGATCGTAATCCTGATGGAGTCACATGCCGCGAACTGGGGACCCGCTTTTGACATCACGGTTCCCGCAGGTCCGGGCATCACATGCTGGCCAAAGCAGACATCAGGACGCGGGATGCGCTCCAGAAGCCCGTCATTGACCATCGCTTCTGCCCCTACCCCCAGCTCCTCTCCTGGCTGAAACAGTGCAATGAACGTCCCACGCCAGGCGTGGCGGGTGTTGTCCATAAAACTGCACATACTGAGAAGTGCCGTGGTGTGCATGTCATGGCCACAAGCATGCATAGTGCCGACGCTCGTGCCGTCCTCAAGACGCACCTTCTTCTTTGAAGCGTATGGAACTTCGGTAGATTCCGTAACTGGGAGCCCATCGAAGTCGGCACGGAACAGTACAGTTGGCCCGTCACCGTTGCGGAAGACCGCACAGATTCCGTAGCCCCCAATCGGTGCAATTACTTCGCAGTCGAACTGGGTAAGTTCGGCGAGGAGCCGTTGGTGCGTCTCCTCTTCTTGCATCGATAGCTCGGGCGTGGTGTGCATGAATTCGTAGAATGCACGCTGCCACGATTCGTCAACGACGTAACTGTTGAGAATATCGTTGATGTTGATCATGTACGTCCCTCTGTGCGTCACTCCGCACGTGCTTGCTTAACTACCATCACATTAAGTAATACCAGTCTTTTGGGAGGAAGGTATAAACAACTTTGGTCTAAAGGACTGGGTTGTAGAGGAGAGAGTTGCGTGACGGGGCACATTCTGTGGCAATACGCAGCGACTTTGTCACATTCCCGGCATCGCGGAGTCGGTAGAGTTTGTCCACCATTTTGTCACGAACATCAAACGGGGAAAGCGTATTGACGTAGATTTTAGTGCCGCCTTCGAACCCCGCGAGTGTAGAAATACGCCACTTAATGTTCACCCTCCATGGCATCGGAAGGTCCAGATCCACAGGCCGGTAGTGCCACTCCTCGTTGCACGCGACCTCAGGTCCCATCGCTGCGTGGATCGCGTGCACGAGGTCCGACAGACCGCGCACTTCCTGCTCCGACTGCTCCCAAGGTGCGCAGGTTGCGGACTTGGAATAGATGGAGACAGTGGGGTAGCGGTGCCCGATGCCTGCGATGGCGATTGCGAAGTCGTTCTCCGCGATCACCAGGTTGTGGTAGAACGCGTAGTTCACTCCCCATTCGTTATACATGTTGATGTTCTGGCGCAGCTTTGCAATCTCCATCTCGGCCTGCACGCCACGCGCGTCGACGGTGACGAGCTGCTTGTGCAGGTGGTCGAAGGAGGCGCCAGCAGGCGCAAGCCAGTTTTGGAAGACCACGACGTACGGGGAGTAGGGATTCTTTACGACGAGGTCGTGGAGGGAATCAACTGTGAACTTGAAGAAGGCCCCGTGCTCGTCTTCGGTGAGTGTTCCGGAGCTTGCTAGCTGTGTGTCGTCGGTGGCACCGTCGACGAAATGGCGTCGAGCAATAATGACGTCGTGGCCGCCGCCGAAATACGCGGGCGCGATCTCCAAAAGTGACGCCTCGTCGCGGTCGGGATTCTCCCCGGAGGCCTTGAGGCGGGTGCGAACGATGTCGAGGACGTGGGCCTTGCCGGCGGGGTCCGCGAGGTAGCGGTCCATGTGTTCCTGCTGGGACTGGGGCATGCTGTAGCCGTAGTTCTTTGCCCAGTAGTCGTAGGAGACTATCTCGAAGAGGTTCGGTACGCGGCGGAACTCGGCGGTGGTGGCGTCGAGCTCTTCGGGCATCGCGTTGCGGACGATCTCCCAACCATCCCGGGTGCGCACCATGCGCGACTTCTCCGGCGGGGTGCGCAACTGGTGGGCGTCGCAGAAGTTGCAGTGCTCGTGAAAGTCGGAATCGCTGAGCGGGTGCGGGGTCCCTGAGGGGTGGGAAAGGGGCCGGTTTCCTCTGCCTGGGACCGTCCAAACCTCGGTGCCGGAAAATGGGTTGACTTGCTTGATCGTGCCGTCAGCCATGGTCGTCAGGGCGTCACGATACGAGTGCACTGGAAAAGTCATACCTGCTACGTTACTCCCCGGTGTATTAGCCTGTTCGTCATGGCGATCATTCAGTTCCATGTGCTGGCCCCCGATGCGTCGGCAGAAAAGTTGGCGGAGGCGTACCAGCGCGCAATCGATATTTTGGTGCGGCGCGAAAAACTCACTGCCGGAAATGTTGTGTACACCCCGCATGTAGCGTTGCCTAGCGAGGTCACCGAGGAACTGGAAGCAACATACGTGCAGGACAGGCAGGTCTCGGCTGAAGAAGAGGGTGCCGCCCTCCAGCGCTACGACATCGAGGTTGAAGGCGCGAGGAGCCTGAACAGCCTGGCGATGGGCCTGTCGCGGATTCTGACCCCGCGAGCGCAGCTTCCATCAGACCCCGTCGCGTTGGAGCAGCAAGACCAGTTTGAGACGCCTGCGCTTTACCCCTGGACCGTCGAGGTGTTCAGGTAACGAATCGCCGCCTCGCGGCCTGCGCGGCGGAGTTGCTCACTGGTGTCAGCGATGTTTTCAAGGGGGACTGCGATTGCTTCACCAGCGGGTTCGGCGTCGAAGCTACCCGCCACAATTACGCAGACAGCACCTGCATCAGCGGCAAGGTCGCTTACCGTGCTGGCAACCTTGCCAGCGGCGGTTTGGGCGTCATAGCGTCCCTCGCCGGTGATGACGAGTCCGGACTGTGCGATAAGATCTGCGAGCCCGCTGGCGTTCGCGATGACGGGCGCACCGGGGGAGATGGAGACGTGGCTGGCATCGCCGTGCAGGAGCGTTGATAGCCAGGTGATGCCGATCGCGATTCCACCCGCAGCCCCGAAGGCCGGAGTAGTGGGGTCGAGACCTGCTACTTCGCACAGCCTGGCCAGCCCGCGGTCGAGCTTGGCCACGTCTTCTTCGGAAGCGCCCTTCTGAGGTCCAAATACAGCGGCGGAGCCTTCCGGTCCCGTGGCGGGCGAATCCACATCGGTGAGTAGTACCCAGTCGAGCGCGCCTGCGGGAATGTTGACCTTTGCGGTATCGAGGTCCGCGAGGCGCTCGAGGTCGCCGCCGCCAGGCTTGAGTTGATAGCCCTCAGCGTCGACGGGGTTCGCGCCAAGGGCTACGAGAATGCCGGTGCCACCATCGGTGGTTGCCGAGCCGCCCAAGCCGAGCACGATCCGTGTTGCGCCACGGGTTTGTGCGTCGGCGATGAGCACTCCGGTGCCGTAGGTATCGCCGGTCAACGGAACTGGTGAATCTGCGACGGCGGGTAGCCCAGAGGCGGCAGCGACGTCGATAAACGCTGTGGTTGAAGCGGCATCATAGGTGTAGGTAGCCTCCGTGAGGCGCCCCGCGGCGTCCGTGGTGGGCAGGGTGATGCGCTCGCCCTTGAACAGTTCGGAGGTGCCTTCGCCGCCGTCGGCCATTGGGGCGAGTTTGATGGTTGCGTCCTTTAATATCTCGCGGACGCCTTCTCCGATCCACGTTGCGGCCTGCTCAGCCGACGCCGTGCCTTTGAATGCGTCTGGGGCGATGGTGACTGTGGTTGGGGTACGCAATGCTTCATCCATGAGGGCAAAGTGTAGTGCATACCTTCCGTTGTGTTGCACACTCAGCGCAGTGGTTCTCGGGTACGATGACCGACATGTATCGCGTTTTTGAAGCACTTGATGAACTCGTCCAAATCGTCGAGCAGGCCTACGGCGTGCCAATATCAAGCTCTTGCCTCGTGCCGCGCAACGAAGTGCTTGCGCTGTTAGACGATATTCGTGACGCAATCCCGAATGAGATGGACGACGCCCAAGATGTCCTCGACCGGCAGGACGCTATCTTGCATGGTGCACAGGAACGCGCGGACGATTTGGTGGCTCAAGCCAATGCAGACGCGAAGCACATTATGGATGAGGCAAACGAGCAGTCTCAAGAAATGATTGACGACGCCCAGTCCCACGCGACCATGCTGGTGACCAACGCTGAAGAGGACTCCCGCGATATGGTCAGCCGCGCACGCGAAGACGCGGAAGCCACCGTGGCGCGAGCACAGGAAGAAGCTCAGCGCCTGGTTGAAAACGGTCAGAAAGAATACCAGCGCTCAATTGATGAGGGCTTGGCGCAGCAGGAACACCTTGTTTCCGAGGCAGAGGTCATGCGTCGCGCAGACGAGGAGGCGCACCGCCTGGTCGAGCAGGCGCACGCGGAGTCCTCGCGTCTGCGCGGGGAGTGCGACGAGTTTGTGGATTCCAAGCTTGCGGAGTTTGAGGAGTCACTTTCCGCAGTGCTTCGCACAGTATCTAAGGACCGTTCTGCGCTCCGGCGTGGCGCCGGCGTCTCAGGCGGCAGCCAACGCGCGGAGCGTTACGACTACGGCGAGCATTAGGAACGCACAAGAGAAAACCAGGTAGCACTTCCGGAAGAAAACCGATGTAGAGTTTGGGTTGCTATGGCTAAAAATCCTTTCATTATTCAAGTAGCTGACGCTCTGCACGGCGACGGCATGCCGGTAGTTGTCCACAACGTGGGCCCAGCTCCTTCCCGCATCGGGCCGGAGATGATCGCAATTCCGGAAGGCCAGGAGGTGGCCGTCGACGCTACCGTGACCCCGCTCGGTTCTGGCGTGATGGTCGACGCCACCGTGACCGCGGTACTGGAAGGGCAGTGCGTACGCTGCCTGCGCACCCTGCAGCCGACGGAAACGCTGCGTGTCTCCCAGGTGTTTTCTAACGGCGACGACTTCATCCAGGGTGATGAAGAAGTAGAGGAAGACGCAGGATCCGGGGATGAGATCATGCGCATCGTGGAAGAAACGGTTGATCTCGAGCAGGCCTTCGTCGACGAAGCTGGCCTCACACTGCCGTTTAACCCGACCTGCCAGCCTGCATGCCCCGAAGACAGCGACGTTCCGGCACCAGACGGCATCAGCGGCGAAGCAACCGACGCGGTGGATCCGCGCTGGGCTGGATTGGAGAAGTTCCTATGAGCCGGCGTTCAAAGAAGAATCGCGTCAGCGGCGAAGAAGCGTGGAACAGCGCGTTCTCCGAAGTAGACCATGCGCCTCTGCTCGAGTGGCTGGGTGTGGATCTGGACGACGAACTGTTGCGACTCGCCTTGACACATCGCTCCTTTGCCAACGAGCACGACTACCTGCCAAATAACGAGCGGCTTGAGTTTCTCGGAGACGCAGTGCTCGGTCTGACCGTAGCCACGAAGCTCTTCGAGATCTACCCTTCGAGCTCCGAGTCGGTGCTCTCCCCGATGCGGGCCTCAATTGTGTCACGCTACGGGTTGGCGGATGTCGCCCGTGGCATCGAGCTTGGTAAGTACGTGCTGCTTGGAAAAGGCGAGTTGCATACCGGTGGCAGGGACAAAGAGTCCATCCTCGCCGATACGACGGAGGCGCTCTTTGGCGCGATCTATCGGCAGCACGGATTCGAAGCAGCCCGCGACGTAATTCTTAAGCTCTTCCACGAGAAGCTCCACAACGCGACGGCACACGGCCACAGGCAAGACTGGAAGACTGTGCTGCAGGAACGCCTCGCGGAACGTGGCATCCCAATGGTCGAGTACGAAACGACGTCTGAAGGCCCCGAGCACGACCTCGAATTTACGTCGTACGCGATCATTCTTGGTGAAAACCGCGGACGTGGAGTGGCGCACAACAAAAAGCTCGCCGAGCAAGAAGCAGCCAGGGAAGCAGTGGCGTTCCTTCAGAAGCACCCGGAAGCGCTCGTTCTTGAGCAGCAGACCCACGACAAGGCGTAGCTGATGCCCGAACTGCCGGAAGTTGAGGTCGTGCGTCGGGGCCTGAACGAGCACATTGTTGGCAGGACATTCGACAGTATCGAGGTCGCGCATCCCCGAGCAGTCAGGGACAGCACCGTCGACCTCACAACGATCCTGCCTGGGCTTCGCGTCACTGGTACCGGACGTCGCGGCAAATTCCTCTGGCTCACCCTCTCCGACGGGGGCTGCCTCCTGGTACACCTCAGGATGAGCGGACAGATGCTGGTCGCCGCGCCGGGCAGCGTGGACAGTCCACACGCGCGGATTCGCGCCAGGATGGGCGACGTGGAACTGGTCTTCGTGGATCAGCGCACGTTCGGCTCGTGGCAATACTGCCAGCTCGTCGACGGTATCCCTGAACTCGCGAGCCACATCGCGATGGATCCCTTCGAGGCGGGTTTCGATGTTGACGAAACTGCGGCGTTGATGCGTAAAAAGCGATCGGCCGTCAAAACGGTGCTGCTCAATCAAGCCGTGGTGAGCGGTATTGGCTCCATCTACGCTGACGAGGCGATGTGGGCCGCGCGAGTCGCGCCGTGGCAACGGGCAGATACACTCGCTCAGGAGAGTGCGGTCGAGCTTCTCGACGCATCACGTGACGTCATGGAGCGTGCACTCGCCCAAGGCGGAACGAGCTTCGACTCCTTGTACGTGAACGTCAATGGTGCCTCGGGGTATTTTGCCCGCTCGCTGAATGCCTACGGGCGCGCGGGTGAACCTTGCGCCCGCTGCGGGGACGCCATTGTGAAGACGGTCGTGAACCAGCGGTCGAGTTATTACTGCCCAACATGCCAGGATCCTGAGCAAAATCGCGAATAATCCTGTCATTGCGACTAGGATTCTCCGCATGGAAAAAGCAACCGAGTTCATTGACGGAACTCTCAACGGCATCATCTGGGACATTGTCCCGTGGCTCCTGCTTGCTGCGGGTGTCTATTTCGGGCTGCGTACCTTGTTCGTACAGGTCCGACTACTTCCGGAAATGTTCAAGGCGGTTACCGAAACCCCGAAGGGCAAAGACCGTGACGGACGCGATTTGGACGAAGAATACGGCGGTATTTCTGCGTTCAAGGCGTTTACCATTTCCGCTGCTTCCCGCGTGGGCACGGGCAACATCGCTGGTGTCGCTCTCGCGATCTCGGTTGGCGGGCCTGGCGCAGTGTTCTGGATGTGGATGATCGCCATTGTGGGTGGCGCTACCGCGTTCGTTGAGTCCACGCTCGCACAGCTGTGGAAGACGAAAGACGAAAGCGGCAACTACCACGGTGGTCCCGCCTACTACATGACGCGCGGACTCGGGTGGCGCCCGCTCGCCGTGATCTTCGCTGTTGCGCTCTCGTTCACCTATGGCTTTGTGTACAACGCAATTCAGACGAACTCCATCGTTGAGGCCGTCGGCGGTTCTGTTGGCTCCGACTCGATGACGCTGAAGCTGATTGTGGCAGTGATCCTTGCTGCCCTGACTTCTGCCATCATCTTCGGCGGTGTGACCCGTATCGCGAACTTCACGCAGGTCGTCGTTCCTTTCATGGCGGTCGCCTACATCCTGGTTGGCCTGCTGGTAGTCATTCTGAACATTCAGGAAGTTCCAGGGATGATCGCGCTGATCGTCGGCCACGCCCTGGGGCTGAAGCAGGTTGGTGGTGCGACGCTGGGTATGGCGTTTGTCTGGGGTATGCGCCGTGGTCTGTTCTCGAACGAGGCCGGCCAGGGGTCCGCTCCGAACGCAGCGGCTACTGCGACGGTATCGCACCCGGTGAAGCAGGGACTGGTGCAGACGCTCGGCGTGTACTTCGACACCCTCGTTGTGTGCTCGATTACGGCGTTCGTCGTGCTGCTCGGCCCTGAGATCAACTACGGCTTGGATGATGTACAGGGTGCATCGCTGACACAGTCCGCCTTGGCGGCAACGGTGGGTGCGTGGGGCACGCACTTCATCACGTTCATTCTCTTCTTCCTGGCGTTCTCGTCAGTGATCGGTAACTACTACCTTGCGCAGGCGAATATTGAGTACCTCTCGGACTCGAAGACGGTGCTGAACGTTTTCCGCTGCGGTGTCATCGTCTTTGTGTTCTTCGGAGCGTTCGGCTCGATTCCGCTGGTGTGGTCGCTTGGCGACACGATGGCGGGCACGATGGCCATCATCAACATCATCGCGATCGTCCCGCTTGCGGGTGTCGCCATCAAGCTGCTCAAGAACTACAACGAGCAGCGCGTCCAGGGCATCGACCCGGTGTTCCACCGCGACATGATGCCTGAGGTCAAGAACGTAGAGTTCTGGGATGGCTCCGACCCAGTAACGCGCCGCAGCCTGGAGGACCGCATCGCCGCATCCGAGGCCCGTGCAGTAGGCGAGGACAACGAGCAGGGCGGTTTGAAGTAGCCTATGGCCTCTGTTCGTATGACCGCGTTCGTGCACGGCCGCGTCCAAGGTGTTGGGTTCCGGTGGTGGACTCGCTGCCGAGCCCTGGAGCTCGGTGTGCGAGGGTATGCGAAGAATCTTGTCGACGGCCGCGTTGAAGTAGTCGCGGAAGGCGACGACGGGGACGTCGATACGCTGAAGCGACTACTGGAAGAACAGCCCTCCTCAACGCAACGACCAGGCCGCGTGGACATAGTAGTCGCGCAGTACGGTGAGCCTCGTGGGGCGGAAGGCTTCCACGAACGGTAAACTCACCACAATGCATTTGAAATCGTTGACGCTGAAGGGCTTTAAGTCCTTCGCTTCTTCGACGACGATGAAGTTCGAGCCCGGCATCTGCGCTGTTGTCGGACCGAACGGCTCAGGTAAATCGAACGTCGTCGACGCGCTTGCCTGGGTGATGGGGGAGCAGGGTGCGAAGAATCTACGCGGTGGGAAGATGCAGGATGTCATCTTCGCGGGAGCGGGGGACCGCAAGCCACTAGGGCGCGCAGAGGTAACACTCACCTTCGACAACAGCGATAAGCACCTTCCAGTGGACTTCACGGAGGTTGCGATCACGCGACGTATGTTCCGTGATGGAGCCTCCGAGTACGAAATTAACGGCTCGAAAGCCCGGCTGATGGACATTCAGGAGCTGTTGTCGGACTCAGGTATTGGCCGCGAGATGCACATCATCGTCGGGCAGGGCAAGCTGTCTGAGATTTTGGAGTCGCGCCCTGAGGAGCGCCGAGCGTTCATTGAGGAAGCTGCGGGTGTGCTGAAGCATCGGCGTCGCAAGGAAAAGGCGCAACGCAAGCTGCAGTCGATGCAGGGCAACGTCGACAGGTTGCAGGATCTGACAGATGAGCTTGGCAAGCAGCTCAAGCCGCTGGAGCGCCAGGCCGAAGCCGCGAAGCGCGCCGCGACTGTGCAAGCCACGCTTCGCGACGCCCGGCTCCGCCTCGCCGGCCACCAGATGGTCACGCTGCAGGCAGCGCATGCACAAAGTGACGAGAGTGCGAAGCTGCTCGAAGAACAGGTCGAGACCGTGACCGCGTCGCTCGAGAGCGCTGAGGAACAGTACGCGCAGCTCGAGGAAGAACAACGGGAGGTACAGCCGCGTGCCCAGGAGTCACAGGAAACTTGGTTTGCACTGTCATCTCTCGAGGAACGGGCGAACGCGACGTTGCGCATCGCACAGGAACGCGCGCACAACCTGAACACGCAGACTGAGTACCACGGGCAAGACCCAGAGGAGCTGCTCGCTCGGGCGGCAGCAGCGGACGAAGAATATGAGGTGGCCATTGAGGCTGCCGAGGAGGCCGCGGAGCGACTTGAGGTTGTTCGGGAAGACGTTGCCGAATACCAGGCTGCGTTCGATGAAGCTGAACGCGAACACGTGGCGCAGATTCAGGCGGTAGCGGATCGCCGTGAGGGCGTTGTGCGGCTGGTGGCGCAAGAGGAGGCGCACCAGCAGGCCGTGCTCGGAGGTGAGCAAGAGGCAACCCGGCTTGAGGAACAACTTTCACTCAGCAGCGAGCGGGCCCACAGTGCCCGCGGCGAAGCCGAGGAGGTAGCGGAGAAGATTGCTGAGCTTGAAGCCCGCCGAGGGCCACTCGTCCATGAGTACGAGCAAGCAAGCTCAGAGCTCACCGCCGCCGAGCAGCGCTTTCAGGAGCTACAGACGCAGCAGCGCGAGCATGAGCGGGCGGTGTTTACGCTGCAGTCGAAGATAGAGACGCTGCAGCACCAAATGCCAACACGTACCGCGGAGGAGATGCTCGGAGGCTATCCCGCGCTTGCATCACTGGTGAAGGCTCCTGCTGACCTGGCAGGAGCGCTGGCTGCCGCGCTTGGTGGCTTCAGTGAGGCATTGGTGGGCGAGCGCGACTTGGACGTTGTGGAGCAGCTGCAATCCGCAGATCGTGCCAGCATCGTTGAGGCAGTCGGCGGTGCGCTGTGGCGTGTTGAAACCGACGGGTGCTATGACTGGCTCCTCGACCACCTCGACGTCGACGTTTCGGTCGCGGGCCCCGTGGCGCGCCTGTTGGCAGACGTTGTCGTAGTGGAGACGCCGCAGGAGGGCGTGGACGTCGTGAAGGCAGACCCACGACTGCGTGCTGTGACGCGAGAGGGGGCACTATTCGGCGAAGGCTGGATGTCGGTAGGCATCGCGAGCGCGTCTACGGTCGAGGTGAGTGCGCAGGTTGAAGCCGCACAGCGAGACCTACGCACCGCAGAGCACGCGTTGGCGGAGCTCTCGGGCACGTTTGAGGGAGCGCAGCTCGCAGCCGAGGACGCGCGGGTGAATGTTGCGGCGGCGAAGGCAGCGCTGCGCGAGCACGACACCGAGGTTGCTTCGTGGCAGCGTGAGCATCAGCGCTTGGCTGCGCAATCGGACACGGCCGAGCAAGAGCGCGTCCGTGCCGCGCAGCAGCTTGAGGAGGCAGAGCAGCGGCTCGCTCAGCGCCGTGAGCAACTGCTGGAAACCCAGGAGCGTCTTTCTCGCATCGACGACACTCCTGCTGCGGAAGGCCCTTCGCCCGAGGCACGCGATGCTGCATCCCAGCAACTGACGCAGGCGAAGGCGCTCGAACTGGAAGCGGTTCTCGCTGCTCGTGAGACGCAACAGCGCGCTCAGGCGATTGCGGGGAAGGGCGATGCGTTGCGGCGCCAGGCGGAAAACGAGCGCCAGGCAAAAGCGCGTCATGACGCAGCCGTTGCACGTCGGCGGTCCCAAGCCCTGCTCGCCGGAGCCGTGAAGGAACATACGGAGGTTCTGATCTCGCGAGTCCAGGATGCATTACAGCGAGCCACCGCGCAGCGCGATGAGCTGCAGCGCACGCTTGCTGCGCTGCAGGGCAGGATTCAACAAGAGCGATCGCAGGTCAGCGCTGCTCGTCAGCAGCTGAATCGGTTGAGTGACCGCGCGCACGCCGCAGACATTGCAAGGTCGCAGGCGAAGGTGCGTCTTGAGGAAGCTCAGCAGAAGATCGTCGAGTCGCTCGGTATTTCGGTCGATGACTTGCTCGCGAACTTCACGCCGGGAGAAGACTTTGACGAGTCCACTGAGACCCAGCGACTGCGCCAGGCCGAAAAAGATTTGCGCTCTTTGGGGAAGGTGAACCCGCTGGCTCTCGAAGAGTTTAAGGCGCTTGAGGAACGCTATACGTTCCTCTCTACCCAGCTTGCCGATGTGATTCAGGCTCGAAAGGACTTGCTCGACGTCATCGAGGATGTCGACGCCCACATTTTGCAGCTCTTCACGGATGCCTGGCACGACGTGGAGGAGGAGTTTCCACGTGTGTTCCATACGCTGTTTCCCGGTGGGGAAGCCCGCCTGATACTCACGGAACCAGATGACATGCTGCTCACCGGCATCGAGATCGAGGCGCGCCCACCGGGCAAGCGCGTCAAGCGGCTGTCACTGCTGTCAGGTGGAGAGAAGTCGCTGACTGCTCTGGCGTTTCTGGTAGCGATTTTCCGAGCGCGTCCGAGCCCGTTCTACGTGTTGGACGAGGTGGAAGCAGCGCTTGATGACGTGAATCTGCGCCGATTGATCGCGCTGCTCGAGGAGCTGCGGCAGGACTCGCAACTGATTGTGATCACCCACCAGAAGCCGACCATGAATGTGGCGAACGTGCTCTACGGTGTCACCATGCGCGGTGATGGTGTAACGAGGGTGCTCTCACAAAGAATGCGCCCGGCGGGGTCAGCTCCTGACTCCGATCCGGACGCATAAATAGGGGTGCGGGGCTTAGTTCTTTACAACAAGCTCCAGTGTTCCCTCAGAACCAACGGCGAAGAGTTTATCCTGGCCGAGCACCTTCAGACTCGTGGTCTGCTTCAGCAAGTCGCTGGTGGTGTTTTCCCAGATGGTGTCCTCAGACGGGCATGCCTTCCTCGTCGTCGGCGTCTTGAACGTGGAGACTGCACCAGTTGCTTCGTCAATGGTGAAGCCGACGCCGTAGCCGTTGCATGGACCGCCTACAAGCACGTAGCCCTTATCTTCCTTGACAAATTGGACAGTAGCGCCGTCATACAACGGCAGCGGTGCCCAGGTGGTGTTCAGCGCGGTGGTGAGCGCCTCACCAGTCGCTGGTACTGCCTCCTTCGGCGCGTCGGTGCCAACGCTCGGCACGTCTACCTTTGAGCTGCCAAGCTGGCCACTTGAGGCAATGATGCCAAGTCCGACGGCCAGCGAAATCAGCGTTGTGAGGACTGGCAGGATCCATTGGGCAACGTCTTGTGGCAGATTCTTCAAAAATGGGGGAGTATTCATAAACCTTATTCAACCACGTTACAGGGATAAATGGGGTATTCCACACAATTGTGGGCGCCTTTGGCACTATGGAAGTCATGACTACGTACTCGTTATGGATTGCAATTGCAGCTGTGGTGCTCGTGATTCTCATTGTGGGCATCATCATTGTTGGCAATAAACGGAAATCGGCAAAGTCTGTTTCCTTTGAAAAGACCGAGGAGCCGAAAGAGCTTACCCAGCAGGAAAAATCAGGGAATTACCAGGCAAAAGGCGGTTTTAATTTTGCCCAAGCTGGGGCGAAGGAGAAGGAGCCTGTCCCGCTTGTCGACGCCCCCTCCGAGCCGGAGCCCGCTCAGGCTGCACCAATGCCAGAGCCTGAGCCGCTTGTAGAGGAGGAGCCGGCGCCTGAGCCTGAGCCTGAGCCGGAGCCGGTTGAGGAAACTCAGTCTGAAAAGCCTGAGCCGGTGGCTGTACCGGAACCGCAGGCCGAGCCTGAATCTGCAGTAGAACCGAAACCTGAGGTTGAGAAGGAGCCGGAACCGACACTGGTCACGGAAGAGCCAAAGGCGCCCGCGCCTGCAGAACCCGCCTCCGACGAAGCAGACGTCGAACACCAAGACATCGAAGAAGCACAAGAGGCAGCGGACGCAGCCGCAGCAACGGTCGACGGGGCGGAACGTGCCCTGGAAGACGGCGCCGAACCGACCGAGGACGCAATTGTCAGCGAACCAGTCTCCTCCGAGCCTGTCGAGGCAATCGCGCCAGCCGCAGGCCGGATGGGCAAGCTGCGCGGGCGCCTGTCGCGCTCGCAGAACGCGATTGGCCAAGGGCTGCTTGGCATTCTTACCGCAGGCGACCTCGACGAGGACGCGTGGGAAGAGATCGAAGACACCCTCATCATGGCAGATATCGGTGCGGATCTGACCATGCGCATTACCGATGCACTGCGTCAGAAGATTGCCGAGCGAGGCGTGGCATCTGAGGCTGAAGCACGCGCAATGCTGCGGGAAACCCTGATCGAAGCCGCGAAGCCAGAGCTCGATCGTTCGATTCACGCAATGCCGAACGAAGGCAAGCCCGCTGTGATCTTGGTAGTCGGCGTCAACGGCACGGGTAAGACCACCACGACGGGCAAGCTTGCACGTGTACTCGTAGCGATGGGCCACTCGGTGGTACTTGGCGCTGCGGATACATTCCGCGCTGCTGCGGCAGACCAGCTGGAGACGTGGGGGCGTCGGGTAGGCGCCTCTACGGTCCGCGGAGCAGAAGGCGCGGACCCTGCCTCTGTCGCGTTTGACGCCGTGGCGACCGGCGTGCAAGAGGGTGCGGATGTCGTGCTTGTAGACACAGCGGGCCGTCTGCACACCTCGACTGGCTTGATGGATCAGCTGGGTAAGGTGAAACGGGTCGTCGAAAAGAAATCCACTGTTGATGAGGTGCTCCTGGTACTGGATGCAACGGTTGGACAAAACGGCATTGCGCAGGCGCGAGTGTTCCGAGAGGTCGTTGATATCACCGGTGTGGTGCTGACGAAGCTGGACGGTACCGCGAAGGGCGGCATTGTGTTCCAGGTGCAAGAGGAACTGGGTGTGCCGGTCAAACTTGTGGGTCTTGGCGAAGGCGCCGATGACCTCGCGCCGTTTGAAGTAGAGAGCTTTGTGGATGCTCTGCTGGGATAGCCTGGCGTGATGTGAACAGTTGGGCGGAAAGGCGCTAGGCTAGGTGCGTTCTGTCTCATTACCGAAGAATGAATTAGTTAAGGGAGCAACGCACTGTGTTCGAGTCACTGTCTGACCGCTTACAATCAGCGCTTGGAGGCTTGCGCGGCAAAGGCAAGCTCACCGAGGCTGACATTAACGCCACAGCACGTGAGATTCGGATCGCGCTGCTGGAGGCTGACGTCTCGCTGACTGTCGTACGCGCCTTCATTAAGCGCGTGAAAGAGCGCGCTTTGGGCTCCGACGTTTCAGAGGCGCTGAACCCGGCACAGCAAGTGGTCAAGATTGTTGACCAGGAGCTGACCGCCATTTTGGGCGGAGAGACTCGACGCCTCAACTTTGCAAAGACACCGCCGACCGTCATCATGCTGGCAGGTCTACAGGGTGCTGGTAAGACCACCCTGGCAGGTAAGCTGTCCCGCCACCTGGCAAAACAAGGACACACACCGCTGCTGGTGGCCTGTGACCTCCAGCGCCCGGGCGCGGTGCAGCAGCTCCAGATTGTGGGTGAGCGCGCCGAGGTTGCAACGTTCGCTCCGGATCCTGGCACGTCCATCGACTCGTTTGAGCACGAGATGGGCACTTCCCACGGCGACCCTGTCGCGGTGGCGCAGGCTGGTATTGAGCACGCGAAGCAGAACAAGCACGACGTGGTGATCATCGATACCGCGGGCCGTTTGGGTATTGACGAAACACTGATGACGCAGGCCCGTAACATCCGTGATGCAGTCCAGCCTGATGAAGTCCTGTTTGTGATCGATGCGATGATTGGTCAGGACGCGGTCACGACTGCGCGGGCCTTCGCGGACGGCGTGGATTTCACCGGCGTCGTGCTGACGAAGCTCGACGGTGACGCCCGCGGTGGTGCAGCTCTGTCCATTCGCGAAGTCACCGGCAAGCCGATCCTGTTCGCGTCCACCGGTGAGAAGCTCGACGACTTTGATGTCTTCCACCCGGAGCGCATGTCGAGTCGCATCCTCGGTATGGGCGACCTGCTCTCACTCATTGAGCACGCAGAGACCGTCTTCGACCAGAAGGAGGCTGAGGAGGCCGCGAGCCGACTCGGCACTGGGGAGCTCACGCTTGAAGACTTCCTGAACCAGATGCTGATGATCCGCCGCATGGGCCCGATCGGCAATCTGCTCAAGATGATGCCTGGCGGCAAGCAGATGAACCAGATGGCGGACATGGTTGATGAGAAGCAGCTGGACCGC
This sequence comes from Corynebacterium sp. CCUG 61414, assembly GCF_024453945.1. Lineage (NCBI taxonomy): Bacteria > Bacillati > Actinomycetota > Actinomycetes > Mycobacteriales > Corynebacteriaceae > Corynebacterium > Corynebacterium sp. CCUG 61414. Next base: position 166,239 of record NZ_JAGPYU010000001.1, read on the forward strand.
ATCCAGGCAATCATCCGCGGTATGACGCCTGAGGAACGCGCGAACCCGAAGATTCTCAATGCGTCGCGCAGGAAGCGCATCGCTGCTGGTTCCGGCGTGAAAGTCTCTGACGTCAACCAGCTCGTTGAACGCTTTTTTGAGGCGAAGAAGATGATGGGCGCGATGGCCAACCAGTTCGGCCTACCAGGAATGCCGGGCATGGGTGGCGGACGCTCCGCGACGAAGAAGAAGCCCAAGGGACGCAGGGGCAAGAACGGGAAGCGCAAGCCCGCGAAGCGCCGTGGTGGAGGCCCGAAGATGCCGGGCATGCCACAGATGCCGGGAATGCCTGGCATGGAGGATCTGCAGAAGATGCAGGAACAACTTCCTCCAGGTATGGAGGGGCTTGACCTCAACAATCTTGACTTCGGCGCAGCGATGAAGCGCATGGGCAAGAAGAAGTAGTCAGCAAAACACTGAAGGGCCGGTACGGGCATCCGTACCGGCCCTTTGCTATCGTGCTCGCACGCTACTGCGTAGCGGGTGCGTCCATCTCCAAGCTCGGTGTGGGATCCGTGGCGGGCCCCGGGAGCAGGCCTAGCTCTTCGAAGATCGGCATCAGCTCAGCCCACAGAAGCGGAGCGAGCGTTGCTGCGTAGGCGTTCGAGATGTGGTTCTGGTCGCGGTAGATGTACACGTTGCCACGCTGTGGCGGGCAAAACTTGTCGTCGCAGAACCAGTCAGCGGTATCGATAGACCACTGGTGATTCTCGGGCAAGAGGTACGAGGTTGCTGGGTCCTCGGGCCCGTAGATTGTGCTGCGCAGTGCTGAGCAGTCGCGTTCGGAGGCACCAGCAACGATGCAGAGGTTCGGGTCCATAGGATCGCCTTCTGGGGTGAACATCCATGGGTTATCGCGCAAACCAACGAACGGGATGCCGTAGTAGGCGAAGTTCTGCCACAGGTTCGCGTAGGCGTCGGGGACCTTGTCCGTGGAAAACGCTGCACCGCCTGCGTGGCCCTCGGGGCGTGTGGAGTTTGAAATCACCAGGTCCGGGTTCATCTCGACGATGTTCTGGAACGCAAGCTCCGACCATTGAGCGCATACATCGCTGACGAACTCGTCTCTGTCGGCACCGCCGATGACAATCGGGCACTCCTGCCGTACGTACGGAATGACCCGGAAGTGGTGCTCTTTCCCGAGCTTGTCGAGGGGCACGACGTACGGCTCGATGTGGGACCCGCCGGTCATCACTACAGTGACGTCGGACTCGAGGTCGCCGTACTGGCAGTCGGGACGAGGCATGTCCGTTGCCGGTTGGGGGATCATGATCATGCACTCGTCTACGCCGATAGGTGGGTAGATGCCCGCAATCAGGGCCGGATCGGGCTGTGGCTTGACGTCTGGGACTTCAGCACCAGCAATGGCGAGGGCGCCCGGGTAAAGGTCCTCCGGAAGATCGCGGTCTGCGTCCTCGATGCGCTGATTCCAAAGCGGTTGGATTGCAAAAATAGTGGCAACGAGCACGGAAACCAGCACGCCGCCGCCTGCGCGGCCAATGCCGGTGCGGGTGCGCAGCGTCGAGCGGGCGTCGATAACCGGTGTATCGGTCGATTGCGGGCGCTTGCGGTGTTGACGCAGCGGGTCTTCTACCAGCAGGTGTGTGACGTGTGCGAGTCCGAGCGAAACCGCGATGACGAGGGTGCCAACCCACCACGGAGGAGTCCCGAACCCTCCAGCAAGAGTGACAATGATGAGCAACGGCCAGTGCCAAAGATAGAGGGAATAGGCGATGCTGCCTAGCCACGTCATCGGCTTCGACGCCAGAATGTTTGAGACCGAGTTCTGGTTGCCACTCATGACAATCAGCGCGGCGCCAGTGAGTGGCAGCAGCGTGACAGGGCCGGGGAACGCGAGTGAAGTGGTGACGACGATGCCGGTAATCGAAATCATCACAACGCCAAGGCCCGCAGTCCACGCGGCTGTGCGCTGTGGCAGGAAACGGCTGGTTGGCACGAAGGCAAGCAACCCACCGAGCGCGAGCTCCCACGCACGGGAGAAGGTGGAGTAGTAGTTCTGGCCCGTACCGACGAAGCCGAAGCGCGCAGCGTATGCGAACGAAGCAACGGTGATAATGGCGAGCAGCGTGATCGCGCCTCGCTTGGCAATGACAGCCGGAACTTTGCACTTCCAGATCAAGAAGGCCAGCAGCGTCCCCAACAAAATGGCGAAAACGTAGAACTGGCCCTGCACACTCATTGACCACAGGTGTTGCAGCGGCGAGGTGTCCTGGCTTGCCGCCGCATAATCCGCATCTTGGGCGATCAGCTCCCAGTTTTGGTAGTACAGCATGGAGGCGGTGAACTGCTTGGAGAGTTCCACGCCCATGAGTTCGGGGGCGAGCAGCATCACGCCAAGCATGGTTGCCAGGACAGTGAGCGCAAGTGCTGGAACGAGGCGTCGAATAGTGCGCCACAGTGGCCACCAGGGGTTGAGGCTTGGGTTTGGGCGCATTGCGTAGCGGATCTGGCCGCCGAGGAAGAAGTATCCAGACAGCAGCAAGAAGACGTCGACGCCGCCTGAGACTCGGCCGACGTAGACGTGGAACAAGACGACTAGTGCGATAGCAAAGCCTCGAAGCCCGTCAAGGTCGACGCGGTATGCGGTTGAGCGTTTCGTGCTCGGTGCAGGCATGCTGAAAAACCTCGTGTACTCTCAGATTGTTTCGCGCCCTCATTACGCTTCATGCTATTTTTCGGCGGGCAACTGAAAAGACGATACCCGCAACAGGCAGGCAAATGGTAACTATCTGCCTAGATAACAAGTCCTGTTTGGGAATTGGTTCGCTATGGGGTAACCTCTTTCAGGTTGATTATCTGTGTATGCAGGTTTTGAACAGGACCAAACTGCGTTCGCGTTGGACCCGTCACGTGCAGAGATGTGCGATGTCGCCCAACCAGTCACGCGCAGGGTAAAGAAGAAGGGTTGAACCGGCCCGCCTATCGTGTTGGCGGGTGTCTGTACTGCCCGGTGACCGTAAAGGAAGAAATTTCATGGCTGTAAAGATTAAGCTGCAGCGCGTCGGTAAGATCCGTAACGCGCAGTACCGTGTTGTCATCGCTGACGCGAAGGCTCGTCGTGATGGCAAGGTTGTCGAGAACATCGGTATCTACCACCCGAAGCAGGAGCCTTCCCTCATCAAGATCGACTCCGAGCGTGCTCAGTACTGGCTCGGCGTTGGTGCGCAGCCGACCGAGCCTGTGCTCGCTCTGCTGAAGATCACCGGCGACTGGCAGAAGCACAAGGGCCTCGACGGTGCTGAGGGCACCCTCAAGGTTGCTGAGGAGAAGCCATCCAAGCTTGACCTGTTCAACAAGGCTCTCGAGGAGGCCAACAACGGCCCGACCGCTGAGGCGATCACCGAGAAGCGCAAGAAGGCAAAGGAAGAGGCTGAGGCCAAGGCTGCCGCAGAGGCTGAGGCAGCTGCAGCTGCTGAGGCTGCGGAGTCCGCTGAAGAGGAGTCCCCAGCTGAGGAGTCCGAGGACTAATCCGAACCTCGCAACGGCACGTTCCCGATCCGTGTGGTCGGAGGGCGTGCCGTTTTTGTTTGCGAAGTGGGCGTCGAAAAGTAGGGTAATTGAGCATGGAGCTACTGATTGGTCGGGTCGTGAAGACTCACGGTATTAAGGGCGAAGTCGCGGTGGAAGTGCACACGGACCAGCCCGAGGTCCGCTTCGCAGTGGGCAGCAAGCTGTGCGGCACGCAAACGGGGAAGGATATTGAACTCACCGTTGCGACGGCCCGCCCGCACAAAGGACGCTTGTTGCTCAGCTTCGAAGAGGTGCCGGACCGTACCGCCGCTGAGGGGCTGCGAGGGCTGAAGTTCTTTGCGGCGCCGCTTGAACGCGGGGAGGACGCGGACCCGGATGAGTTCTACGATCACGAATTGATTGGACTGAATGTGCGTCTTGATGGGGAGGAGATCGGGCAGGTCACAGGTGTGATGCATACGCCGGGGCGCCAGATTCTGGAGGTTGAGTACGACGGCCGTGAGGTCCTCGTGCCGTTCGTGAGCGATATTGTGCCCGAAGTAGATCTGGAGAAGGGCTTCCTGTCGATCACCCCGCCAGAGGGTTTACTCGATGTCTAGGCACACCTTGAGGCTCGACATTGTCACCATTTTCCCCGAATACCTTGAGCCGCTGCGCCACGCGTTGTTGGGCAAGGCGATTGAGCAGGGGATTGTGAGCGTCGGCGTGCATGATCTTCGACAGTGGGGGCTTGGTGTACATAAGTCTGTCGACGCCCCTCCGCTCGGCGGCGGGCCTGGTATGGTGATGCGCCCGGATGTGTGGGGTGAGGCGCTTGATGCCGTGGCAGCTGGCAACGAAGGTGAAGGGTTGCGTTCCGCCGCTCCGCACCGCAATGACAAGGCCCGCCACGATGAGGTCCACGCCGTCGCGCCACGGCCGTATGAAGTTAGTGATGTCCGCGAAGGCGAATCTGCTGAGCAACCACTGCTGATTGTGCCTACTCCGGCGGGATCTCCGTTTACGCAGCAGGATGCGCAGGCGTGGTCGCGCGAGTCCCACATCGTGTTTGCTTGTGGCCGCTACGAGGGTATTGACCAGCGAGTCTTTGTTGACGCCCAGCAGCGGTACCGGGTGCGCGAGGTCTCTATCGGCGATTACGTGCTCATCGGCGGGGAGGTGGCTACGTTGGTGATCGCGGAGGCCGTCACCCGTCTGATTCCCGGGGTGCTGGGCAATACGCAGAGCCACGAGGACGATAGTTTTTCCGATGGGTTGCTTGAGGGACCGAGCTACACAAAGCCACGAACGTGGCGCGGGATCGGCGCCCCTGACGTGCTCTTTTCGGGTGATCACGCCAAGGTGGAGCGCTACCGACGTGATGTATCGCTGCTGCGCACGCAGCAAGTCCGCCCGGAGCTATTGGACGCCGCCGAGCTCGATGAGGATGACGAGTTTGCGCTGTACGGCCGCGACGTCGTGACGGCAATGCAGGTGCTCGTCGACGAGAAGCGCTGGCCGAAGGCGCGCAAGTCTTTGGCCCGTGCGTTGCGCAAGACTGGTTACCGCGAGCCCAAAATCTCACTGGAGCCGATCGGCCCGCACTGCGAGGATGAGTCGATTCTTGAGACCGATTACCTGTTGAAGGAGGGGCATCCGCCTCTTGAGTCTTTGTGCAGGCTCGAGGTGCGCGGCCGCACCGCGCTCGAGCTGGACGCTGCGACGCAAGCGGTGGTTGCAGGCCTGCCCAGAGGTACCTACTGGTACGGATCGACCCGCCTCGTGGATGGGAACGCATAAGCATTAGAATGTCCGGAATGACGTTCATTGCTGAGACCATTGCATCGGAACTCCAGGTAGCGCCACGCCACGTTGAGGCTGCGCTGCAACTGTTGGCAGAGGGGAATACGGTCCCATTCATTTCTCGCTACCGGAAGGAAGCTACCGGTGGCTTGGATGACACACAGCTGCGCCACATTGAGCAGCGCAATGCGTATTTGATCGAGCTTGAGGAGCGCAAGGCTTCGGTCATTGAGGCGATCGAGGAGCAGGGCAAACTCACTGATGAGCTCAAGGCGCTCATCATGGGTGCGGATACGAAGGCGCGCGTCGAGGATCTCTACCTGCCGTATAAGAAGCGCAGGAAGACCAAGGCGGATATCGCGCGTGAGGCCGGTCTCGAGCCGCTCGTTGACTCGCTTATTGACGCCCCTTCGGCCGACGCCGAGACAGAGGCGGCACGCTATATCTGTGAAGGGTTCGCCGACACGAAAGCGGTGCTGGACGGTGCCCGCGCGATCTTGGTTGACAGGATCGCCACCGATGCGGATCTCGTCGGCGAGGTCCGCGACAAGGTGTACGAGTCCGGAACGATGCGTTCGAGCGTCGTCGAAGGCAAGGAGAACGAGGGTGCGAAGTTCCGCGACTATTTCGACTTCAGCGAGCCATTCGCCTCGTTGCCGTCGCACCGCATTTTAGCGCTGCTGCGAGGCGAGCAGGAAGGCGTGCTTTCGCTGGATTTGGACGCCGGAGATGACGCGGCGTACGAGGGGATGATCGCGAACCGTTTCGACCTTAACTGTGAAAAGAGCCCGTGGTTGGCGAAGGCCGTGCGGTGGGCATGGAAGACAAAGCTGCAGGTCTCTTCTAATTTGGATACACGGATGCGTCTGAAGGAGCGCGCGGATGAGGCGGCTCTGGACGTCTTCAGTACGAATCTTCGCGATGTGCTGCTGGCCGCTCCTGCCGGTCAACGCGCGACCCTGGCGCTGGATCCGGGTTACAGGAACGGTGTAAAAACAGCGACCGTAGATGGCACGGGGAAGGTGCTCGCGACCGCGATCGTCTACCCACACCAACCGCAGAACCAATGGCAGCAGGCGGTGCAGGTGCTCGCGACCACCGTGGCGGAACACGGCGTGGAGCTCATCGCGATTGGTAACGGCACGGCGTCGCGGGAGACGGAGAAGCTTGCACGAGAGGTCGCGGACATGATCGCAGCAGCGGGCGGGCGCAGGCCTGTTCCGGTGGTGGTGTCGGAATCGGGTGCGTCGGTGTACTCGGCTTCTGAGATCGCGGCTCAGGAGTTTCCGGACATGGATGTGTCACTGCGTTCCGCGGTCTCGATTGGGCGGCGCCTCCAGGACCCGCTTGCGGAGCTGGTCAAGGTCGACCCGAAGTCAATTGGCGTGGGGCAGTACCAGCACGATGTGAATCAGGCGGCGCTCGCGCAGTCGTTGGACGCCGTGGTGGAGGATGCGGTGAACTCAGTCGGGGTGGACGTCAATACGGCGTCGGTACCGCTGCTGGAACGAGTCGCTGGCGTGACGCCGACGATCGCGAAGAACATCGTTGCCTACCGCGATGAACATGGTGTGTTTGCTTCGCGCAAGGAGCTGAAGAAGGTGCCGCGACTTGGGCCGAAGGCCTTCGAGCAGTCGGCCGGCTTCCTACGCATCCAAGGCGGAGAGAATCCGCTTGATGGCTCCGCTGTGCATCCGGAGGCCTACCCCGTTGTGGAGCGCATCGCTCAGCAATCTGGGGTGGACACTGCGGCACTCGTTGGTAACAGCAGAGTGCTGTCGGGTCTTCGTCCGCAAGACTTTGCCGACGACACCTTCGGCGTCCCAACCATCACGGATATCTTTGCCGAGTTGGAAAAACCAGGCCGGGATCCGCGTCCGGAGTTTAAGACGGCCACTTTTAAAGAAGGCGTACACAAGGTGTCTGACCTCCAGCCGGGCATGATTCTGGAAGGGACGGTCACCAACGTCGCCGCATTCGGCGCGTTTGTGGACGTCGGCGTGCACCAGGATGGCCTCGTGCACGTGTCTGCGATGAGCCATTCTTTTGTGAAGGACCCGCACGAGGTCGTGCGCTCGGGTGAAGTGGTGAAGGTGAAGGTCCTCGAGGTGGACGTGCAGCGCCAGCGAATTAGCCTCACGCTGCGCCTGGATGATGAGCCGGGGAGCGAACAGAAGCGTGAGTCTTCACGCGGGAAGAAGCCGCAGCAGAAGCCGAGCCGTCAGGGTGGGAAGCGCCAGCGAGGTCGCGCTGGAGGTGCGCCGCAGGGCGGTTCGATGGCGGATGCACTCAAGCGTGCCGGATTTGGGAAGTGACGTGCTCGCATGTAGAATCGTGCGGGTTATTGTAAGCGACATGAACCAGCCGAGCGTCCACCTGTGGAAAAAGCCGCTAGGGTCCTCTGTCCAGAAACGTAAAGGATTGCTTCAATGAGCAACGGCATTATTGATCTTGTAGACGCAGGCCAGCTGCGTGACGATATCCCTGACTTCCGTCCGGGCGATACCCTCGACGTACACGTCAAGGTTATCGAGGGTTCGGTCACCCGTACCCAGGTCTTCACTGGCTTCGTCGTTCGTCGTCAGGGTGACGGCATCCGTGAGACGTTCACGGTCCGCAAGGTTTCCTTCGGTATCGGTGTTGAGCGTACCTTCCCGGTACACTCCCCGAACCTGGAGAAGATTGAGGTCGTCCGCAAGGGTGACGTACGTCGCGCGAAGCTGTACTACATGCGCGACCTGCGCGGCAAGGCTGCCCGCATCAAGGAGCGTCGCTAAGCGCATACCCGTTTCTTGCGCAGCACCCCGCACACTTACGCTTCGTAAGGTGCGGGGTGTTTTGTTGCGCTGCTAGAGTGTTGCGGGTGAACGAAAAGAGCGCATCTGAAGAAAAATCCATGCCGTGGTACATCGAAATCCCGATGGTCGTTGTACTCACCTTGGTGTTCATCTTCATTATTCAGACATTCATTGGCCGCCTCTACGTGATTCCGTCTGCGTCGATGGAGCCGACGTTGCATGGACAGGACGGCAAGGGTGATCGCATCTTCGTGGAGAAGGTGTCCTACTACTTCTCCGATCCGGAGCCGGGTGACGTCGTCGTGTTTAAGGGGACTGACTCGTGGAATACCGGCTTCGTCACTAACCGCTCCGACAACCCGGCCATTGCCGGTCTGCAGGAGGTGTCCTCCTGGGTGGGGCTGGTGCCGAAGGATGAGAACACGTTGGTCAAGCGCATCATCGCGAAGGGTGGCCAGACGGTGTCCTGCCAGGAGGGGGATCCGGCGGTGATGGTGGACGGCAAGCCGATCGACCAGTCGTACACGCTGCAGCCGAACTACTACCCGGTGGATCCTGAGACTGGGTCCGACGCTTGCGGTGGTAATTATTTCGGCCCGGTAACTGTCCCTGATGGGAACTACTTCATGATGGGTGATAACCGCACGAATTCCGCTGATTCGCGCTACCACCTTGGTGATGAGTACCAGGGCACGATCCCGGAGGAGAACCTTCGCGGAAAAGTTCTTGCGATTGTGTTCCCACTCCAGCGTTTTGGTGGCGTCGACGACCCGGCGATCCAGCAGTAGCCCGACGCTTGGTGTGTGAGCTGTGGTGCGTCGTTTGAAGCAGCTTCGGACGTACGAGGTGGCACTTGAAAAGGCCGGTCTCGGTCCAGTCGCAGGGGTTGACGAGGCCGGCCGGGGCGCCTGCTTCGGGCCACTGACAGTCGCCGCGTGCGTGCTACCACCGCAGCCGATACGGCAACTTGAAGGGCTGACGGATTCCAAGCAGTTGACGGCGAAGCGTCGAGAAGCACTCTTTGACATCATTTGCCAGCACGCGCTCGCGTACTCGATCGTGCACGTGCCCGCCAGCGAGATTGATCACCGCGGGGTGCAGCATGCCAACATTGACGGGGCCCGGCGCGCAGTTGCGCAGCTAGAGACGGAGGCGCGGTACGCGCTTGTCGACGCCTTCCATATCGCGGGTTTGCCCCTACCACAACTGCCGATTATCGGCGGTGACGCGAGTGCCCGGTGCATCGCCGCCGCCAGTGTGTTAGCTAAAGTGAGCCGCGACCGTCTCCTCGATGGCTACGCGGAGCAGTACCCGGGGTATGGGTTGGAGCGCCACAAGGGGTATGGCACGAAGGCGCACATGGATGCGGTGCGCCGCCACGGGGCGACGCCGCAACATCGTTATAGTTATGCCAACGTGAGAACTGCCGTTGAGATTTACGAAGGGGGCACCGCATGAGTGCTGAGGATCTGGACAATTACGAGGCTGACGTCGAGCTGTCGCTGTATCGCGAGTATCGAGACGTCGCGAGCCAGTTCTCGTTTGTTGTGGAGACGGAGCGTCGTTTCTACCTTGCGAATGCTGTCGAGTTGATCCCGCACAAAGACGGCAACGATGTGTACTACGAGGTCCGTATGTCGGATTGTTGGGTGTGGGACATGTACCGCGCGGTGCGTTTTGTTCGCTACGTCCGCGTCATTACGTACAAGGATGTCAATATCGAGGAGCTAGACAAGCCGGACATCACGTTCCCTAATTCGTAGTCTGCGTTTCGACGTCCCCTCCGCCCCTCCCGCGTGTTGCCTGTAAGGAACCGCGGGAGGGGTTTTTGCGTCTAAACACTTACGCCTCTGGTGCGTCTGGAGGTGTGCAAACGAACAAGGATGTGAAGAAGGGAACGAAGTTATGCAGAAACCGTGCATGGACCAGTACCAGCTTGGCCGTCTAGGGGAAGATGCCGTACTGGAGGAGTATTTAGCGTTGGGCTACACGTGCCTTGGCAGGCGGGTGCGATTACGGCATGGCGAGATTGACCTGATTATGCAGGACTCTTACGGCACCGTGGTGTTCGTAGAGGTGAAAACTCGTCGTTTACCGGGGTTTGGTTCGGTTGAGGCGGTGCACGCGAAGAAGATGATGGCAATGCGTAACGCGGCTGCTGAGTGGTTGCGCAGCACTGAGGGGTTCTACGAAGTCCGGTTCGACGTCGTGGAGGCGATGTATCACGAGGACGGCTTCGAGTTTGAGTTCATCATGGGGGTCGAAGATGCCGCTTGCTAGTACGTTGAGTGCCACGGTTGAGGGCATTCGGGCGCGCATCGTACGCGTGGAGGCCAACGTCGGGCCAGGGTTACCAGGAATGCATATTGTTGGGCTCGCCGATGCTGCCGTGAAAGAATCCCGCGAGCGAATCCGTACCGCCTGCCGTAATAGTTCACTGCCGTGGCCGAAGACGAAGGCGATGGTGTCGCTGTCGCCGGCGCACCTGCCGAAGGCTGGTTCGCAGTTTGACTTGCCGATTGCGTTGGCGGTGATGGGGAGCCTAGATCCACGCGCTCAACGGGCACTATCGCGAACATTTTTTGTAGGAGAGTTGGCGCTGGATGGCAGCTTGCGGCCTGTACCGGAAGTGCTGCCGATGCTGCTGGCGGCCCAGGAGCTGCTTGTTCAGGAGGGTGGAATTGACCGCATTGTGGTTCCGCGCGCGAACGAGCACCAGGCACAGCTCGTGTCACGCGGAGACATCGTGCTGGCGGACTCGCTGGCGCAGGTGTGGGCGTGGCTGGTCGGGGAAGAGGTGCTTGAAGTAGCTTCTGTGGGTGCGCCAAGCATTGAGCAAGGACGACAGCTGGACTTTGCAGACATCGCAGGGCAAGGCCCCGAGCGAAGGATTATGGAAGTCGCCGCGGCCGGTGCGCATCACATGCTAATGATCGGACCACCCGGCTCAGGCAAGTCCATGCTTGCAGAGCGTCTCCCATCCATCCTCCCCGCAATGGACGTCGAAGAAATGGTCACGTCCACAGCGATTCACGCAGCTGCCGGGATCGCCGGGGGAGAGCTGATTGCGCACCGCCCGTTCATCGCGCCGGACCCGTCGCTTTCCAAGGCGCAACTCATCGGGGGAGGCAGCGGGATTCCTCGCCCCGGCGCGGTCAGTCAAGCCCATAACGGTGTGCTGTTTCTCGACGAAGCCTCTGAGATCGCGTCCGCTACCCTCGATGCGTTGCGCATTCCCCTGGAGAAAGGCGAGGTGCGCCTGCGACGCAGCAACCGCGACGTCGTCTTTCCAGCCGACTTCCAGCTCATCCTCGCGATGAATCCATGCCCGTGTGGAAAACCAGCGAACCGCTGTCGGTGCTCCGGGGCGCAGCGTGCGCGGTATGCGCGAAGTATTTCGGGTCCGCTGCGGGACCGGCTGGATATTGTCTGCAGGACTTCGCTGGATAACGCCGTGCTAAACCCAAACGGGGCAGAGTCTTCCACGGCCATCGCCCAGCGTGTGGCAGAGGCACGGGACCGTGCGGCACATCGGTGGCGGACGTGCGAGGAACACACGAACGGGGCGTTGACGAATGCGCGCGTGCCGGGGCCGTGGCTGCGTCGATACTTCCCGGCGGAAGATTCCGCGATGATGTTCCTCTCTTCGATGCTTGCGCGCGGGGAGGTCAGCCAGCGCGGTATCGACCGCATCCTGAAATTATCGTGGACCTTGGCGGATCTCACTGGTGCACAGTGCCCACACCTCGGGCACGTCGCTGAGGCCGTCGATCTTCGAGACGACCAGACCTTGCTTTCAGCACGTGAGGAGGCATCGGCATGAGCGCGCTTGAATCATGGGCCTACCTCAACCGTGTCATCGAGGGTCCGTCGACGGCGCTGTGGGCACTGCGAAACGAAGGCTATACCGCTGACGAAATCGCCGAAGGCGTGCGCACACGAGCGCCCTGGCTCGGTGACCTGGCCGCCGACACCGATGCGAGATACACCTGGGACCAGCCAGCAGAAGACCTAGCTACTGCAGCGGAGCATGGGTACACACTTATCACACCGGAATCGCCCGAGTGGCCTCGCGAACGGATTTATGACTCCTTCAATCTCGGCGCAAAGATGAGTCGGGATGGCGAAGGTGCTCCGATACGTGCAGACGGGGTTCCGCCACACGCCCTCTGGGTTCGAGGCAATACCAACCTGCCGGAGCTATTGGAAAACTCGATCGCGATCGTCGGCACACGAGCGCTGAGCGCATATGGGCATTCAGCCACCCGTGACATCGTGCATGGACTGAAGCGCTGGGGATACACTATCGTCTCCGGCGGTGCACTCGGTATTGATGCGGCAGCCCACGATGCGGCCCTCGAGGCGGGACTGCCAACTGTGGTGTTCGCCGCATGCGGGCCGGGTATCACCTACCCGAGGCGCCACAAACAGCTATTTGATCGCATCGTGGCGGCAGGGGGAGCGATCATCACCGAATACAGCCCTGGCATGGCCCCTGAGAGACACCGCTTCCTCACCCGGAACCGACTCGTCGCTGGGTTCACACAGGCCACGCTAGTAATAGAAGCCGCCTACCGCTCCGGAGCACTTAGCACGTTGCGCTGGGCGCAGTACTACCAACGCGGGACGCTCGCAGTACCTGGGCCGATAACCACCGCCGGATCTGTCGGCACCAACCTCGCCATCTATAAGGGGGAGGCCACGATGGTGCTCAACGCGACCTACGTCCACGAGGCGATCCGCCTCGAGAACGGACTGGATGCAGAACAAGAACTTGCGGACAACAATGTAGCTTCGCCCCTCCAGCTCCTGACCCGCACCGAGATGCGCATCTACGATGCCGCGCCAAAGCATCATCGCGACGGGCTTGTAGCGGAGGAGATTGCAGGTGCCGCCGCGCTATCCCTCCAAGTCACCATCAACACGCTCATTGAGCTGCAAGGCAAGGGACTGATCCAGCGGGAAGGCCAGCTGTGGCGACGAAGCGAGACAGCCAAACCCTAAGGCACCGATACAATACGGAGCATGAGTAGCAGCCACGATCAGTCGTCCACCCAGTTTCTTACCGCGGTGGACGACTTCATCGATTACTGCCAACACGTCAAAAACCGCGCCGCGGCGACCTGCAAGAGCTACAGATCGGATCTCACCACACTCGCGCCGTACACATCAGATCTCAACGCATTCACCATCGACGCTCTACGTCACTGGCTCGCCGACGCAGTCCAAGCAGGCAAAGCCCGCTCCACCATCTCGCGCCGCACCGCATCCGCGCGCGCCTTTTCCACCTGGGCTTATCAACACGGCTACATCGCAAAGGACGAAGCAGCCCGCCTGCGCACCCCGAAAGAACAGCGCAAACTACCCACCGTGCTCAGCGCCCCCGCTACCGAGGAACTCATCCGCCCCCACGGCGACACACCAGAAGACATCCGCGACACCGCCATCCTCGAACTGCTCTACGCCAGCGCAATCCGCGTCGGCGAACTCGTCGCCCTCAACATCGACGACCTCGACTTCCATACCAACACCGCAAAAGTCACTGGCAAAGGCAACAAACAACGCATCGTTCCCTTCGGAAACAACGCACACGAGGCACTCACCACATGGCTTCACGACGCCCGGCCAGCCCTCGCCAATAGTGCTAACGCGGGGGCCGAACCGCTGTTCGTTGGCACCCAGGGAAAGCGCATCGACCAACGCCAAGTTCGCCGAATCGTCGAGCGCGCCGGGCTGCAAGCGGGGCAGGCGAGTATCACGCCGCACTCGTTGCGACACACAGCGGCTACGCAAATGCTTGAAGGCGGCGCCGACCTACGAATGGTGCAAGAAATGCTCGGGCACTCTAGCCTGCAAACCACGCAGATATACACGCACGTCTCCTCACAGCGGCTCACGCAGATTTACAACCAAGCGCACCCCAGGGCATGAGCCTCTAACGGGTCGGCTTCAACCGAATGGTGGGCGTCGATAAGAGGGAAAGCGGATTGATGTAGGTGTCTTTCGCAATGAGTGCGCCCCAGTGCAGCCCGTCCTGGAGATGTGCCTGCGGCCCCGTCGGCCGTGCCAGCGTCCCAATCGCATCGCCGAGTTTTACTTCGTCGCCTTGCCGCACACGCGCGTGTACAGGCTGGTACGTCGTACGGATGCCATCTGGGTGATCAATACTGATAATGGGTGTGCCTGCTACCTTGCCCACGAAAGCGACTGTCCCGTTGTCTGCTGCTAGAACAGTGGCTCCGACGCGTAGCGCAAGATCAACCCCGCGATGCCCCGGCATCCAGTTCTTCTCCGGGATCTCTGCGGGCCGTGTAATCCGGGTTGCGTAGGGCAGCCCCGTGGTGGGGTCGACGTACGCAAGAGCCTGAGGCGCCAAGCACCACGTGCAAAGTAGGGGAGCAATGGCCGCGAGTAAGCGTGTGAACATGTGCATGTTGCCATTGAGCCCTGAAACCGCGGTAGTGGACAAGGCTGTGGGCATGCAGCCTGTGGAGAAAAACTGGCCTGTGGATAAAGCTCAGGGTTTGTGCAGGTCAAATTAGGTAATCGAGGGATAGTCGACTATGCTTGGCAAGGCAACTTTTCGAAGTTGACTACGCGCGCCGAATAACGCCAGCTCAGCGTTGGTCCCACAGTATGAGGGTGTTGAGCGGGTGCGGTGCTAGGGCGAGGGATAAAAACCCTTGCAGTACATGAACATTAACCGAACGAGATTACTCCAAAGGAGAAATTCCCATGGCAGTTGTAACCATGCGCGAACTCCTCGACGCAGGTGTCCACTTTGGCCACCAGACGCGTCGTTGGAACCCGAAGATGCGTCGCTTCATCTTCACCGACCGCAACGGCATTTACATCATCGACTTGCAGCAGACGCTGACCTACATTGACGAGGCTTTCGAGTTCGTCAAGGAGACCGTTGCACACGGCGGCACGATCCTGTTTGTTGGTACGAAGAAGCAGGCGCAGGAGCCTATTCAGGAAGAGGCTCAGCGCGTTGGTATGCCATACGTAACGCACCGCTGGCTCGGTGGCATGCTCACCAACTTCCAGACCGTTTCCAAGCGTATCGCCCGTATGAAGGAGCTCCAGGCTATGGACGCTGCTGAGAACGGCTACGCAGGTCGCGGCAAGAAGGAAGTTCTGATGCTGACCCGCGAGCGCCAGAAGCTCGAGCGTGTCCTCGGTGGCATCGCTGACATGACCAAGGCACCTTCTGCTCTGTGGGTTGTTGACACGAACAAGGAGCACATCGCGGTCAACGAGGCAGAGAAGCTGCGTATCCCGGTTGTTGCTGTTCTTGACACCAACTGCGATCCGGACGACGTCAACTTCCCAATCCCGGGTAACGACGACGCCATCGGCGCGGTCAAGATTCTGACCCACATCATCGGCGAGGCAGTCATCGCTGGTAAGCAGCAGCGCGAAGAGCGTCAGCTGGCTTCCGCACGTGAGGCTGCAGGCGACACCGACGCTAAGCACCAGGCAGAGGTTGCAGAGGCCGCTGCTCAGGCAGCCGCATCCGCTGAGGTTTCCGCTGCAGACGCTGCAAAGGCAGCTGCTGAGGCTGAAGCTGCTGCGCCACAGGAGGTTGCACCAGTCGAGCAGCCACACGCTGTTCGCGCTGCAGAGCAAGCTCAGCAGGCTAAGTAACTCCGCTCGCAGGACGCGCGAAACGTGTATCCTGCATAAGCGAGTGTGACACCCCGCGTCCTGTTCACGTCCTGGATTATGGGCGCGAATTGGGCGTGGGGTGTTTTGCTTGAAGCATAATTTTACGACGTATTTATCCACTACTGTACGAGGAGGATCGCCCGAATATGGCGAACTACACTGCTGCTGACGTAAAGAAGCTGCGCGAAACCACCGGCTCCGGCATGCTCGACTGCAAGAAGGCGCTGGAGGAGACCGGCGGCGACTTCGAGAAGGCTGTCGAGCTGCTCCGCATCAAGGGCGCAAAGGACGTGGGCAAGCGCGCAGAGCGCAATGCTCTCGAGGGGCTCGTCGCTGTCTCCGGCAACACCATCGTCGAAATCAACTCGGAGACGGACTTCGTTGCTAAGAACGACGAGTTCAAGACCATCGCTGGCAAGATTGCTGACGCTGCTGCAGCAGCGAAGGCAAACAGCCAGGAGGAGCTGGCAAACGCTGATGTCGACGGCGAGACTGCCCACGACGTTCTTGAGCGCCTCTCCGCAAAGATTGGCGAGAAGCTGGAGCTGCGCCGCGCTGCCACCATCGAGGGTGAGCAGCTGGCGAAGTACCTGCACCAGCGTTCCGCTGACCTGCCACCAGCTGTTGGCGTTTTGGTTGCTTACAAGGGCGACAACGCTGAGGCTGCACACCAGGTTGCGCTGCAGATCGCTGCGATGAAGGCTCGCTACCTCAAGGAAGAGGATATTCCGGCCGAGGTCGTCGAGAAGGAGCGCGCTGTTCAGGAAGAGATCACCCGCAACGAGGGTAAGCCTGAGGCAGCTATCGAGAAGATCGTCCAGGGCCGCATGGGCGGCTTCTTCAAGGACGTTGTTCTTCTGGACCAGCCGTCGCTTGCTGACTCCAAGAAGACCGTGAAGCAGTTCACGGAGGAGAGCGGCATTGAGGTCACCGACTTCGTTCGCTTCGAGGTTGGCCAGGCATAAGCCTGATGCTTTTTACCGTCGGCGTTGAGGGGGTACCCTCCGTCGGCGGTTTCTTTATGCCCGGTTGCTACAAACCGGACTGAGATCGCTAAGATCGGTCGAGAACAGAATTGTCCTCTACGGCTCGAATTGGCCAACTCTCAAGGAGTGTCCTCACAGTGTCAGAACTTGCGTCTACCCGCACAGGATTCAAACGCGTCATGCTCAAGCTGGGCGGTGAAATGTTCGGCGGTGGAAAGGTTGGTATCGATCCGGACGTCGTCGAAAGCGTCGCTGCACAGATTGTCGAAGTCGCCCAGTCCGGAACCGAAGTAGCGGTAGTAATTGGCGGCGGCAACTTCTTCCGCGGTGCAGAGCTGCAAAAGCGTGGCCTTGACCGTGCACGCTCCGACTACATGGGCATGCTCGGCACGGTGATGAACTGCCTGGCGCTCCAGGACTTCCTGCAGCAGAAGGGCGTCGACTGCCGCGTTCAGACCTCCATCAACATGGCACAGATCGCTGAGCCCTATTTGCCGCTTCGTGCAGTGCGTCACCTGGAGAAGGGGCGCGTTGTCATCTTCGGTGCTGGCATGGGAATGCCGTACTTCTCTACGGATACCACGGCCGCGCAACGCGCCCTGGAAATTGGTTGCGAGGTGCTCCTGATGGCGAAGGGGGTTGACGGAGTCTACGACGACGACCCTCGAACCAACCCAGACGCACAGCTCTACAGCGAGGTTTCTCCCCGCGAGGTGCTCGAAAAGGAACTCAAGGTTGCCGATGCCACCGCGTTTTCGCTGTGCATGGACAACAACATGCCGATCCTGGTGTTCAACCTGCTCAAGGAAGGCAACATTGCCCGCGCGGTATCCGGCGAGCAGATCGGTACCCTTGTTTCCTAATTAATCGGGCAGCCCAAAATGTTCGACGGTGCGCGCTACCGAAAGTAGCGCGCGTCCGCCAACTGTGACTGACCCAAGGTGGAGCGCCCCGACTGCGACAGCGGGGCTGCCCATCACATTGAACAGCGTGCACCAGGGCGTCCACACTGTTTGTTGGTAAAAGCTCTCATCCGGGGCGAGGGAAGAGAAGTAGCCAATTGGTGGGGGATCAAACGCAATCGTGGGGGTGAGCACGATATCGACGTCCCACTCGTGCTGTACGTGTCTTAGTAGGTGCGCGAAGTGGTCATTCGCTGAAAATAGTTCTTCTGGAGTTACTGCGCAACCTTGTGCGTGCATCCATGCGAGGTAGTGATTGTCGAGTGGCTCTACGTTGCGGAAGCTGCTCGTGATGCGGTGTCTGAAGTGCTCAAACGTTGATTGTGCATCCGCATAGGGGCGAAGAGACACTACATCATGGTGTTTCCCGAGCTCACGTGCAGCGGCCTCAAGGGCATCACCGCGGCTCGTTGAAACAGTGGTGTTGGCGAAGAGGCCGTCGATAAGTACTCCGATGCGCAGTTTGCGTACCGCGGTGGGGTGATGTCCGTACAACTCAAACTGGTCTGCGACGCTGCGCGTGATAAAACCATTCGCGACTGCCCCGCGTGTTCCAGGCTTGTAACCAACGGCACCGCAGGCTGCAGCCGGGACTCGCAAGGACCCTCCAGCGTCCGTGCCGTGTGCAGCACGGTACAGCCCACTGCCCACGAGCACTCCGGCGCCTGCTGAAGAACCACCGGGCGTGCACCCAGGGAACATGGGGGACTCTAAAAGTGGTGAGTGGACTTCTTCGGCGTAGCACGTCGCCCCTAGCTCGGCTGTCAGTGACTTTCCAGGGATGGCTGCCCCAGACTCAAGCAGTGCTGCGACGATTGGGCTGTGCTCTTCCGCGATGACGCTGCGTGACGGGTTGCCGTGCGTGGTGGGCATTCCAGCGACATCCGTTCCGTCTTTGATGGGGATTTGCCACGATGAAAGTCGGCCCTCAGCAGTGCGCAATGGAGTCGGGTGTGTATAGACCATCGCGGCACTGGCGGGGGAGTAAAGCATGGGGACAGTCTAGGCGTAACTTGCCTTGAATTCTGCCGTTCCCCGTCAAGCCACGACACGGCTGGGAGTGAAACGCTGGTAGATTAGTGTGCGACTTATTTGTCCCGAACGCTTTGTACAGAAGAAGTGGAGTAAAAATGATTGATGACGTGTTGCTTGATGCCGAAGAGCGTATGAGCGCTTCTGTCGATTTCACCCGCGATGACCTCGTAACGATTCGGACTGGTCGCGCTAACCCTGCCATGTTTAATGGCGTCATGGCTGATTTTTACGGTGCCCCAACCCCGATCAACCAGATGGCGACGATCTCTGTTCCGGAGCCACGCATGCTGCTGATCAAGCCGTACGACATGTCAACGCTCAAGGAAATTGAGACTGCCATCCGCAACTCTGATCTCGGCGTCAATCCGACCGATGACGGGCAAGTCATTCGCGTCACGATCCCACAGCTGACGGAAGATCGTCGCCGTGACCTGGTCAAGCAGGCCAAGCAGAAAGGTGAGGACGGCAAGATCGCTATCCGTAACGTCCGCCGCCACGGTATGGAAGCACTGAAGAAGATCCAGAAGGACGGCGACGCCGGCGAGGACGAAGTGCAGACCGCAGAAAAGGCACTGGACAAGACCACCCAGGGCTACGTGGCACAGATTGATGAGCTAGTTCAGCGCAAGGAAGCCGAGCTGATGGAGGTCTAAGCAGACCTTTCGATGAATAGAAAGCACCGCTACGTGAAACACTCGACAGATCAGTCAGGACCATCGGGCTGGCCCCGCATCGCGCCGCCCAAGCCGAAAAATGATGCGGGTCGCGATCTGCCAGCCGCCATCACGACCGGGGTCATCCTCGGCGCTGTGGTGATCGCTGCTGTGTGGGTTGGTCCTATGGCCTGGTATCCGCTTGTCGCCATCGCTGTAGCAGGTGGGATGTGGGAGGTGCTTACCCGTTTGCGGGAAGCGGGCTACCAGCAGCCGCGCACGCTGCTGATCATCCTCGGTCAGATCATGGTGTGGTCCTCCGCCGCCTACAAAACCGCTGGCGTAGTTGGCGCTTTCGCGTTCACAGTGCTGTTCCTGATGTTTTGGCGGCTGTTCGACCACGGCAGGCACCAGACACCGACCAACTATCTCCGCGACACCGCCGTGGGAGTGTTCGTCCTGGCGTGGATTCCACTGTTTGGAAGCTTCGCTGCGATGGTTTCGCTTATCGACGAAGGCTCCGTCAGTGGTTCAGCGTTCATTGTCGCGTTCATGTGCTGTGTGGTGGCGTCTGACGTTGGGGGATACGCTGCTGGCGTGATGTTTGGTGCGCACCCGATGGCGCCGGCTGTAAGCCCGAAGAAGTCCTGGGAAGGATTTGCGGGCTCGATGATATTCGGGATCATTGCAGGCGTCGCGGTGGTCACGCTACTGATCAAGGGCCCGTGGTGGATGGGGATCCTTTTGGGTGCCGCACTGGTTATGTGCGCCACTATGGGTGATCTCGTCGAAAGCCAATTCAAGCGTGAACTCGGTATCAAGGATATGTCCCAGATACTGCCTGGACACGGCGGAATCATGGATCGCTTAGACGGTATGTTGCCAGCAGCGTGCGCAACGTACATTCTGCTCAGCGCTTCCGCATTGATGAATCCGTTCTAACGTGCAAAGATGGGGCAATTATGACTGAGACCCCAACACTGCCACTTCTGACCCCAAAGTTTGGTATGCCGCCGAAGCACTTCGCTGATTTGTCGAGCGAAGAGCGCATCGAGGCCCTGAAGTCCCTTGGTCTGCCGAAGTTCCGTGCGGACCAGATTGCGCGCCACTACTACGGCAAGTTTGAAGCAGATCCCCTCACGATGACGGATCTGCCTGCCGCGCAGCGCGAGAAGGTAAAAGAGGCTCTTTTTCCGACGCTGCTGACTCCAGTACGTCGGGTAGAGACCGATGAGGGGGACACCACCAAGACGTTGTGGCGGCTGCATGACGGCATTCTCCTGGAGTCTGTGCTGATGCGGTACAAGGATCGCGCGACGCTGTGTATCTCCTCACAGGCGGGTTGCGGAATGGCTTGTCCGTTCTGCGCGACCGGTCAGGGCGGTCTCGATAGAAACTTGTCAACTGCGGAGATCGTCGATCAGGTGCGAGCTGCAGCAGCCATGATGCAGGAGGAAGGCTCCCGTCTTTCCAACATCGTCTTTATGGGGATGGGAGAGCCGCTGGCGAACTACAAGCGCGTGGTCAGCGCAGTACGCCAGATCACGAGTCCAGCGCCGCAGGGATTCGGGATTTCTCAGCGCAACGTCACTGTGTCAACAGTTGGTCTCGCGCCGCAGATTCGAATGCTTGCCGACGAAGGCCTCTCCTGCACGCTCGCGGTTTCCTTGCACACCCCTGATGACGAGCTGCGCGACACACTGGTGCCGATGAACAATAGGTTTTCCGTGCAGGATGTGCTGGACGCAGCCCGCTACTACGCGGATACAACAGGGCGCCGCGTATCGATTGAGTACGCGTTGATTCGTGACATCAACGATCACGATTTCCGCGCTGACATGCTCGGCAGGAAGCTGCATCAGGCGCTAGGGCCGCTGGTACACGTCAACCTCATTCCACTGAACCCAACTCCGGGTTCGAAGTGGGACGCGTCCCCGAAGGCGCGCCAGGATGAGTTTGTTCGTCGTGTGATTGCGCAGGGTGTGACGTGCACTGTCCGTGACACGAAGGGTCAGGAGATCGCTGCGGCTTGCGGGCAGCTCGCGGCGGAAGGCGAGTGACGTTGCGCCGAGTTTAGGTGCGCGAAAACGGCGCCACCCTCAACCTGTGAGTGGGGTGGCGCCGTTTATTGCTATTCGGTGTAAAGCGCGAAACTAGTGAATGCTCTGCTGCTGTGCACCGCGCAGTGTATTGAGACGCGCCGGATCGATGTTGAGGGCGCGCAGCTCGCGCTCATCGAGCTCGGCGTATGGGCCGGTCATTGTCTGCTGTGCGTAAATCCAGTCCGGCTCCTTGTGGCCAGCAGGCTTGTTGTGCGAGGTGACCGTGCGAACCTGGCTGAGCTTCGGCTGCAGTCCGTGGAAAATCAGTGCAACTGCAATCAAAACTGCAAATGCGAGCAGCCAAATCGTTTCTACGTGGCCGTGGTGGTTACCGAAGTTGTACGCGAGCAAGAAGATCACCGAGATCCACCCTGCGAGTTGAATCGTGCGCGGCTTGAACGCGCTCCACCCGAAGCGGGCGGAAGGGACGTCAGCTTCAGAAACGCCGTTATATACCTGTGGAGCTTTGTCCTGAGGGTGAGCCACTGCCATTCTCCTTGAGCTGTAGTCGTCCGCATCGGTTCGCACTATTGTGTATGCGCCCGACGGCGGACATGCTAAATCTGTGTGTACTGTGCATTATCTTTTCATATTGCAGGGCGCGATGGCACTGTGTAGCCCCCAATGAGTTCAAACTTTCGCATCATGTACGTGAGGGCCAGCGGGGGAGGTGCGCCTGTGGGTGCGATGTGTGGTGATGGGAATGACAGAGTATCCCCACGGTCGTATGTGCACATCTTGTGTATGCACCACGACGAGCGGTGGTCAAAAATACTTTAAGGAGAAACTAAGTATCTATTTTTGCCGTGACGTGCCACAATGGAGGTTGTGAAAAAGGTTCTGATTCTTGGATCGACAGGCTCTATCGGCACACAGGCTCTCGATATCATTCGGAAGCACCCTGAAGACTTTGAGGTTGTCGGCATCGCGGCAGCAGGGCACAACCCTGAGCTTGTTATCCAACAGGCACAGGAGTTCAATCTGCGCCCAGAACAAATTGCAGTGCAGCAGCTCGACCCTGCGAAAGACGTTTCTCGCGCTGTGGGTGATGTCATTATCACAGGTGAGGACGCCGCTGCGGTTCTTGTTGAAATGCAAGATGCAGACATCGTGTTAAATGCACTTGTCGGTTCCGCCGGTCTTGAGTCGACGCTTGCGACGCTTCGCAAGGATGGCGTGCTAGCTCTGGCGAACAAGGAATCGCTGGTCGCTGGCGGTCAATTCGTCATGGAGAAGGTGAAGCCTGGACAGCTCGTGCCGGTCGATTCTGAGCACTCTGCGATGGCCCAATGCCTGCGCGCAGGGAGCCGTGCTGACGTTTCACGGTTCGTCCTTACTGCTTCGGGAGGCCCGTTCCGGGGGTGGACCCGCGAGCAGATGATGGAGGCAACTCCGCAGCAGGCCGGGCAGCACCCGACGTGGTCGATGGGCACTATGAACACCTTGAACTCCGCCACGATGGTGAACAAGGGACTGGAGCTGATCGAGGCGACGCTGCTGTTTGGTATTGCGCCCGACATTATTGATGTCGTGGTGCACCCGCAGTCGATTGTGCACTCGGCTATCACGTTTGCCGATGGTGCGACGATTGCGCAAGCTTCGCCGCCGTCGATGATGTTGCCGATTTCCCACGCTCTTGCTTGGCCGGAGCGTATCCCGGGTGCACAGCCAGCGCTGGACTTTTCGCAGGCAAGTGAGTGGACGTTTGAGCCGCTCGACGACGAAGCTTTCCCCGCCGTGCGTCTCGCTCGGGAAGCTTCAGCGATGGGGGACCCATACCCAGCGGTGTACAACGCTGCGAATGAGGTGGCGGTGGAAGCATTCCTTGCAGGCAAGATTCGTTTCCCGCACATCGTTGACGTGATTGGATATGTCCTTGACGCGGCAGGGGCGTTTGCTTTTGCGCCGACATCTATCGAAGATATTCTTCACGTGGATGCTGGTGCACGCCGGGCGGCAAAGGAAGTAATCGCCCAGCTGTAAACCAGCCTGAAAGGCAAGGAGCAGCGAGTGGGCGTTGTAGGAATCATACTTTTTGCCCTGGGTATTACAGTCTCTATCGCGCTCCATGAGGCCGGACACATGTTTACCGCACGCGCGTTTGGGATGCGCGTGCGGAGATATTTTGTGGGCTTTGGGCCGAAAGTGTGGTCCGTCAAGAAGGGGGAGACGGAGTACGGCATTGCGGCACTGCCTCTCGGCGGATTTTGCGATATCGCAGGGATGACCGCGCAGGATCCTGTCACTGAGGAGGAAGCTCCCGTTGCGATGTACCGCAAGCCGTGGTGGCAGCGAATTGCGGTGCTCAGTGGCGGCATCGCCATGAATCTACTGATCGGCGTTGTGGTGCTGTACTTCGTGGCGATCTTCGCGGCGATTCCGAACCCGTACGCCGACCGGACACCAACTGTGGGTGAGCTGCAGTGCGCTCCCGACCAGATTGATGAGACTCATCTGGGAGAATGCACCGGTAATGGTCCTGGCTATGATGCAGGTTTGCGTGAAGGGGATAAGCTACTCGCCGTTGATGGGGAGGAGCTCACTACGTTCCCCGCGTTGAGGGATTATGTGATGCAGCGTCCGGGGGAAACAGTCACGCTTACTGTGATGCGTAACGAGCAAGAGCTTGGTATTGCAGTTCCACTCGCGACCGTGTCCAGGATCGATCCAGCGACCGGTGCGTCCTTTGAAGCGGGGGCGATCGGTGTCACAAGCGCGCCAGTGGAAGACGCGATGCGCCAGTTCGGTCCGCTCGAGGCTGTGCCAGCTACGGCTGCGTTTACGGGCCAGATGCTGAATGCGACTGTCCAGGGCCTTATCGCGTTCCCGTCGAAGATTCCTGGTGTTGTGGCTTCAATTTTTGGTGCTGAGCGAGAGCTTGACGGTCCAGTTAGTGTCATCGGCGCTTCTCGCGCAGGCGGGGAGTTAGCGCAACAAAGCATGTGGTCGATGTTCTGGATGATGTTGGCGAGTCTCAACTTCTTCCTCGCGCTGTTCAACTTGATTCCTTTGCCGCCCCTGGATGGTGGGCATATAGCAGTAGTCCTGTATGAGAAGATTAGGGATGCGCATCGCAGGTTGCGGGGGCTCGAGCCTGGTGGCCCTGCGGACTACCGCAAGCTGATGCCGGTGACATACGCGATGGCCGCTGCACTGCTGACGATTGGTGTATTTGTGATGCTTGCGGATGTGGTGAACCCAATCAAGCTGTTTGGGTAGCAGTGCTAGAGTAAGCAACTATGAATCTTCCCATCGGTTTAGGTATTCCTGAAGGCCCAGCGCCAACGCTCGCACCTCGTCGAAAGACTCGTCAGCTGATGGTTGGCGGTGTGGGAGTTGGGTCGGATCACCCGATCACGGTCCAGTCCATGACCACGACGAAGACGCACGACATTAACGCTACGCTGCAGCAGATCGCGCAGCTGGCTACCGCGGGCTGTGACATTGTGCGCATTGCCTGCCCGAAGACCGTTGACGCAGATGCTCTTCCAGCGATTGCGGCGAAGTCACCTATCCCGGTGATTGCCGACATCCACTTCCAGCCGAAGTACATCTTCGCAGCGATCGATGCCGGGTGTGCTGCCGTGCGAGTGAACCCGGGCAACATTAAAGAGTTTGATGGTCGTGTGAAGGAAGTCGCTAAGGCTGCAGGGGACGCTGGTATCCCGATTCGCATTGGTGTCAACGGTGGCTCGCTCGATAAGCGCCTGCTGGAGAAGTATGGCCGGGCCACCCCTGAGGCGTTGGTTGAATCCGCGATCTATGAGGCTGGCCTGTTCGAGGAGTACGGATACGGCGATATCGCCATTTCCGTGAAGCACTCTGACCCGGTTCTCATGGTTGAGGCTTACCGCCAGCTCGCCGAGAAGACCGACTACCCGTTGCACCTCGGCGTGACTGAGGCCGGCCCGAAGTTCATGGGCACTATTAAGTCCTCCGTCGCATTTGGTGCGCTGCTTTCACAGGGCATCGGCGACACGATTCGCGTTTCGCTCTCTGCGGACCCGGTGGAGGAGATCAAGGTCGGCGACCAGATTTTGCAGTCGCTGAACCTGCGCCCGCGAAAGCTTGAGATTGTCTCCTGCCCGTCCTGTGGCCGCGCACAGGTGGATGTGTACAAGCTCGCTGAGGAAGTGACTGCAGGTCTCGAGGGCATGGAGTACCCGCTGCGCGTCGCCGTCATGGGCTGCGTTGTGAACGGACCTGGTGAGGCTCGCGACGCTGACTTAGGCGTGGCTTCTGGCAACGGCAAGGGACAGATCTTTGTGAAGGGCGAGGTCGTTGAGACTGTTCCAGAGTCGAAGATCGTTGAGACCCTTATCGCCCACGCTCAGCGTATCGCTGAGGAAGAAGGCCTCGAGGAGGTCGAGGGCGCACGCGCGGAAGTCAAGGTTACGCGCTAGATAGTCTGCTCGCGGGGAGTGGCGGAGGCGACGTTTCGCTGTGGTCTTGGTACTTTAGGTCCATGCAACGTCTCCTCGCTTTGCTCCTAAGCGTAGTTTTTACGGGCGCGCTGGCCACTGCCTGCACACCGCGCCCGAATGATGTTGAGCCCGTCGCTCGTGAGTTTCTTGACGCCCTCGTGAGTCTTGACGGGTCTAATTTTCAAGATCTTGTCGACGTCCCCTCCGACGCCAACGCATCATTCCAAGAAACGGTCGAAGGGCTCCAAGCTGAGGCGCTGGAGGCGACGATCAACGACGTTAACCAGAGTGACAACCTAGCTACCGTCTCGTACCACTTGAAGTGGGGCCTGCCGAAAGAACGCACGGTCGAGTATGACTCGCACATGACGCTGACCCAGATTGGCGAGAAGTGGACCGTTCGTTGGCAGCCCAGCATTTTGCATCCGCGCCTGGGCGCGCAGCAACACTTGGAGCTGCGTTCCGTAGCCGCATCTAAGGCGAGCGTCGTTTCTTCCGATGGGGTAGAACTGCTGCGACCCGGGACAGCGTTCCGCATCCTGGTGGAAAAGCACGCCGTGCGCGATATTCCGGACACCGCTCGCCGGATTTCCGCTTTCCTACAAGAGTCCCGTGGTAAGTCATCTGCCGTACCTGAGATTCCCGCCGATGAACTAGAGAACAGCCTCCTTGAGACTCAGGGTACCTACTCGGTTGCGATGGTTCCGTCCGAATTCGGCGATGCCGCCAAGGCAGCGTTCAGTGCCGTGCCAGGAGTGCGCATCAACGAGGAAGCGGCGATGGTGAGCATTGAGCCTGATTTCGCGCCGGATATGCTTGCTCGCGTTGGTGAGTTGGTTCGCGAGGACCTCATCGGTGACGACGGCTGGAGCGTGAGCGTTGTCAACGAGCACGGCGCCGTGTTGGAAGATGTTGAGCGACACGCACCTGCACCCGCTCCAGCTATTGAGGTAAGCCTTGACCACAGCGTGCAATTGGCAGCTGAACGAGCGTTGGAGTCCTACGCGGGGCGGCAGGCAATGATTGTTGCTATCCGCCCGTCGGATGGTGCGGTGCTTGCCGTTGCGCAGACTCGTGACGCTGACCGTGAAGGCAATCTTGCCACGATGGGCCAGTACCCACCGGGATCGGCGTTTAAGATCATCACGGCGGCGGCCGGTCTTGAGCGACAGGCCCTTACACCAGGTAGCACGGTGCCGTGCCCGGGGACCATGAACCTGTATGGCAGGACCGTCACGAACTACGACGGATTCTCTCTGGGCAACGTCTCATTACAGTCGGCCTTTGCACACTCGTGCAACACGACATTCGCCGATATTTCGACGAAGCTCGCCCCAGGTGAGCTCCGAGATATAGGCAAGCAGTTCGGGCTTGGGCTCGATATGAAGATTCCAGGCCTGGAGACGATCACCGGCTCCATCCCGGTAGGCGAGGAGCCACTCGACCGAACAGAGGCCGGGTACGGGCAGGGCCATGACCTTGCGAGCCCGTTCGGGATGGCACTCGTGGCTGCGTCTGCGGCGAATGGCTCAATGCCGATCCCCTACCTGATTAAGGGAGCGGAGACTGAGCTGAGCGAGTCTGCGCCGCGTATGCCGGATGAGGCATGGCACCAGCTCCAGGAAATGATGGCGGCGGTGACCGCCCCGGGTGGTACCGCGGCGGGAATGACCGCCGGTGGTGATATCCGCGGCAAAACCGGTGAGGCCGAAATCAACCAGGGGTCGCATTCGTGGTTCACCGGCTACCGTGTCGACGATGACATAGCATTCGCTGCTTTGGTCGTGCTTGGCGGTGGATCGGAGGCTGCAGTCGCGTTGACGAATTCGATGCTGGTGAATCTTGACCAGTCGCGCGGGGGTTAGTTCGACCTCAGTAGGCAGGTACTACTATGGGGCGCATGAGCAAACGAGGAAAACTAAAGCAAGAAGCGTCCACTCCAATCCGGAAGGTTCCGAAGGACATTGAACGTCCCGAGTACGCCTGGAAGGACGATGTACAGGAGAACATCGGCGAGCCGTACGTGCAGGACGCCGCGACGATTGAGAAGATGCGCGAGAGCTCCAAGATCGCCGCGAATGCACTGGCGGTTGCGGGTGCAGCAGTAAAGCCTGGCGTGACGACGGATGAGATCGACCGCGTCGCCCACGAGTACATGCTTGACCACGGTGCGTACCCGTCCACCCTCGGGTACCGTGGCTTCCCGAAGTCGTGCTGCGTGTCTTTGAACGAGATCGTGTGCCATGGCATCCCGGATACTACCGTGATTGAGGACGGTGACATCGTCAACATTGACGTCACCGCGTATAAGAATGGTGTCCACGGCGATACGAATGCGACGTTCCTCGCCGGCGATGTCTCCCAGGAGCATAAGGATCTGGTCCAGCGCACGTACGAGGCGATGATGCGTGGTATCAAGGTGGCGAAGCCTGGCCGTGAGATCAACGTGATCGGCAGGGTGATCGAGTCCTATGCGAAGCGCTTCGGCTACAACGTGGTAACCGACTTCACTGGCCATGGTGTTGGCCCAACGTTCCACAATGGACTCGTGGTGCTCCACTACGACTCGGATGCATACCGGGACATCCTGGAGCCAGGTATGACGCTGACTATCGAGCCGATGATCAACCTTGGCGCGTTGCCGTATGACATTTGGGATAATGGCTGGACTGTGCAGAACCGCGACGGGAAATTCTCCGCTCAGTTCGAGCACACGCTGGTAATCACTGACGACGGCAACGAGATCCTCACCATTCCAGACAAGGATGTTGCGGAGGGCCAGCTGATGTTGGGAGCATAAACAGCTCCTAGACGCGCTGAATCGCTGTTGGTGTTTGTCCTAACCTAAGACGCCAGCAGCGGTTTTATTTTGCCGAATAATAGAAAACTGCCCTGTCGCGTGTTGCGACAGGGCAGTGGCGTTTCCTAAGAAACTGATCTTAGAGCTTGATCAGGCCGTTGTAGGAAGCAAAGTTGAAGCCAGCGATGATCAGGCCAACCAGTGCGCCGATACCAGCGATGACGGTGCCGTCGATCCAGTATCGTGCCCACTGCGGAACAGCTGCAGCGTCGGTCTTCTTACCGAAAGCATCGGTGATGTAGAATGGCTGATCCATGTCCTTGTTGTCGGTCTTGTTGTCGTTCACCTTCTGGTCGAAGTAGTGAGACGAGCCACCCTTGTTGAACAGGCCCTTGGTGCCGTCGGAGACAACCTTGGAGAAGTCCTTGTCGCCGTCCTGCTTGCCGGTGAAGATAACCTGGCGGTCAGCCTTAGGCTTAGGAGTGTTGGTGGTGGTGGTCGTTACCTTGGTGTCCTTTGCAGGAGCGTTGTCCTCTGCTGCAGAAGCGGTAGCAATGCCACCGAGAGCAACGGTCAGTGCAGTTGCGGAAGCAACAGCTGCGGTGCGGAAGTTACGCATTGAGTTTCCTTCTTTCGAAATTTATTGATTCAGTTGCGGAAATCCGCGATTACTTGTTCATTGCTGGGAGGCCGTGAACAACGAAGTTGTACGCAGGTCCAACGATCAGGCCGACTGCTGCAGCGACAGAGGTGAACACGGTGAGGACGTAGCCAATCTGTGCCCACACTGGCTGCTTGCCGAACTTGTCCTTCGAGGAGCCGAAGATCTCGCGACCGTCAGCGCCGTTCTTCTGGACCTTGCCGTCCTTAGTCGGTTCCCAAGCGCCGAGGCCCTTGCCGATCTTGGAGGACAGGCTGCCCTCAGCATCCTTGACCTCGACGACCTCGGTTGGGTGCGACACGGTGGTCTCAGTGGTCTTTGCCTCATCAGCAATAGCGACGGTTGCGGAGCCGAATGCTACAGTGACAGCGGTAGCGCCTGCGAGGGCTGCCTTACGGAAATTACGCATGAAACGAAATCCTTCTCTGATAGTTACTTACAAGACGTCCGGGTGGAAGTTCGGAGAAATCCAGAACCCGTGAAGGTCCTAGGACCGATAGCAAGCCCCATGTGGACTCTGCCCGGTGTCGGTGACCTACTTTAGACCAACGCGACCAAGTTTGCACAAGTTATCCCAAAAAATCCGTGAGAGAACTTTCAGTTAGGTCGCGTATGGCCTGCTGCACCAACGGGAGAATCGTCGCGCGCGTCACATGCGTTACACGTGGTCAAGTCACCTGGGAAAATGCGTGCAGCTATTAGGGGTGCCTTGCCTAGGTCCAATGCCACCCCGTTTTGGGGTGGCGGCAAGTTTTACTCGCCGATAAATGCAAGGTCAAGACCAAGAAGCGCGTTTTCGATGACTTCTGGCAGGGCGGGGTGGATCCAGTATTGCTTACGTACAACTTCTCGAAGGTCCATGTCGAACGCCATGATGGTGATCAGCTGCTGGACGAGCGTGGAGGCTTGTGGACCAATAAGATGGGCACCCAGGAGTCTCCCAGTTTTCTTGTCGGCGACAAGCTTTACGATGCCTGAGGTGTCCTCGAGTGCCCACCCGTAGGCGACGTCGCCGTAGTTCTGTTGTTTCACAGTGACGTCGTAGCCTGCGTCTTGGGCCTCCTTCTCCGTGAGGCCAACTGTGGCGATCTGTGGCTCGGTGAAGACGGCGAATGGGACATGCTCGTGTGGCATGGTGCGGTACTCGGATTCTGGGGCGCCATTCATCGCCGCCAGTAGGTTGTGGCGCACGGCACGCATCTCCGCGTTAGCTACATGCTTGAGTTGGTACGGAGAGGACACGTCACCGAGGGCCCACACGCCAGGGCAGGTGGTGCGCCCGTAACTATCGACGGCCACGCGACCGTCTTTTTCCATATCGATGCCCGATGCCTCGAGCGACATTTGGTCGCCGTTCGGGATACGGCCCATGCCAATCAGGAGGTGCTCGCTGGTGATGGTGGTGCCGTCGTCAAGAGTCAGCGCTATGCCGTCTGCGTTGTGCTGGGCGTCGCGGACGGTGCCGAAGTGGACGTCGAAACGCTCTTGGGCGAGTTCATTGAAGCGCTGGTTGATGTCCTCATCTAAGGTGCGCAGGAACGGTGAGCGGTTCACCACCGTGACTTTGGTGCCGAGTGCATCGAAGACGTGGGCGAACTCCATTGCGATGAAACCGCCGCCAACGATCGTCAGGGACTTGGGGAGCTCCGGCAGGCGCATGATGTCTTCGTTGGTGTGGAAGGGCACCGCTTTTGCCCACTCAGGGATGAAGGGGCGTGATCCGGCGGCAATCACGATCTGGTCAGCGGAGATTGTGCGCGCTTCGTTGCCGATGCCGGTGGAGATTGTCTTTGGGGCGACGAACCGCGCGTGTTGGTCGAAAACGGTGACGTTGGGGCACTCGTCGCCGCGGCGGTAGGCTTCGCCGCCCTCAGCAATCTTGTCGATGCGCTCGGTGAAGACACGGTCGATGATGGATGGCCAATCGACGCCTCGATATTCGAGGTCAACACCGAGCTTCTTGGAAGTGCGGGCCTGGTAGGCGGCGTCGGCGGCGAGGACGTACATCTTTGTAGGAATGCAGCCGACGTTCAGGCACGTGCCGCCAAAAGTACCTTCCTCGACGATGGCTACCTTTTTATCGTCGAAGTCTGGGGTGAGGATCGAGTTGCCGGACCCGGTGCCGATAATAATGAGGGCAAAGTGTTCGTCTACGTGAATGCTCATTGGTTACTCCTTAGGTGTTGTGAGGGTCTGCAGCCATTGGATGGAGGCACGGTAGGCAGCTGTGCGCGAGTAAGGCTCGGAAAGGAAGACGTCGTGGCGGGCGCCATCGATGGCGACGGTGGTGGTGTCGTCCGCAACGTGGGGTGCCCAGTAGCTGATCTGGTCGACGTCCAAGATGGTGTCCGCGGTATCGGCCGCCGGGGTGTATTCGTTTTTCAAAAAAGAATGCGAGGAATGCAGGACCAGGGTTGGAACACCAGCGTTGACTGTTCCCGAGTGAATCTTTGCCTGCGCCTGAAGTACAGCGCGCATCCAGCCGAAATATTTCCGATGCCCGGAGATCGGTTTCCACTGCTTGTTGAAGGACCATGAACCATGATCCTCGTAGTGTAGAGATTTACCGTAGGCGGTGAGACTTCCTCCTGGGAGTGGCAGCAGCGGAACAACTTTGCCGAGAGTATTGATGACTGGCTTGAACACCGTCGTCATTGATTTCGGAAACTGCAGGTCCAACCAGGGACTGTTCAGAATGATGCCGGCTACAAGTTCGTGGACTTCGGGGTTGTTGCGGCGCATCTCATCGGCCCACAGTGGCGCGATAAGCCCGCCCGTTGAGTGTGCGAGTAGTACTACCTGGCCGTGTTCCTGGGCTACGTACTGCACCGCTTTCGTGATTTCCGGGAAATAGTGGGACATATCCCGGGTGTAGTGCCAGCGCTCACCTCGCTGTCGAGAGCGCCCGCAGCGACGAAGGTCGAGTGCATAAAATGGATAACCCTGTTCGTGGAAATACTCGGCCACATGATCCTGGAAAAAGTAATCGGACATGCCGTGAATCCACAGTAAGGCTGGTTGTCCAGGTTTGGACGGTGGCGCTGGGCTCGTTCTTACGAGTGTTGCTACGACCGGCTGGTGGGTATCAGGGTCTTCCCCGAGGGGGAGCGTAAGTTGTTCGAATCCGTCCCCCAATATGTCTGGTTGCCAGTAGTTGCTCCTAATTTTGGCCATGTAGGAATGGTAACGGACTGGCTAGGAACTTGCTTAGGCTGTGCAAGTAGCCATGTTTACCATTTGGTCTAGGGGGTGGGGGCGGGTGTAGGGGGTGGGGTGGCTGCAAGTATGAAGCAAAAACAAAATGTGGGCATAAGGGGTAACGTAAGGTGGAAACTGTTCAGCCAACAAGCGTATGGTTAGAGAGGTTACGCACCTGCCTGAGGTGTGCGTTGCACTCGTACAACGATATGGATCGAAGAGGGAATATTACTAATGTCTGAGACGGGCAACATCCAGTACGTTGATGAGGTTGACGTACTGCATATCGGCGCCGGAATTATGAGTGCCACGCTGGGAGCAATGATCCGGGAGCTTGAGCCGGAGTGGACTCAAGCAGTGTATGAGCGACTTGAGGGGCCAGCGCAAGAGTCCTCGTACCCGCTCAACAACGCGGGTACCGGGCACTCTGCGCTGTGTGAGTTGAACTACACGCCTGAAAAGAATGGGCAGATTCAGATCGCGAAGGCGCTTGCGATTAATGAGAAGTTCCAGACTGCGCGCCAGTTCTGGTCCCATCAGATCGACAACGGCAAGCTGGGGGATCCGAGCGAGTTCATTCACCCAGTGCCACATGTTTCGTTTGCACAAGGTCAGGACCAGATTGATTACCTACGCCGCCGCTACGAGGCGCTGTCGGCGAACCACATGTTCCCGGGCATGGAGTTTTCAGCGGAGGAAGACAAGTTTGCTGAAAAGCTTCCGTTGATGGCGAAGGGCCGCGACTTCGGTGCTGAGCCGGTCGCGATCTCCTGGATGGATGCAGGCACTGACATTAACTACGGGGCGCTGACCCGCCAGTTTTTCGACGCCTCCGTGAAGGCTGGCACCCAGATCCACTATGGGCACGAGGTGCTCAACCTGAAGCGTGAGGGCAAGCTGTGGAATGTCACCGTCCGCAACGTTCGCACTGGCGATAAGCATGTTGCACGTGCACGCTTCGTGTTCGTGGGTGCAGGTGGCTACGCCCTCGACCTGCTGCGTAAGGCAGGCGTGCCGGAGGTGCACGGATACGCAGGGTTCCCGATTTCAGGTATGTGGCTGCGGACCAACAACCAGGAGCTCGTCGCGCAGCACCAGGCAAAGGTGTACGGCAAGGCAAAGGTCGGTGCGCCTCCGATGTCTGTCCCGCACCTCGATCTGCGCGTTGTTGACGGTGAGCAGTCCTTGCTGTTCGGCCCGTACGGTGGTTGGAGCCCGAAGTTCTTGAAGAAGGGTTCCTACCTGGACCTGTTCAAGTCGATTCGTCCCGACAACATTCCTTCTTACCTCGGTGTTGCGGCCTCAAACATCGGCCTGGTGAAGTACCTGGTGGAGGAAGTCTTCCGCGACTTCGACGGCAAGATCGACGTGCTGCGCCAGTACTACCCGGAGGTCAACCCGGCTGACTGGGATGTTGCAGTTGCTGGCCAGCGTGTCCAGGTGATTAAGCCAGCGCGCGCACCGAAGTTCGGTTCCCTTGAGTTCGGTACCGCGCTGGTCAACGACCAGGACGGCACGATCGCGGGCATCTTGGGTGCGTCGCCGGGTGCGTCGATTACCCCGGCTGCGATGATTGAGCTGCTGGAACGCTGCTTCGGCGAGCGCATGGTTTCCTGGGGCGACAAGCTGCACGAAATGTTCCCGACCTATGGCGTATCGCTGCGCGACGACAAGGCGGCGTATGAGAAGCAGTGGGAGTGGACGCAAAAGACGCTTGGTCTGCAGGCGTAGTAGCAGCTTGAAAGTATCGGCCACACGGCTTCCGGTTGTACCGGCGCCGTGTGGCTTTTACGTTCCGCAGAACGTCGTGAATGCGCCGTCAGGTTCCTTCTCGAGCATCCACGGCTCCCCGGCGTCCGGGTCGTATGGGTGGGTGACTGCCTGGAGCAAAGCGGTGAACGGACTGTAGTCGCCAACGTGCTCGACCGCGTCGAGTGCGTCTTGTAGCGCGAAGTTTTTCGGCACATACAACGGACCTGGGCGTCCGTTCACACCGTGTTTACGGTTGTAGGCGGCGAGGTCGTCGACACCTACTACCGCATCGAGGCCTTCCGGTCCGAACCAGCGCTTGGTGGCGCCCTCCCAGCGCTCAGGGATGGTGGCAAGGATCTCGTTGGTGACTGACTCCGGCATCAGTGGCAAGAGCGCTTCCGCGAGTCGGACCAGGTTCCATGCGATCACGTTCGGCTGGGCTCCGAAGCAGTAGCGCCCATGCCGATCGATGGATGAGAAGCATGAGTGCGGGTCAAACCCTTGGGTGAAGGCGCAGGGTCCGTAGTCGATGGTTTCGCCGCTGAGCGCGGTGTTGTCCGTGTTCATGACGCCGTGCACGAACCCGTAGCGCATCCACTGCGCTACCAGTTCGAGCTGCTTGTCGACGACCACCTCCAACAGCCTTTCCGCAGCATCGAAACCTGCGGCGTGCACTACGGCTTCCAAGAGCTCATGGGACTGGGTCCCGGCGTACTGCACCGAGCCAACGCGTAGGTGGGAGCGCGCGACGCGGACCACAATGCCCGCTGGAACGGGGCCACTGCTGCGCATGACTGTCTCACCTGTGCTGATAACAGCGAGGGCGCGTGTGGTCGGCACTCCGATTGCGTGCATATGTTCCGAGACCAGGTACTCGCGCAGCATGGCGGTCAGTGGGCCTTTCCCGTCGGAGCCTGGGCGGGAGAAAGGGGTACGCCCGCTGCCTTTCAGTTGGATTTCGTAGCCGTTGCGGTCGCCGAGGAGGGTTGCGCGGCCGTCGCCAAGCAGGGGCACGAACGCGCCGAATTGATGGCCGGCGTAGGCAGTTGCCACCCCGCCTGTGGCACCGCACATCCAGGCGACGCCCTCATCGCTTCGGAGCCACTCCGTGTCGAGGTCGAGCTCGGACGCGGCTGACTCGTTGAGGTAGCTCACCTGGGCGTTGGGGAAGTGCGTGGGCACCACCGTGCCGACCATGCCTGGGAGTGTTTCCGCAAAGTGTTGGTGGAGCTCGGGGTAATGCATGCCAACAGCCTAAACTGTCTGGGCAAGGAGCAAAAGGAGAGAACATGCAGCAGTACCTGGTGTTGACGCAGTGGGAGGTAAGTGGCCGTGCGCGCGCTTGACCGGCTGATCTGGGGGCAGGTGAGGGAACTCGAGGGGTTCGGATCAGCCGACATCCTCATCGTGTGCAACGACCCGACCGGGGCGCTTGTGCATGCCGGTGTGGAAAGCGGGAAGCGCGTCATCGTCGCGGACACGGACTACTCCCGCTGCCAGCAAGCAGCAGCGTTGGGCGCAGAGGTCGTCGGTGATCAGCGCCTCGATGAGTACCTGGCGGGGTTGTCCGGTTCGTGCGTTGCGTTGGGAGAGATACCGAAGTCGCTCGCGCGCCTTGACTACCTCGCGCGCAGTATCGCGGGCGCAGGGTTTACGCAGGCGGACGTAGTGTTGGGGGCGAACAACAAGCACCTGAGCCGCACCATGAATGGTGTGCTGGCGCAGTCCTTCGCGCAGGTGCACGCCACGCGGGGCAAAGGCAAGTTCCGCTGCTTGGCCGCATACGGGCCGCAGCAAGTGTCCTACACGCCGGTAGAAGCAAACGGGTTCGTCGCTATCGGTGGTGTTTTCGCAGGTGCGCGGGCGGACTACGGCGGGCAGCTGCTGCGGTCGTGCCTTCCGGACGCCCCCGGCGCGCTGCTGGATTTGGGCTGCGGCAATGGGGCTGTTTCGAAGGGGCTTGAGGGGGAGGTGTATGCCACGGATGCTGATGCGGACGCGGTGCTTTCCGCCCGCGCGATCGGTATTGACGCGACCTGGGATGATGCCGGAAGCAAGTTTGCCGACGCCTCCTTCGATACCGTGGCGCTCAACCTGCCCTTTCACGCGGGCACGACCGTGGACACGACGCTGGTGGAGCATCTGCTGGACGCATCGCATCGCCTATTGAAACCGGGCGGTCAGCTCTTCATAGTGTTCAACTCGCACCTGCCATACCGTGCCCAGGTCACGAAGCGTTTTGCACAGGTGGAGCAGGTGGCGAGGAACTCGAAGTTTACGGTGCTGACAGCTCGTCGATAAGGCGTTGCTGTTCGTCGAGGTACTCCATGGCGGGCTCGCGGAACGTGAAGTTTCGGGTACGTTTCACGCTGTCGCGCAGTGCGTCGACGTAGTGCTGGCAGCGGCCGGCAAGGCCGCGGTCACCGGGGGAGCGCTCGAGCTCCTCGATGCCGGTGGTGAGCATCTCGAAGGTGACTTGTTGCGTTGGTTCGGTAAACCAACACTCGGGCCCCAGCCCGTAGATGCCGAGGGAATCGCGCACCGCGGGGGCGGCTTCTGCCTCGAGACGCTGCGTGAACTTCGTGTTCGGCGCGTACTCGACGACGCGGGCAAGCCCCTCGGACACCATCACGGCGTTGACGAATTGGCCGTCGCGAAACACACCAGCAAGCGTGCGCCCGTAGCGGTCGGTGCGCTCCTGGTCGTATTCGAGGCGTACGCCCGTGCCTTCAGGGAGGAGTTCCTCGAGACGCCGGGTTGCGTCGTCAGCTAAGCACTCGCCACGCTCCGGAGTGTCAATCCCGAGCAGGCGAACGCGCTCTTGCCCAGCGGGGCCGTCGACAACGATTGTGTCGCCGTCAACAACCTGTGCGACGTGAAACTCAGCCTCCGGGGCGTCGACCTGCTGCCAGACCCAGCTGCCGACAGCGAGCAGCACAATCGCAGCGAGGAGCCCAAACACCTTTTTCATAGCATGGCCACCAGCACGGTGAAGAGCGTGTACACCACGATCGAGACCACCATCCGCATTAAATACTGCTTGCCCAGCCGCTGCCCACGGTTGATGATGATGCGAGTCGGGCGAGACGAAATCGATATTGCGGCCATCGGATCGTTCGGGTCGTTGTACATGCCCACGAGAAACTCGTCATCAGCGCGGTCCATCTCCTCCGCATCGGGTTCGATCTTCTTCGAGGACGTCAGCCGCACCATCAAGATGAGGCTTCCCGCGACAACCAGGATGGTGAACGCCACCCAAATAGCGGGGGCAAGCCACTGCATGTGGGCAAACGCTGGAAGGCGCGTCGTGGCGTCGCTGACCAGAAACGCGACAGCAATCGCCACTGCGAACCACCCCATGAAGCGCCAGGTCATGTGCACAAGCTGTTCCACTCGCTGCGCAACACTCACGGAGTACGGCACGGAGGCGCTTCCAGGAACCGGCTGCGGCTGTGCGAGCTCACGTGGGGGAAGGCATGCAAACATCAACAGGGCAGTCGCCACCGAAACCAGCGGCATCATCAGCACGTGCAGCATCGTCTTCGGCTCCCAACTATCCGCCTGGCCCGACGCGTCAAAATGCGTCGCAACAGGGTCAGGAATACTGTCCCAGTACAGCAGCAACAGCGCCACGTGCGCCAGCAGCACAATGACAGCAACACCCCACGGCTTCCAGTTCACCGGCGCACCCATCTACGTTTCCTCCACCACAAGCGTCAGCACCAAACCATGAACCTCGACAGCATAACCCGCGGCCTCGGCAACCTCGGCGACCTCACGTATCGACGCCACCTCCGGCCCGCACGCCAGCGCCCTGGCCAGCAGCCCCTTGTAGTGCTTATTAAAGTGGCTGACCACCTTGCGCGACCCATCCGGGGCAACGGACTCCACCCGGACCGTCACCGCGCCATCGACAGGCCCAAGCTTCTCGTACGCGCCAGAGCGCATATCCACCACAAACGGCTCCTTCGAAAGCGCCTCCGAAATCGCTGACCCCCAGCGCGCCCGCATCGTCGGCAGCGACCCATCCGCAGCAGGCACCTTCGACGAGGCAGAGACCCGGTAGCGCGGAATCATGTCACCAGCACGCACAACACCGAACAGCGCCGAGCCAACCGCCAAACGGCGAATCGCATCATCCGGCAACGTCTCAGGATCAAGCGCGTCATACAACACCCCCGTATAGCGATAAATCGCAGGCATCACCGGACCCGACCGCAACGATTGATTCTCCACCGCCTCCTCCCGCTTCGTCTTCGGGATCTTCAGCAGCCCCATCATCTCGTCCACGTCCATTGCGGAGAGGTCGTCGATAAGCGAAGCACGCACCGAATCAAGGGCAGGGAAGGAGACAGACATGGCGTCGCGCTCGCCGCCGGGCGCCTTCGTCTCGGAAGGAGGGAGCAGGATCAACATGCAACTCACCCTAGCGCTAAGATATGCCCCATGATTACACGCCTGTCAGAGCTATTCCTGCGCACACTGCGCGAGGACCCCGCCGATGCCGAAGTCCCCAGCCACAAACTGCTCGTCCGAGCAGGCTACGTCCGCCGCGCCGCGCCGGGCGTCTACAGCTGGCTGCCCCTCGGGCTTCGCACGCTGCGCAAGATCGAGGGCATCGTCCGTGAAGAAATGAACAGCATGGGCGCACAAGAGCTGTTGTTCCCAGCCCTTCTTCCACGCGAACCATACGAGCTGACCAACCGCTGGACCGAATACGGCGACGACCTGTTCCGCCTCAAAGACCGTAAGGGCGCCGACATGCTGCTCGGCCCAACCCACGAAGAGATGTTCACCGCGGCAGTCAAGGACATGTACTCCTCCTACAAGGACTTCCCGGTCACGCTCTACCAAATCCAGACCAAGTACCGCGACGAAGCACGCCCACGCGCCGGGATTCTCCGCGGCCGCGAGTTCGTGATGAAGGACTCATACTCCTTCGATATGTCGGACGAAGGCTTGGACAACTCGTACGCCAAGCATCGTGAGACCTACCAGCGCATCTTTAACCGCGTTGGCATCCGCTATGAGATCTGCAAGGCAACCTCCGGAGCGATGGGTGGCTCCGCATCCGAAGAATTCCTCGCATACTCCGAAAATGGCGAGGACACCTTTGCCGTGTCCACTGCGGGGGACTACGCAGCAAACGTCGAGGCAGTGACCACGGTTGCGCCGGAACCACGCCCGATCGAGGGGTTGCCGGAGGCCGTCGAGCACGACACACCAGCGTCTGAGACCATCGCAGCACTTGTGGAGTGGGCGCAGGAAGCAGGAGTGCTTATCGACGGCCGCCCTGCCGAAGCCTCCGACACCCTGAAGTGCATGATGATCAAGGTCGACGACCCGCGAGTAGTCGACGATAATGGCAAGCCGGTCGGCCCGCAGCTCGTCGGCGTTGTGATCCCGGGCGATCGCGAGCTCGACGAAAAGCGGCTGGAAGCTTCGTTGGAACCAGCGACGTTTGAGCTGGCTAGCGACGAGGACTTCGCAAAGAGTGACTTCCTGGTCAAGGGCTATGTTGGGCCGCGCGCGCTGCAGGCCAACGGCGTACGTGTCCTCGCGGACCCCCGCGTGGTGGAAGGCTCCGCGTGGATCACTGGTGCAGACGCTCCGCAGAAGCACGTCGTCGGCCTTGTTGTCGGCCGTGACTTCACCGTCGACGGATTTATCGAAGCCGCCGAGATTAAGGAAGGTGACCCCTCGCCGTCCGGCAATGGCACTGTCGAACTCGCCCGCGGCATCGAGTTGGGTCACATCTTCCAGCTCGGACGCAAATACACCGAGGCGATGGACGTGCAGATCCTTGACGAAAATGGCAAGCGCGCCGTGCCGACGATGGGCTCCTACGGCATCGGTATCTCGCGCATGATGGCCGTCGTCGTGGAGCAGAAGCACGACGAGAAGGGCCTCGTGTGGCCAGTTGCAGTCGCGCCGTACCAGGTACACGTTGCCGTCGCGAACAAGGACAAGGCAGCCATGGAAGCCGGCGACGCACTCGTGCAGGAACTCAGCGACAAGGGCATTGAGGTTCTTTACGACGACCGCCCAAAGGTGTCCCCGGGCGTCAAGTTCAAGGATGCCGAATTGCTCGGCATGCCGTTCGTTGTGATCCTCGGTCGCTCGTTCGCCGACGGCATCGTTGAGCTTCGCATCCGCGGCGGCGAGACCCTTGAGGTCCCAGCTGGTGAGGTTGTGGCGAAGCTGCAGCAGCTCATCGCCGAAAGCTAATTCGGCAGTAGCAAGGAGCCTTATGCTTGCTGCGCGTGCGCGGCAAGCATAAGGCTTTGTTGTTTCCACTCGGAAGAGCTGGCCTGGGATACGGTTCCCCTCCAGGTATTGGTGAGCTGGGCGGAGAGGGCGTCGACAAGCGCTTCGGCATCTGCTGCATCATTGAGCGCATCATCGTGGGCGAGTTGATACCCAGCTGCTGCGACTGGAATCGAGTCAGCGTCGCGCAGTGCGGTGCGCAGGAACGCGACGCGCTCATCGGAGGCGTCCTCCAACGTGGCGATACGCGCGTGCAGCGGCGCATCCGCATACGCCTTTGCCAGCCCCAGCCCATAGAGGAACTCGTACTCTGTTTTGAGCGCCGCACTGGCAAGCTCGATATCGCCCTTGTTTTGCAGTGCGGCGACGTCCTCAGCGTCGAGTTCGGGGACGATTGCCGCGATGATGTCGACGGCCTGCGCCGCAACTAAGTCTCGCGACTGCGCTGGAACCTTCTCCAAAGAAGCTGTCACGGACTGCTCGACGAACTCTTGCAGAGCTGCATCGTCGCTGACACCCACGGCTTCACCAGGACCGGTGGAAAACTCGCAGCTGCGCGGCAACTCCGCGTCAATGTTGCCGCAGAGTCGCGCAACCTCTCCAAAAAGCTCATCCGCCTGCTTGCCACGAAGCTCAGCGAGTGCTGGATCCGAAAGACTGCGCGCATCCGCAGTCGCCTGTTGCGCAAGGCCAAGCACTGCTTTGTCGGGGCGGGGCCCAACAACACCGAGAAGGTCGCACGACGAAAGCGTCAGCGACAACGGCACCGCAAGAACAGCAACCAGCAATTTTTTCACGGGGAAAACGCTAGCACGTTTGCGTCGCGCTATGGTGGGCACATGGCTTTTCCAACTCCCCAAGAACTAGAGACACTCATTGAGCCGCTGGCCCAACGCCACAACATGGACATCGAACACGTCAAGGCAGTGAAGGCTGGCAAGAAATCCCAGATTGTCATCGCGCTTGATGCCGATGCGCGTCCAACGCTGGACGAGCTCGAGGTAGTGTCGAACGAAATCGGGGAGTTCCTCGACGAACAGGAAGAAGTCGGAGCGTTCTCATTCGGTGCTGGTTACACGCTGGAAGTGACCACCCCAGGCGTCGACTTACCGCTCACAGCACCGCGCCACTGGCGTCGTAACCGCGGGCGGCTAGTGAAGCTCAACGACACCAACGGCCAGAGTTCTATCTGGCGCATTGGTGCGATGAACTCCGAGGAAACGAAGGTCGCGCTGATCGAGGCAGGGAAGAAGACCCCGGCGGTGCAAATCTTGGAAGTTTCCGAAATGCCGAAATCGGTGGTAGAAATTGAGTTCAACATGCCGCCCGCTGCTGAGCGAGAACTCAGCGAGGCGACGTTTGAAGAAGCAGAAGTAGCAGCAACCCTGTAAGGGATCCGGAGGAAGACAAGTGAATATTGACGTCCAAGTCTTGAAGAACATCGAAGCACAGCAAGGAATTGGGTTCGACGAACTACTCGAGACCATCGCCTCGGCGCTGCTCTTCGCGTACACGGACAACCTGGAGCACCCCCAGGATGAACACCACAAGGCGCGCGTCGACATCGACTCCGAAACCGGTGACGTTGCCGTCATGGTTTCTGAGCTCGACGCTGAGGGCGAAATTATCTCGGAGTACGACGCCACCCCGGTCAACTTTTCTCGAATCGGTGCGAGGGCCGTGCGCGACGCCATCAAGGGCAAGCTATTGGCCGTCGAAGCTGGTCGCGTGTACGAGGAGTACTCCGGCGCTGAAGGTACTGTTGTCTCAGGCATCGTGCAGCGGGACGCGCAAGCGGAAGCAC
Organism: Corynebacterium sp. CCUG 61414; assembly: GCF_024453945.1. Classification (NCBI taxonomy): domain Bacteria; kingdom Bacillati; phylum Actinomycetota; class Actinomycetes; order Mycobacteriales; family Corynebacteriaceae; genus Corynebacterium; species Corynebacterium sp. CCUG 61414. Next base: position 208,665 of record NZ_JAGPYU010000001.1, read on the forward strand.
GCGGAATCTCCGTGGTGCAGCTTGGAACCGAAGCCGATCCACAGGATGGCCTGCTCATCCCGGCAGAAAAGATCCCTTCCGAAACGCTCAAGCACGGTGACCGCATTAAGGCGTACGTAGTTGGCGTCAATAAGTCTGACCGTCGTGTGCAGGTAAGCCTGTCGCGCACGCACCCTGAGCTCGTGCGCGGGTTGTTCGCGCTTGAGGTCCCGGAAATCGCAGATGGCACCGTTGAGATCGTGGGCATTGCCCGTGAGGCGGGGCACCGCTCCAAGATCGCTGTACGGGCGACGGTGAAGGGTGTCAACGCGAAAGGCGCATGCATCGGCCCGCGCGGCTCGCGTGTCTCAAACGTGATGAAGGAGCTCGGTGGGGAAAAGATCGACATCATCGACTGGGCAGAGGATCCGGCTACGTATGTTGGTAACTCACTGGCGCCATCGAAGGTTGTCAAGGTCGAGGTCGTCGACCCAGTGGCGCAAGTAGCGCGTGTTACCGTGCCCGACTACCAGCTGTCACTTGCGATTGGCAAGGAGGGGCAGAACGCACGTCTGGCTGCTCGCCTTACCGGTTGGAAGATCGACATCCACTCCGACGCAGCCGCGGATTAACGACGCCAGATCCTGGCCTCTGTGTTGGGAATTCACACAACGCTTATAAAAACTTGGCAAAGTGGCGTAGGCTGGTCCGTGGCTAATTTTCCCATCGTGGTGTTGGCCACGCGATAGCCGTTCAGCAATGTCGAGTATGTGGAAGAAGGGTGTGGATGACTTCAGCGAGCGAACGCTCAATCCGTCGTCGCACCTGTATAGCCACAGGCCGGAAACTTCCAGATAGGGAATTGCTCCGGGTTGTTGCTGACGGTACTGTTCCAGGTGTTGTTCTTGCAGATCCCACCCGATCATTACCTGGGCGGGGAGCGTGGATAACCCCTACATGGGATGCATTAAAGCTGGCGGAAGAGCGTAGAGCTTTCTCTCGCGCCCTCCGTCTGTCCGCCCCTGCGGACGTAGGTCATGTACACAAGTACCTCGCTGAAAAGGCGAAAGACCCAACAGAAGTAAGGAAGACCGAACACTGATGAGAACGCAACAATGAAGCAGCATCAGCGATGAAAGTCATAATCAACGTCTAGAGGCCGGTCGCCGTTTCCGGTGCCGCCCTCTAGCCCAACTAAGAGGAGACACGTGCCCGGAAAGCTACGCGTACACGAGCTCGCAAAACGACTCGGCGTAACAAGCAAGGAACTACTCGCCACTCTGAAGGAAGAGGGCGAATTCGTAAAGACAGCTTCCTCCACCATTGAGCCTCCCGTCGTCAAGAAGATGACGGCACTGTACGAGCAAAAGAATGGTGGCGGAGAAGAAGCATCCGCGAAGGATAAGGATGCAGCGAAGCCCGCTGGTAAGGCGTCGAAGCCTGCAGCAGCAAAGCCTGCGGCACCGAAGCCAAGTGCTGCAAAACCTGCAGCACCAAAGCCCGGTGCTGCCACACCAGCCGCTCCAAAGCCCGGCGCTGCTAAGCCAGCTGCCCCGAAGCCTGCAGCAGCAAAGCCAGCGGCACCGAAGCCAAGTGCTGCAAAACCTGCAGCACCGAAGCCGTCGGGTATGCCGCGGCCGATGCCGAAGCCGGGTGGCCGCCCACGGGTAGCCAACAATCCATTTTCTTCCAACACTGGTGGGGCACGACCAGCTCCACGTCCGGGTGGTCGCGGTGCACAGGGTGGCCGTGGTGGTCAGCCTGGTCGCGGTGGCCAAGGTGGCCCACGCCCAGGGCAGAACCAGGGCCAGGGTCGCGGGACTGGCGCGCAGCGTCAAGGTAGCCGTCGTCCGTCCCCAGCAGATATGGCAGCGGCACCATCACCAACGCAAATGCCACGCAAGGCGGCTGGGTCGGACAACCGTGGCGGTCGTGGGCACGGCCGCGGCCGTGGTGGACACGGCCCGGGCGGCCCACAGGGCGGCGGTTTCCGCGGTCGCGGTGGACGTCGTGGCGGAACCGCTGGTGCATTCGGCCGTCCAGGTGGCGCACCAGGGCGTCGTCGTAAGTCGAAGGGTCAGAAGAGGGCCGAGTACGAAGAGATGCACGCACCAAACGTCATCGGTGGCGTACGCCTTCCCGATGGCGGTGGCAAGACTGTGCGTCTGCGTCAGGGCGCGACCTTGGCTGACTTCGCTGACAAGATCGGTACCGAAGCATCGAACCTGGTGCAGGCGCTGTTCAACCTTGGTGAAATGGTAACGGCAACGCAGTCGGTCCCCGAGGAGACGCTGCAGCTACTCGGCGCCGAAATTAACTACGAGGTTAAGATCGTCTCTCCTGAGGACGAGGACCGCGAACTTCTCGAGTCCTTCGACCTCCAGTTCGGTGAGGATGAAGGCACCGAAGAGGACCTTGAACAGCGCCCACCAGTGGTGTCTGTCATGGGTCACGTGGACCACGGTAAGACCCGCTTGCTGGATACAATTCGTCGCGCCAACGTTGGGCGCGGCGAGGCCGGCGGTATTACCCAGGGCATCGGTGCGTACCAGACCACCGTTGAGCTCGAGGGGGTTGAGCGTAAGATCACGTTCCTCGATACCCCAGGTCACGAGGCGTTCACGGCAATGCGTGCCCGCGGTGCGAAGTCAACCGACCTCGCTATCCTCGTTGTCGCTGCTGACGACGGCGTGATGCCACAGACGGTTGAGGCTATCAACCACGCCAAGGCTGCAGATCTGCCTATCGTGGTCGCAGTGAACAAGGTGGATAAGCCGGAGGCTTCGCCGGAGAAGATCCGTGGTCAGCTGACCGAATACGGACTGGTTCCGGAGGAGTACGGCGGTGACACCATGTTCATCGACATCTCCGCGAAGCAGGGCACCGGCATCGACGAACTGCTCGAGGCAGTCTTGCTGACCGCCGACGCAGCTCTCGAGCTGCAGGCGAACCCGGACATGGATGCACAGGGCGTGGCTATCGAGTCGCACCTCGACCGTGGCCGTGGCCCAGTCTCCACCGTTATCGTGCAGCGCGGTACGTTGCGCGTCGGCGACTCCATCGTTGTGGGCGGCAACTTCGGCCGTGTCCGCCGAATGGTCGACGAGTGGGGCAACGACGTTGAAGAGGCTGGCCCGTCCCGCCCGGTACAGGTACAAGGCCTCAATGGCGTTCCTGGTCCAGGCGACAACCTCCTGGTAGTCGAGGACGACCGCGTTGCCCGCCAGATCGCTGCGCAGCGTGACGCCCGTCATCGCGCTGCTATGCAGGCGCGCAGCAAGAAGCGCGTCTCTCTGGAGAACCTGGATCAGGCGCTCAAGGAGACCAGCCAGCTCAACCTCATCCTCAAGGGCGACAACGCCGGTTCGGTGGAAGCTCTGGAGGAGGCGCTGCTCAAGATCGAGGTCGACGACGAAGTCGAGGTAAACATCATCGACCGTGGCGTCGGTGCTGTTACCCAGACCAACGTCGTGCTCGCGGCCGCTTCCGACGCTGTCATCGTGGCATTCAATGTCCGCGCTGAGGGCAAGGCCACGGAAGAAGCCAACAACGAGGGCGTCGAGATTCGTTACTACTCGGTGATCTACAAGGCGATCGAGGAAGTCGAGGCAGCCCTGAAGGGCATGCTGAAGCCGATCTACGAAGAGAAGGACCTGGGCAAGGCCGAGATCCGTCAGATCTTCAAGGCATCTTCTGTCGGCCTCATCGCAGGCTGCATGGTTACCGAAGGCAAGGTCAAGCGTGGAGCGAAGATTCGCCTCGTGCGCGACGGCAACGTTGTTACCTCGGACGCGACCATCGACTCGCTGCGACGCGAGAAGGACGACGCAACAGAGGTTGCAAAGGGCTACGAATGCGGCATGGTGCTGTCCTACCCGGACATCCAGGTCGACGACATCATCGAGACATACGAGATGGTGGAAGTCCCCCGCGACTAGCCGGTAGAGAGAAAACGGCCCTGCTCCTTGACAAACACGAAGTGAGCAGGGCCGTTTCTTTTCTCGAAGTAGTGGGCTGCGTCGTAGCAGGGTAGACTGTTCGGAGGTTTAGTGCCAATGAAGTAAAGGAGACGAAATGTCAGAGAACCCTCGCGCGCAGCGCCTGGCGAAGCAGATCCAAATGATCGTCGCTTCGGCGATAGAGCGTGAAGTGAAAGACCGTCGCCTCGAATTGGTGACTATTACGGACGTCCGGATGACTGGCGACCTACATGATGCGACTGTCTACTACACGGTCCGCGGAAAGAATATCGACGACGAGCCGGATTACGATCAGGCTGCAGAGGCGCTGCACCGTCACCGAGGACAGATCCGCAAGATCGTTGGCGACCAGTTGAGCGTCCGCTTTACTCCTACGATTGAGTTCAAGCTTGATACGGTGCCGGAGTCCTCGGCGCGGATGGAAGAGCTGCTGGAGAAAGCTCGTCGTCGCGATGAGGAGCTGGCGCGACTGCGAGAGAACGCCCAGCCAGCAGGTGAGGAAAACCCGTATAAGACGATTGAAGAGTAGGCACTATGGCGTTGTTATTTCCCCAAGCAGAGGCTGAATTTAGCAAAGCTGCTGGCGCCATTAAGAGCGCATCGAATGTTGCGGTGCTGGCCCATATCAAGCCCGATGCTGATGCGATTGGATCGGCATGCGCTCTTGTTCGCGGATTGCGACAGATCGGAATTGAAGCCTGTGCTTACATCGGTCAGCCATTCCCGCACGCAAATAACCTGCGCTCTATTCCGGGGGTTGATGAGGTCATCTATGGGGAAGCGTTACCAGCGGATGGGCTGATCGTCACGGTTGATTGTGCCTCGGTAGACCGAACGGGATGCTACCAATCTGAGCTTTTGGCGCAGCAAGAGCGGGTGATCGTGCTTGACCATCACCGTTCGAATGACGGGTTCGGAGCGCGGAACCTCATTATCGATTCTGAATCGACGACGACTATCATCCGGGAGCTGTTCACGTACCTCGGCGTCGAGTTAGATGCTGAACTGGCCTACTGCCTGTATTCCGGGCTTGTCACCGACACAGGTAACTTCCGTTGGGGTTCCCCGAGAATGCATACGCTTGCTGGAGAGTTGTTGGAATTCGGGCTCAATCCAAGGAACATATCCCTGCAGCTTTCGGACGAGATGACGGCCGATGACCTACGTTTGATGGGTAGTGCATTAGCAAGCTTGGAATCACGCCAAGTCGATGATCTCACAGTTTCGTTCATGTGTATTGATGAAGCTGCGATGCAAGCGATGAGCCAAACTGCCGTTGAAGCCGTAATTGATTACGCGCGTGTCCTCGTTGGCAGTGACGTCGGGGTTGTACTCAAGCAGTTCCACTCGGAGCGGTGGGGGATTTCCTTGCGCTCGACAAAGGTAGATGTCTCCGTCGTTGCAAGTGCGCTCGGCGGGGGTGGTCACCGCCCGGCTGCGGGGTACTCAGCGCAAGGAACGAAAGAGCAGGTACAAGATCAGCTTCTGGCTGCATTGCATGACGCATACGTTGCGGAGTAAGGCTGCTCCTGTATGACGAATACGCATGGTGTGCGGGCGCGTGACATTTTTGCCCTGGCGCTACCGGCCCTCGGCGTGCTTGCGGCGAATCCTCTGTATTTGCTGCTGGATACTGCTGTGGTTGGAAGGCTGGGCACGGTTGAGCTTGCGGCGCTCGCTGCTGGTACTGCGGTGCAATCTACGGTGACCACGCAGCTGACGTTTCTTTCCTACGGCACTACCGCGCGTAGCTCGCGTCTTTACGGCGCAGGTCGGCGTGCTGATGCGGTCGCGGAAGGCGTCCAGGCTTCGTGGGTGGCAATACTCGTGGGCCTCGGATTGGCGTCGATTATTTGGCTGTTCGCCGAACCCATCGCGTTCGCGTTGACTCAGAATGCGGAAACGTCTGCTGACGCGGCGCAGTGGATGCATGTCGCGGCGGTCGCTATTCCGCTGACGCTGCTGATTATGGCAGGTAATGGTTGGATGCGAGGAGTGCAAAACACCAGGCTACCGTTTGTGTTGACGCTGTGCGGTCTTGTACCCGGGGCGGTTCTATTGCCTTTGCTTGTTGACCACTTTGGGCTGGTGGGCTCTGCTGTGGCCAATGTAATAGGAATGGGAATTACCGCTTCACTATTCGTTGGGGCGCTTGTAAAGGAACATCGAGGAGAGGGCGCTGTTTGGCGTCCACAGTGGAATGTCATTGCCCATCAGTTGGTGCTTGGACGTGACTTGATTTTGCGCTCCGCCTCCTTTCAGATTTCGTTGCTCGCCGCTACCGCAGTCGCTGGTCGTTTTGGTGTCTTCGCGTTGGCCGCGCACCAGGTGTTGCTGCAGTTGTGGAACTTCCTGTGTCTCGTGCTGGACTCGCTCGCAATTGCAGCTCAGACGCTTACAGGGGCTGCACTTGGGCAGGGAAACGTGGAGCGCGCAAGAAGGACAGGTGCAGCTGTTACGCGCTACGCTACGGTGTTTGCGGTTGTGCTCGCTGCGGTTTTTCTAGTGTTCGATGGGCCAATTCAGTCGATTTTTACGCATGATCCTGGCATGGCAGACGCGCTGGCTGTCCCTTGGCGGTGGTTGGTGGCGATGATCGTTGTGGGGGGTGCGGTGTTTGCGCTCGACGGGGTGCTGCTTGGAGCGAGTGACGCTGTCTTCCTGCGCAACCTTTCGATTGGCGCAATGCTCGGTGGATTTTTGCCTTTGACGTTGTTGTCCATGTGGCTGGGGTGGGGGCTCGCGGGTGTGTGGGCCGGCTATTTTGTCTCAGTCGTGTTGCGTCTGGTGGGAGTGCTGTGGCGGTTCCGTTCGATGAAGTGGGCGCGCACCGGGGTAGAGGAGTGAGTACGTCATGCTAGGTCCGACACTGTGGGCGGTCAGCGACCTGCATGCTGCAGTAAAGGCGAATCAGGCCAAGATCGACCTCATTCAACCGCGGCATGAGGGGGATTGGCTGATTGTCGCGGGTGATGTTGCAGAGAAATTTGAGCTGATAGTCAACGTGATGGGTGTACTTGCTCAACGGTTTGAGAAAGTCATCTGGGCCCCTGGAAACCACGAGCTGTTCTCTAGCGAGCGATCACGCTACAGAGGCCGTGATAAGTACGTTGCGCTAGTCCAGGCAATGCGAGAACTCGGCGTTGTAACGCCTGAGGACCCGTACCCGGTATTCCACGGCATTACGGTGGCGCCACTGTTTACTCTGTACGACTACTCGTTTCGCCCTCAGCATTTAAGTGTCGACGCCGCGCTGAAGAAAGCTCGCGACAACAACATTCTGATGACGGACGAGTTTGCTATCCGCCCATTTGTAGATACTCGTGCGTGGTGCTGGGAGCGCTTGGCGTACACAACGAAGCGCCTTTCTCGCGTGCACGGTAAGACGATCTTGGTCAACCACTGGCCACTGGTAAAGGAGCCAACGCACCGCCTGTTCTACGGGGACATTGCCATGTGGTGCGGGACCCGGCACACGCGCAGTTGGCCTAAGCGGTTCCAGGCACAGGCCGTAGTCTACGGACACCTTCATATCCCGGGGACTGTACATGTAGACGGCATTCCGCATATTGAAGTGTCGTTGGGGTACCCCAGGGAGTGGCAGCGCTGGCCAGAGGAACATCGTTGGCCGTACCCAGTCTGGGAGGTGAACCGCTAGTGCGCGATCTGTCATTATTCCCTCCCTCTGCGCGGTTCGTCTCTCTTCGAACCGATGACGGCCATAATCTCCGCAATTACGATAATCTCGACGAGCAGGAGAAAGGCGTTGTCCGCGGAGCGGTCGATATCCGGAAAGGGGAGTTCGGCGATGCCCGTTGGTGTGCGCACCGCGCCCTCGACGAACTAGGGGTCGAAGGTCCTCACCGCATCATGCGGGGCGAAGCTGGGATGCCGTTGTGGCCCGACGGCGTGTGCGGCTCCTTGACACACACGGATGGTTTTCGTGCGGCGGTCGTTGCGCCACTCAACAAGGTGCGCTCTATCGGTATTGATGCTGAGCTGGCGGAGCCGCTTCCGGAAGGCGTATTGCCCCAAATCGCGTGCCCAACCGAGCTTGAGATGTTGGACGCACTTCGGGCAGAGGGCTGCTTCTGGGCTGATCGGCTGCTGTTCTGCGCGAAAGAGGCCACATATAAGTGTTGGTTCCCGTTGGCGCGAAAGATGTTGGAATTCGATCAGGCGGAAATCTATATCCGGCCGAACGGAACATTTGTTTCGTACATTCTCGAGCGGCCGACGCCCGCTCCGTTCTTTGAGGGGCGCTGGGTGCACCGGGCTGGCTACGTCATCACTTCTGCGTTTCTGTTGTAGCGACAAACGCGAAAAACGGCGTTAGCGCTGACTACAGCGTGGATGGGCGCGCGACAAACACCGTGGCAAGACGCTTCTTGGATTCTTTCACAAGGGCGACGACGCGGCCGTCGTCACGTTGTGCAGCGTGTACACCCGAAAGTCCGCGAGGTTCGAGCCATTTGCCCATAGCGAGGGCGTCGTATTCATCGTTGGTGACGGGCAGTACCGGCCAACAGGTAGCGCAGGCTTCGTCGAGGGTGAGGCTGAAGCGCGGGTGAGCCTGGATGTCTTCCAGCTCCAATGCGTGCTCGAGGTTAAAGGGCCCGACTGTGGTTCGGCGAAGCGCAGTCAGGTGCCCGCCGGTGTGTAGGGTCTCACCTAGATCGCGTGCGAGCGCGCGAATGTACGTCCCCGAGGAGCAGTGCACACGGACATCGACGTCAATCCAGGTATCGACGCGAGCGATGCCCAAAATGCTGTACTCATGAATTGTTACTGGTCGGGCTGGGATCTCGACATCGTGTCCTTCGCGGACGAGCTGATGTGCGCGCTTGCCGTCGATTTTGATTGCGGACACGCTTGAGGGACGCTGCATGATATCGCCGCGGAAGCTGTCGATGGCGTCGATAATGTCGGCGTCAGTGACTGCATCGGTGGGGGAGGTGCTGACGACCTCGCCCTCGGCGTCATCCGTCGTGGTGGCGGCACCGAGCCGAATGGTTGCCTCGTACGTCTTGGTTTCCGCGACGAGGTGGGCGAGGAGCTTTGTGCCACGCTCGATACCGACAACCAGTACTCCAGTCGCCATCGGATCCAAGGTGCCGGCATGACCAACTTTGCGGGTCCCGAAAGCACGGCGAAGGCGTGCGACCACGTCGTGGCTTGTGAGACCTTGTGGCTTATCGATGACAACAATTCCAGATGTAGCGAGGGGATCACTCATAGCTCTTTAGTATGCCGTACGCTATTGCACGTGGATATTTTGCACGGTCTTAATGCTGTACCGGAATCGTTCGGTGCCCTTGACGGCACCGTGCTGACGATAGGGGTCTTTGACGGGGTCCACCGCGGTCACCAGATGCTGATCAAAGCAGCTGTTGATGAGGCGAAGCGTCTCCAGGTGCCATGCGTGGTGATGACATTTGAGCCGCACCCGGTAGCAGTATTTCGTCCGGAAGCCGCACCCACGGCGCTGATGCCACTCGAGGAGCGGGCGCGGCTCATCGCTGAGCTTGGCGTGGACGCGCTGATTGTTATCGATTTCCGCAAAGAGCTTGCGGGGGAGAGTGCACAAGACTATTTCGACAAAGTAGTGATGGGCACCTTGCATGCTCGTCATGTCTTTGTGGGCGAGAATTTTACGTTCGGACGTAACGCTTCCGGCACGTCGCAGACGATGGTGCAGCTCGGTGAGCAGAATGGTGTTGATGTGACGGTAGTCCGCCTGCTGAAAGAGGGTGCGACAAGAATTTGTTCAACGGCGATTCGGGACGAGCTTGCGCAGGGCAACATCAGCGTGGCTAAGGACTACATGGGCAGGCCGTTCTCCGTCGTGGGTCCGATCGAGCGGGGTGCTGGGCGAGGAGGTCGCGAGCTCGGTTACCCGACCGCGAATCAGTATGTTGCTGATGTCTCTGCCCTCCCGAAGGATGGGGTGTACGCGGGGTGGCTCACAATTATCGACGATGCCCCCATCGGCGGGAACATGGTTCCGGGAAAGCGCTACCCGGCTGCGATTTCAGTCGGCACTAATCCGACGTTCGGTGACAAGCGGCGCAGTGTCGAGTCCTACGTGCTTGATAGAGATGCTGACCTTTACGATCGGATGGCCCGCGTCGAATTCGTGGCGAAGGTTCGCGACATGGTCAAGTTCGATTCCGTTGACGAGCTTCTGGAGCACATGGCTCGGGACGTTTCCCGGACCCGCGAGCTCTTAAGCGAGCCTGTTGCTGATTCCGTAGAATAAAGCCGTTGCTGATCTGTGTTGCTTGAAAGGTTTTTGCTGTGACCATCAAGATGATTCTCGACGTAGACACCGGTATCGACGACGCGTTGGCGTTGGCATATGCTATGGCTTCACCTGAAGTGAAACTTGTCGGCGTGACATCGACATATGGAAACGTCACGGTGGCTGATAGTGTTCGCAACAGTCTCGCGATTCTCGAGTTATTCGGGCGCACCGATATTCCCGTGTTCGCTGGCCCGACGCATGCTCGTGCCAAGGATAGCTTTGAAGTTCTGGAGATTTCGCAGTTCATTCACGGCGTAAACGGTATAGGGGAGGCGCAACTTCCGGATGCCCATCGCGCTGTCGAGGAAGCCTCCGCGGTGGACTTCATGGTCGACGCGTTCCACCGCTACGGCGACGAGTTAGTGGTTGTTCCTGTCGGGCCTCTGACGACGGTCGCAGCTGCCATGGAAGCCGATAAAGACTTTGCAGACAGTGCCAGGATTGTGATGATGGGCGGTGCGTTGACCGTGCCGGGAAACGTCAATACGTGCACTGAGGCGAACATCAATCAGGACCCCGAAGCTGCTGATTTTGTGATGCGCAGGGCGCAGAACCTCACCGTGATCGGGCTCGATGTCACTTTGCAGACGCTGTTGACGTCGAAAGAAACCGCGGTGTGGAAGGAGTTGGGCACGTCTCAAGGCGACTTCTTGGCAGAGGCGACTGACTTTTACATCAAGGCATATGAAACAACTTCGCCGCATCTTGGTGGGTGCGGGCTGCATGACCCGTTGGCGGTAGCAGTTGCGATAGATCCCAGCCTGGTTGACTGCATTGGTATAAACCTGCGCACGGACCTCGAAGAGCCAACTCGTGGACGAACGATCGGGGACCCGGAGCGTCTGAATGACCCGAAGAAGACGAGTCAGGTTGCAGTTGGTGTCGACGTTGATCGATTCCTCGATGAGTTCATGACGCGTTTGACCAACCTGGCGCGCAGCAGCTAAAGTAGTCCAGGCTTTGTGCGCGTTGAGACTGTGGTTCGCAGCAGTTGCAGCACGAAGTGGTCAAAGTATATGCGGACTGAAACAAATGAGGAGTTTTTCATGGCGCTGAACGCTGAGAAAAAGGCAGAGATTCTGAAGACCTACGGTGTGCACGAGACTGACACCGGTTCCCCGGAGGCACAGGTTGCGCTGCTCACCGAGCGCATCAACAACCTGACTGAGCACCTGAAGTTCCACCAGCACGACCACCACTCCCGTCGTGGCCTGCTGCTGCTGGTTGGTCGCCGTCGTGGTCTCCTGAAGTACCTGCGCGAGAACAACGTCGAGCGCTACCGTGACCTGATTGCTCGTCTCGGCCTTCGTCGTTAAGACGATCACGTCATAAGGCTTCAAACCCCCGCTCTGGCTTTCAGGGCGGGGGTTTAGCTGTGTCTGGAGCGTGGTGAAATCCCTGGCAGGGTGGTAGAGTGTGCTTCGTTCTAAATGACACAAAAACGGCGACATCGATGATCGCCCGGAGATCCAAGGAGAGGGATCAATTGAGCAGTTTTAAGCCGAGAAATTCGTACGAAATCCACGTTGATGAAGAGTATGGGGTTACCGAAGCAGTAGCGTCGCTCGACAATGGTGATTTCGGTTCTCGCACCATTCGTTTTGAGACGGGCCAGTTGGCTCGCCAGGCAGATGGCTCGGTGACGACCTACCTGGACGATGACACCATGATGCTTGCGACGACGACGGCGTCGAATAACCCCCGCGAAGGCTTTGATTTCTTCCCTCTGACCGTTGATGTCGAGGAGCGGATGTATGCCGCGGGCCGTATCCCGGGCTCGTTCTTCCGCCGCGAAGGCCGCCCATCCACCGAGGCGATCCTGGCTTGCCGTCTCATCGACCGCCCACTGCGCCCAACCTTCGTGAAGGGGCTGCGCAACGAGGTTCAGGTCGTGATTACCGTCCTGTCGATCGCCCCGGAAGAATACTACGACGTTGTCGCTATCAACGGAGCTTCCGCGGCAACGCAGCTTTCTGGCCTGCCGGTTTCCGGCCCTGTTGGTGGTGTGCGTATGGCATTGATCGCTGACGATAAACACCCAGAAGGCCAGTGGGTTGCATTCCCGAATCACGAGCAGCACCAGCGTGCCATCTTCGAGATGGTTGTTGCGGGCCGCATTGTTGAGCGCAAGCGTGGCCGTAAGACGGAAGCGGATGTTGCAATCATGATGGTTGAGGCAGGAGCTGGCGCGAACGTCGTCAAGCTGATCGCTGACGGCGCACCTGCACCTACCGAGGAAACCGTCGCAGACGGTCTGGAGGCTGCGAAACCGTACATCAAGACGCTGTGTGAGGCGCAGCGCGATCTTGCAGCTCAGTTCGACAAGGAGCGCAAGGAGTTCCCGCTATTCCCGGCATACACCGATGAGGTGTTTGAAGCAGTGGAGAAGAAGGCATCGAAGAAGCTCGCTTCCTTCCTGACCATCGCTGGCAAGCAGGAGCGCGAAGAGAAGATCAACGCGTACATCGAGGACATCGAAGAAGATGTGCTTGACCGCCTCGACGTCGACGAAGATGACGACGATGTTGCTGCTGTGGTGAAGGAGATTCGCGCGGCGTACAACGCACTGCAGAAGGAGATTGTTCGAGGCAAGATCCTGAAGGATGGCTACCGTATCGACGGTCGCAGCGTGACCGCGATCCGTGACCTCGGCGTGGAAGTCGAACTGGTCCCGCGTGCGCATGGTTCGGCACTGTTCGAGCGCGGTGAGACCCAGATCCTTGGTGTGACGACGCTTGACATGCTGAAGATGGAACAGCCAATCGATTCGCTGAGCCCTGAGACTTCGAAGCGTTACATTCACCACTACAACTTCCCACCGTATTCGACTGGTGAAACAGGTCGTGTTGGCTCCCCGAAGCGCCGCGAAATCGGTCACGGTGCGCTTGCAGAGCGCGCGTTGTTGCCAGTGATACCTTCGCGCGAAGACTTCCCGTACACGATTCGCCAGGTTTCTGAGGCGCTGAGCTCCAACGGTTCGACGTCGATGGGCTCCGTGTGCGCATCGACGTTGTCGCTGTACAACGCTGGTGTGCCACTGGCTGCTCCGGTCGCGGGTATTGCGATGGGCCTTGTGTCGGGTGACGTCGATGGTGAGACGAAGTACGTCGCTCTGACGGACATTCTGGGCGCGGAAGATGCGTTCGGCGATATGGACTTCAAGGTGGCAGGCACCCGCGAGTTCATCACCGCCCTGCAGCTTGATACCAAGCTGGACGGCATTCCTTCTGACGTGCTCGCTTCGGCTCTGAAGCAGGCGCATGATGCTCGAGAGACCATCCTGGACACGATGGCAGAGGTCATTGATTCGCCGGATGACATGAGCTCGTTGGCGCCGAAAATCACCACGGTGAAGGTTCCTGTTTCCAAGATTGGTGAGGTCATTGGCCCGAAGGGCAAGATGATCAACTCGATTACCGAGGAAACCGGCGCGGACATCTCGATTGAAGAGGACGGAACCGTGTACGTCTCGGCAACCAGTGGCGAAGCAGCAGACGCCGCGATCGACAAGATCAACGCAATTGCTAACCCACAGTTGCCGAAGGTAGGCGAGCACTACCTGGGTACCGTGGTCAAAACCGTTGCATTCGGCGCGTTCGTTTCGATCGTCCCGGGAACCGACGGCCTGATTCATATCTCGAACTTGGGTGGCAACAAGCGCATCGAGAAGGTCGAGGACGTTGTCAACGTCGGTGACAAGATCGAGGTCGAGATTCGTGATATTGATAATCGCGGCAAGATCTCCCTTGTTCCTGTTGAGCAGGACAAGTAGTCTCACCGCTTAAAGAAGTGGCCAGGGCATTTACGCCCTGGCCACTACGCGTTTGCCGAGCTAACGGTGGACGTCAATAACTAGCCGTGTTGGACTTTCCAACACCGTGGCCTCAAACGAACGCTGCCGGTCGAGTCCGATGAAGAACTGCGACTGGTTTTCAAACGTGCCGCCGTTGGTGATCCCAGCGACGTTGCCGGTTGCCAGCTGATACGGGCCAGCGGAGATAAGATCAGGGTTGCTCGGGAGTCGATCCATCGGTGTGCCTTCGATGAGCACCTCCAAGATGTCGTTACCGGAGACCGCGAGCTCGTGGCCGGAGGCCTGCTGGAGTGCCTTATCGGTGTACTGAATTCGGTATCCAGGTAGGCCATTGCCTGAGAACTCGAAGACGACGCGGTCATACGTCTCATGGGTACCGACTCGAACATCCTGGAGCGTTAGCTCAGGGGCACCTTCGGGCGGAGCGAAGGCGTTGAGAGCGGCTGGGGCTGCGGGAGATGCCACAGCCGACACCGTTGACTCCGTAGCAGGTGCGTCTTGCGTAGTGGTAGCTGCAACGCTTTCAGGGGACGCGGTCGCTGCGGACGGCTCTGTCACTTCGGAGCCCGTGCCGCAAGCCGTGAGCAGTGCAGCCACGGTGAGGATACCGGGGAGGATCAAGCTACTCTTCATGCTTTTCGAGTGTACCGAACCACACCTGCCGCACGGCGCGCTACAGTGACAGCAGTAGAACGAACGCAACTCGCAAAGGCAGAATTGAGGAATGGATATGACAATCAAAGTCGGTGTTTTGGGAGCGCATGGGCGCGTTGGTACCGCAGTTGTAGCGGGCGTGCGCGCGGCTGATGATCTTGAACTTGTGGCCGAGATCGATAAAGACGACAGCTTAGAAAAACTGTTGGACGCTGGTGCCGAAGTTATCGTCGACTTCACCACTCCAGACTCGGTAATGAGCAACCTCGAGTTCTGTATCAAGCACGGCATCCACTGTGTAGTGGGCACAACAGGATTTGACGACGATCGCTACGACCAAGTACGCAGCTGGTGTGCTGCTTCGCAGGGCACTGGCGTTCTCATTGCGCCTAACTTCGCCATCTCAGCTGTATTGACGATGTCCTTTGCTCGCCAGGCGGCCAAGTTCTTCGAGTCAGCCGAGGTAGTTGAGTACCACCATCCGAACAAGCTGGATGCACCGTCCGGCACTGCGGTAAAGACAGCGCAAGGGATTGCAGAGGCCCGAAAGGCCGCCGGAATGCAACCTTGTCCGGATGCCACTGTGCAGGAACTCGATGGAGCGCGCGGCACGGATATCGATGGCGTCCGAGTCCACGCTGTGCGTATGACCGGAATGGTTGCGCATGAGGAAGTTATCTTCGGCACCGTCGATCAGTCGTTGACTATCCGCCAAGATTCCTATGGGCGTGATTCGTTCGTACCGGGTGTATTGCTCGGCGTGCGAAACGTCATGGATCATCCAGGCCTCACGATCGGCCTTGACAAGTTCCTCGGGCTGTAACAGATGCAGCCGCAGCGCCAACTCAGCATCCAGCTCGTGGCAGCATCAACGTTCGAACCGCCAGCCGGACTGGGCTGGCGGCCTTCATCTGGTGCAGCGGCGGCGGATGCTGTCGTCGAATTTGCAGGCAGGGCAAGCTATGACTCCTTCGGTGACAATGAGTCTCACACTTCGAGCACGGACGCCTTCCTGCATCACGTCATTGATACCGGCAACCTCTCGCTGCTCGAGCACGCAAGCGTGACGCTGTATATTCAGGGAATCTCAATGGCCACCAGCCATGAGATATTGCGACACCGAGACTTTTCAATCAGCGAGCTTTCACAGTACTCCTTACCTGAAGAGCAAAGAGGAGTCGTGGTTCCTAGCGTTGTACAGCGCGACGAGCAACTTCAACGGTTTTTCGAGCACGCGATTGAAGACGCTGCGTTTGTGCACGACGAATTGCATAACGCGGTGGAAGCAAGTCTGACGGATGAGAAGAATGTGTTACTGCGCAAGCAACAGGTACGCGAGGCAGCTATGGCACTTGCTCCGGCTGCGAGAGAAACCCGACTTGTTGTCAGCGGCAACCTCCGGACTTGGCGGAATTTTGTTGCGACCAGGGCAGCTGAGCACAGTGGGGAGGAGCTACGAGCGGTCGCCGTGAGGTGTCTGGAACTTTTGAGTGAGTGCGCACCCGTCTTGTTCGAGGACTTCGTTGTCACAACGCTGCCGGACGGGACTAAGAAGGCAACAACCCAGTACAAAACGTAGCGGTGGAGTTACATTCAGCCAGCAAAAAGGGTACGCTCTTTTGGCATGGGCACTTCTATGAAAGCTAATATCGGTGCTGACGTTTTCGGCACAGTCTGCGTCGCAATGGTCACGCCGTTCGATAAGCATGGCGAGCTAGACGTTAAGGCAGGACGAGCATTAGCTGCCCACCTTGTCGGCAATGGCATTGATGCCCTCGTGCTTGCGGGCACGACGGGCGAATCGCCAACGACAACCAGTGAAGAGAAAGTCGCGTTACTGAAAGCGGTGCGTGAAGAAGTTGGCGATAGCGCCAAACTTATCGCCGGAGTAGGCACGAACGATACCCGAAAGTCCGTCGCATTGGCGAAGGAAGCTGCTGAGGCAGGGGCTGATGGCCTCTTGGCTGTCACACCGTATTACTCGAAGCCGTCTCAAGACGGCGTGTTTGCGCACTTCCGGGAGATCGCGTCTGCAACTTCGTTGCCGATCTGCCTCTACGACATTCCAGGACGCTCTGCGATTCCGATTGCCTCGGACACCATTGCGAAGTTGGCGGAATTGCCAACCGTAGTTGCGATGAAAGATGCGAAAGGCGACTTCTTCCAGGCAGCACCGTTGATCCAATCAACAGGCCTGGCATGGTATTCCGGGGATGACCCGCTGAACCTGCCGTGGCTGGCCATGGGGGCAACCGGTGTGATCTCGGTTGTAGGCCACGCAGCACCGCAAGCGTTGCGCGAGCTCATCACAAGCTTCGAGGAAGGCGACCTCGTCCGTGCGCGGGAAATTAACGCCAATGTCATCGACGTTCTCGCACATCAACAAGCGATTCTCGGTGGCACAACATTTGCAAAGGCTGCCCTGCGTCTGCAGGGCATTGAAGTAGGCGAACCACGCCTGCCAGTGGTCGGAGCGACCTCTGAGCAGGTGGAGGTTCTCAGAGAAGATTTGAAGAAGGCTGGAGTCCTTTAAGTATGAACGAACCCCGTACACGCTCACGCAAAGTGACGCGTAAAGCAGGGCCACCTGAGGCCACTGAACAGAAGCCGGTGTTTCAGGCACCGAAGCAGGCCGCAGGAACCGCAAGTAATGAAGATGACAAGGGCTCTGAGAAGTCACAGCGGGATAGCAAGTCCCGGAACTCGAACGGAAATGGCGGTAACGGCAGGAATCGCCGACGCGGCCGTGGACGCGGTAACAACGGCGGTGGCCGTCGCAACCCGGTGAAGTCGATGCAGGGCGCAGACTTGACGAAGCGCCTCCCGGCTCCTCCGAAGGCACCGAAGGGGACCCTGCGTATTTACGCCTTGGGTGGTATTTCCGAAATCGGTCGTAATATGACGGTGTTTGAATACAACGGACGCCTGCTCATCGTCGACTGTGGTGTGCTGTTCCCGAACTCCGGTGAACCAGGCGTTGATCTTGTGCTGCCTGACTTTGGTCCGATTGAAAAGAAGTTGGACAAGGTCGAGGCCCTGGTTGTCACACATGGTCATGAAGACCACATTGGCGCAATCCCGTGGCTGTTGAAGCTGCGCCCGGATATCCCGATTTACTCGTCGCGATTCACCAATGCGCTGATTGCTGCGAAGACGAAGGAGCACCGTCAGCGTCCGAAGTTGCATGAGGTGAACAAGGATTCTTCCGTCAACTTGGGCCCATTCCACGTGCGTTTCTGGCACGTGAATCACTCCATTCCGCAGTGTCTCGGCCTGTCTATTAAGACCGGCGCGGGTCATGTTGTGATGACCGGTGACGTCAAGGTGGACCAGACTCCGTACGATGGAATGCCGACGGACCTGCCGGCGCTGTCGCGTTACGGTGACGAAGGCGTCGATCTGTTTATGTGTGACTCCACGAACGCTACGGTGCCGGGTATTTCTGCATCCGAGGCCGGTATCGAGGAGACACTGACGCGTTTGGTGAGCCAGGCGAAGCAGCGCGTTGTGATTGCTTCGTTTGCTTCCAACGTTGCTCGCGTCCAAATGGCAGTCAACGCGGCTGTAGCGAATGGTCGCAAGGTTGCCTTCAACGGCCGCTCCATGTTGAGAAATATGGAAATCGCCGAGAAGATGAGCCTGCTGAAGGCTCCGAAGAACACGATTATCCCTATCGAAGAAGCTGCCAAGATGGCGCCGCATAAGGTTGTGCTGATCACAACGGGTACGCAGGGCGAGCCGATGGCTGCGCTTTCGCGTATGTCGCGCCGTGAACACCGCCAGATCACCATCCGCGACGGTGACATGATCATCCTGTCGTCTTCCCTGATCCCAGGTAATGAGGAAGCTGTGTTCGCGGCGATCAACAACCTCGCACAAATCGGTGCGACTGTGGTGACGAACTCCGAAGCTCATGTCCACGCTTCTGGCCACGGCTACGCCGGTGAGCTTCTCTTCCTGTACAACGCAGCACGCCCGACTTGCGCTATGCCTGTGCACGGTGAGTGGCGCCACATGCGCGCGAACAAGGAGCTCGCTATTGCGACCGGTGTGAAGCCGGAGAATACCGCACTTGCTCAAAATGGTGTTGTGGTTGACATGACGAAGGGCAAGATCAAGGTTGTTGGCCAGTACCAGGTCGGACAGCTTTATGTTGATGGCGCGACGATGGGCGACGTAGACCCGGACGTGCTGGCAGACCGCAGCTCGCTTGCCTCAGGTGGCGTTGTCTCGATTACCTGCGTGATCGACGACCGCACGAGTAGCCTCATTGAGGTACCGCGCGTCTCCACCACTGGTTTCTCTGAAGACGACCGTGACTTCAATAAGAAGGTCGTCGAGCGTGTCCAGGAAGTTATGGGTGATTTGGCTGCAGAAGGGGAGAATGACCCGTACCGCATGGTGCAGCAGCTTCGTCGTCAGCTCTCGCGAACGATTGAGCAGAAGTACAAGCGTGAGCCAGTCATTCTTCCAACCGTGGTTCCAACCGCGGCGGATATTGGACCGGCAGAAGACGCTGATGTTCAAGCAACACGAGAGTCGCTTTAATACCTGACACTTTTGTGAGCAGAACTATGGGCCCTGGCACTATGCTAGGGCCCATGTCATTTGCAAAGACTGAACGAAATCAACTCGCTGAACTGTTACTCGAAGTCGGGCCTGAAGCACCGACGCTGTGCGAGGGCTGGAACACTCGCGATTTGGCGACGCACCTCTATATCCGTGAACGAAGGCCATTAGCTGCCATCGGAATATTCGTAAAGCGAGCGAGGAAGTTTTTGGAGGCGGAGGAAGCCCGACTTGCATCATGGTCGTACGAGGATCTTGTGCGTCTCTGGGCCATCGGTCCGCCTTCGCTTTTCAAGCCGAGTGACGACACGTTAAATACAGCCGAGCACTTTATTCACCACGAAGACGTTCGTCGAGGTAGAGGTAAGGTCGAGCCTCGGCAGTTTAGTGCCGTCACCAACAAAGAACTTTTGAAGCTTGCGAAGCGGTTTGGTTCAGTCACGCTTAAAGGTGTTGCGGTACCTGTGATTTTGACGCCACCGGACTTGCCTCCTGCCGTCATTGGCGAAGGCGTCGGCGTTTCAAAGCAGGGCGATAACGTCGTCCGCGTATACGGCGAACCCGGGGAACTATTGTTGTGGGCCGCCGGTCGCAGCGCGGTCGAAGTGGATGTAACCGGTGCGGTTGAGGCTCTTGCTGGAGTAGATATCAAGTTGTAGTACTTGATTCATTCGCCTGTAACAACATCTGTGGTTTTAGAGTGGCGGATGGTAATAATGGTGCGCAAGGTACTAGTGTGTAGCACATGTCTGCCAGGAAACCAGCGCCACGAAATACGCGAGCTTCGACAGGCCCGCGGGACCGTGCACGTTCAACGACGAGCCGTTACGGTGCCCCAGCGTCGATGACGCATCCACCGACCTCGTCCATGGTCGCGGCAGAGACTGCCGATGAACGGGTCGGGTCCGCGACGAGAGTCGTCGGAAGCTCAATTGGCAGTGCAGTTCGCGGAGCTGGTTCGTTGCTTACCAAACTTCGACCACGCCGTAAGGAGAGTTTTGACAGCGTGCCCGACGCAAACGGATACGATGACGAGGACGACAACTTCGATTTTCTTGACGACGGCCCCTCTGCTGAGGCGCCGCAACGTGAAGAGCACTCACGAAAGTCCAGTCGCTCGTTGGGTATCTCGCGTGGCAACGTTGACGCGTATGGTTTAGTGCTCATTGGCCTTGCCGCGATCCTGGGCGCCTCCGTATGGATGGATATCGCTGGCCCGATAGGCAACGTCATTGCGCAGGGTGTTCACTGGGCAATTGGTGCTGGTGCGCTCCTGCTTCCTGTGATTTTGGTCTGCATCGCTATCGCTCTCATGCTGAACGTGAAGGCAGAACCGGCAGTACGTGCCAGGGTGGCGTCGGGCCTGTTGATTATTGGTGTTGCGATGCTTGGCATGATTCATGTCTTCGCTGGCAACCCTGCAGATTGGGAATCCCGCAAGATCGCCGGTGGGGTAGTGGGCACGTTCACCGGTGGTTTGCTCGCCGCTGGATTCTCCTCTTATGTGGCAGTCCCGCTGCTGGGACTTGTCATTGTTTATGGTGCGCTTCGTACAACCGGTATTACTGTGCGTGAGGCCTATGACTTTTTCACTGCGTGGCTTAGCTCGGTATTCCAGCGGCCCGAGACTGACGATGAGTCGGATCCTTACAGTGATGTAGGCCGGGACATTGACGCTATCGCAGAGGGGCGCCCGCGCACGTCGGCAAAGCGCTCGCGGGTTGAGCCTGAATCGAGGAGCCCACGTACCGGTCTTTCTCCACGTACCGCGGCGAAGAAACCAAGGGTTTCTGGGTTTTCGTCTTTCTCGGAGAAGTTGCGAAAGGCCTCCACGCCACTGGATAACTACCCGGCGAAGCCAGCGTCAGCGCCTCAAGCACAGGGTGATGAGACAGAGGTTTTCGATTTCGGTGAAGACTTCGACACGCAGGAAGGCAGCGACGCCACTACGGTCATTGAGCGCCCTGCGACGAAGGCGGCGTCGAAACGTCAGCCTGCGCAACCCGAGGAGACGAAGATTCTACCCCGGCCTACGCTTGAGGAGGCTCAACGGGATGCTGTCGATCAGTCGCGAGACGCAGTTCGCCAGGCGGTCGTAGCGCGTTCAGGGAAGGACCCAAGCGCAACTCCACCTGAGGCGCCGAAGGATGGCCACGCGAAGAAGGTCGACAGGAATTCCACCTACGTCGTTCCAACAACCGATTTGCTGCTCGCTGGCCAAGCGCCGAAGACTCGCACCGAAGCTAACGATCGCATGATCGAAGCCATTACAGAGGTCTTCGAGGAGTTCAAGGTCAATGCTATGGTGACGGGCTTCTCCCGTGGTCCGACCGTGACCCGCTACGAAGTAGAGCTTGGGCCCGGCGTCAAGGTGTCGAAGATTACCAACTTGCAGTCCAATCTTGCCTATGCAGTCGCGACCGATAACGTTCGTTTGTTGACGCCAATTCCCGGCAAATCTGCCGTCGGTATTGAGGTGCCGAATCAGGATCGTGAAATGGTTCGTCTGCGCGATGTCCTCGAAGCGCCGAATGTTGCTGCGGACGATGATCCTATGCTCATCGGCTTAGGCAAGGACATCGAGGGTGACTTTATTGCCTCTTCGGTACAGAAGATGCCGCACTTGCTTGTTGCGGGTTCTACGGGATCCGGTAAGTCGGCGTTCGTGAACTCGATGTTGGTTTCCTTGCTGACGCGCGCAACACCTGAAGAAGTACGCCTGATCCTCATCGATCCAAAGATGGTGGAGCTCACTCCGTACGAGGGGATTCCGCACCTGATCACGCCAATTATCACGCAGCCGAAGAAGGCATCGGCGGCACTGCAGTGGCTGGTGGAGGAGATGGAGCAGCGGTACATGGACATGAAGACCGCTCGTGTCCGCCACATCAAGGACTTCAACAAGAAGGTGAAGAGCGGTGAAATCACTGCTCCTGCAGGCTCTCAGCGCGAGATGCGACCCTACCCGTTCATCGTCTGTGTCGTCGACGAGCTTGCCGACCTCATGATGACCGCGCCGAAGGAGATCGAGGACTCGATCGTCCGCATTACGCAGAAGGCCCGCGCAGCAGGTATCCACCTTGTCTTGGCTACGCAGCGACCTTCGGTGGACGTCGTCACGGGCTTGATCAAGACGAACGTGCCGTCCAGGCTCGCGTTTGCAACATCCTCGCTTACTGACTCACGCGTCATCCTCGACCAGGGTGGCGCGGAGAAGCTCATTGGCATGGGCGACGGTCTCTTCATCCCGCAGGGCGCCGGCAAACCGCAACGCATGCAAGGTGCGTTCGTGTCTGACGCTGAAATCCAAGCCGTCGTGGACGCTGCCAAGAGCCAGGACGAACCACAGTACGTCGAGGGCGTTACGGAAGAGAAGGAGTCCGAGAAGAAGGTTATCGACGACGACATCGGCAAAGACCTGGACGACCTGCTGGAAGCCGTTGAACTCGTTGTAACGGCGCAACTCGGATCGACCTCGATGCTGCAGCGGAAGCTGCGTATCGGTTTTGCAAAGGCCGGCCGACTGATGGATTTGATGGAGTCCCGTGGCATCGTTGGGCCATCGGAAGGCTCCAAGGCTCGTGAAGTGCTGGTGAAGCCAGAGGAGCTCGAGACCATTCTTTGGATGCTCAAGGGTGCGGATCCCGCGGACGCACCGAAGGACGTCGACGCACAACGTGGTGATGACGCCACTGCAGATGAAGATGACGTTAAGACGGTCGAAGCAACCTACAATCCCACCGGTGGAGCCGTATAACTGGTAGCGACTCCTCTTGATGGTGTAGCCTGGCATTCGCATTGGAGGGGAGTACCCCGCAAGTGCCTCGAATCGTCAACACGGAACATACGTATCCCGGTTGAGGCAGCCGCGTAGCTACGTGGTGGGGGAGACCTCCGGTCTTTCTTTGTCCTATGCAACGACCGGAGGTAACCACGTTGAGTGTCCCCCTATGGATATGGCTGCTCACTGCAGCAATCATTCTGGGCTTTTTCGCCTTTGACTTTCTTACTCACGTTCGCCAGGCCCACGAGCCAACTATCAAAGAATCGGGCTTTTGGACGCTGTTCTACATGACGATGGCAGCGATCTGTGGCGGTGTGATCTGGTGGGAGTGGGACGGCGAGCACGGCGTCCAGTTCTTCACCGGCTACATTACTGAGCTGGCGCTGTCCGTGGACAACTTGTTCGTCTTCGCACTGATCATGGGCGCGTTCAAGATTCCAAGGAAGTATCAGCAAAAGGTGCTGCTCCTGGGCATTGTTATCGCGTTGGTATGCCGCTTGCTGTTTATTCTGCTCGGCGCAGCACTTATCGCGGCGTGGAGCGACGTCTTCTACATCTTCGCAGCGTTCTTGATCTACACGGCTGTCAAGCTCGTCTACGACGAAGCGACTGATGCACCTGAAACAGATCCGAACGATATGGCTGTCGTGAAGGCACTCCGTAAAGTCGTCCCAGTCACGAGCTCCTACCACGGTGACAAGCTGTGGTCGAAGACGAAGGAGGGCAAGTCCGCAGCGACCCCGCTGTTCGTCGCACTGCTCTCCATTGGGTTTATCGACGTAATGTTTGCGTTTGATTCGATCCCAGCAATCTACGGGATTACCTCTGAGGCGTACATCGTGTTTACCGCGAATGCGTTCGCACTCATGGGCCTTCGCCAGATGTTCTTCCTGCTTTCTGGCTTGTTGGACCGTGTGGTGTATCTGCCGTACGGATTGGGCGTAATTCTTGGCTTTATCGGCATCAAACTGTTGCTTCACGCGCTACACGAGAACAATCTGCCATTTGTCAATGGCGGTGAGAACGTGAGCGTACCGGAGGTCGGCACCGTTGCATCGCTCGGCTTCATTGTGGCAGTACTGGTGATTACCGTGCTGTGCTCCATGGTGAAGGACCGAGCGGATATCAAGGCTGGGCGGCGGGACCCGAACGGTCCGAGCTGGCACATTGACTATGACGACCACGGCAATCGCCGGAAAGTCGACAATCAGGGCCACCACATCGAGTGGATTGATGACCCTGCAACGTCGGGCAAGGGCGACCACACCGCCACTGGTTCCCGCGAGACGGATCACCTTCACGTCCAGCGCGGGAGGAAGTAGAACCTCCGCGGTCTAAGGGAACACCCGGGAAACCGGGTTCCACTCGTGGACCTCTCGGCTGCGCAGAGCGTTGTTCTGCCAGTAGGGGTCCGGGTTCATGAGTGATACTGCCTCCGCAGCGTCGGCAGTATCTGGTAATTGCACGATGATTAGGGCCTTGCCGGCGTCGACTAGCGGGCCAGATCCGACAATCCTTCCGAGCTCTAGCTGCTTCGCGATGAACTCGCGGTGTGCGGGGCGCGTAGCATCTACGAGGTCCGTATTATCTGAGTACGTGTAATGGAATGCAAAATATTTCATAACACGCAGTCTAAGGGAAAGCATGGGATAGGTAGGGTAGAGGGCGTGACTGAAAAACCATCGAACTGGAACGTACCCAACGTCTTGACGTCGTTGCGAATCATTTTTATCCCCGTCTTCGCATGGTTGGCACTGGACCAGCGATGGGGTGCGGCGTTCGGTGTGTTCGTCGCGCTGATGCTCACGGACAAGCTAGACGGAACAATCGCCCGTACCTACAACCTGATTACCGACTTCGGGAAAATTGCGGACCCGATCGCGGACAAGGCCCTGATGATTACGGCACTTGTAGTACTCAACGTGGCGTCCAACCTTCCTGTGTGGATGACTATCGTCATCGTGGTCCGCGAGCTCGGCATCACCATGTGGAGAATGTGGATGCTGCGCAACGACCAAGTCGTTCCCGCGTCCAAGGGTGGCAAGGTGAAGACAGTGCTCCAGACGGTAGGTGTGGCGCTCTACCTGTGCCCGCTGCCTTCCTGGATGGACGCGCCGTCCTACGTTGTAATGGTGTTGGCCGTAGTCGTCACCGTGGTGACCGGCGTGCAATACCTTGTCGATGCTCGCAAGGTGAATAACTAATGCGAGGTACTGCATCCGATGTGATTGCGGAACTTACTAAGAGGGATGCAACAGTTGGGCTTTGTGAATCGCTCACTGCCGGTTTGGCAAGTGCCGCACTCGCAGGCGTTCCGGGTGCCTCCGCAGCGCTACGAGGCGCGATGGTGACTTACGCGACCGAGTGCAAAGTTACCTTGGCTGGCGTTCCCCAGGACGTCATCGATGAGTTTGGACCTGTTTCTCCGGTGACCGCGAAAGAGATGGCGAAGGCGGCAAGGCGGAAGCTCAACGCAGACTGGGGTCTTTCGCTCACTGGTGTGGCCGGGCCCAGTGAACAGGATGGCCACCCTGTCGGTGAGGTCTGGGTAGGGATCGCCTCAAGTGATGACTGTGAAGCAGTTCTCGCAGGCGACATACTTTCCGACGCCCCTCTCGTACGCGGAACCATTCCAGGATTCAGTCATGCCCGAAACTTGCTACAGGCGCCGCGCAACGAGATACGCGAGTGGGCTGTTGAAGCAGCACTTCGCGTCCTGTTGCATGCCGTGCGGGAACAAAAACACGTTGAGGGGAGTTATACCAAGTGATGACTACGACACTTCTAATCGATACGCCGCTTGAGCCCTCGTTCGATGCACAGGATGAGGTCGCTTTTCCATTTCGCGAGTCTGGAACCCGCCAGAAAGAACCGCTGCTGAGAGAGGCGCTAGGAATGTCACTGCGAGCTTTCCGGGCGGATAAAGGCGTGACGTTGCGATCTCTTGCTGCTCAAGCTCGAGTCTCTTCTGGTTACCTCTCTGAGCTGGAGCGTGGGCGCAAGGAAGTTTCCTCAGAGCTGCTCGCATCGATTTGCGAAGCCCTGGACACTACGGTTTCAGAAGTTGTTCTCGAGGCTGTTGCGAACCTTTCACTGCAATCGATGAACGATGAATTCGCTACGGCTGATGCGATTCACGCATAGCGGAGCAGCGCTGTAACAGATAGAATACGAAACAGTTTGGCCGTGGACACGGCCAATTTCAATGCTCAGCGAAAGGTAAAACGCAACACTATGGCAAACCCGTTTTCAAAATTCTGGAACTACCTGATGGCACTTTTCGACAACAAGATCGAAGAGAATGCTGATCCAAAGATCCAGATTGAGCAAGCAATTTCCGAGGCTCAGCGCCAGCACCAGGCGCTTTCGCAGCAGGCAGCCGCGGTTATCGGTAACCAGCGTCAGCTGGAAATGCAGCTGAATCGTCGCTTGGAGGAAGTCGAGAAGCTTCAAGCGAACGCTCGCCAGGCGCTCCAATTAGCAGATAAGTCCCGCTCCAACGGTGACGCACAGAAGGCGACCGAGTATGAGAACGCTGCTGAGGCGTTCGCGGCGCAGCTTGTTACCGCAGAGCAGGGCGTTGAAGACACGAAGGCGCTGCACGACCAGGCACTCCAGCAGGCAGCACAGGCAAAGCAAGCTGTGGAGCGCAACGCGGCACACCTGCAACAGCAGGTCGCTGAGCGCTCGAAGTTGCTGTCGCAGCTTGAGCAGGCCAAGATGCAGGAGAAGGTTTCCGAGACCATGCGCTCGATGAACTCGTTGACCGCCTCCGGCCCGAACTTGGACCAGGTTCGCGACAAGATTGAGCGCCGCTACGCGAACGCACTGGGTGCTGCAGAGCTCGCGGAGAACTCGATCCAAGGCCGCATGGCTGAGGTGGAGCAGGCTGGAATCCAGATGGCAGGCCACAGTCGGCTCGAGCAGATTCGCGCAGAGATGTCTGGCGAGTTGACCTCGGGAAAGGAACAGCAGTCGATTGAGCAGGGCAAGACCGGCGCCCCGCAAGCAAGTGAGGACGCCGTCGCACGTCGGATGCGTGAGCTCCGCGGCGAAGCCTAAAGCGTGGTAAAGAAAGCTCCAGGATTTCTATAGAAACCTGGAGCTTTTTGCTTTGCCCTGCGAAGGATTGAACGCGGTTAGTCGAGCGCGCCACGAGCGACAAGTGCATCGCCGATCTGTTCCGCCCTTCGGATACTTCGCACGATGAGCGGTACGCCAAACGCGAGGGGAGAAAATCCCAGTCCTCGGGCCTTGCGGGCGTCGAGAACTTCCTGCGACGTCTGCAAGATGAGCGGAATGAGACGGAGCGTGAGGGCGATGGCGAGGCTGATTTTCTCAGTTGATATTCCGAAACGGCCGAGCGGTTTGAGGCCCTCCTCGAGCGATACAAGGAGCGCTTCAACTGTTGTGGTCAGAGTAAGAAGGTTTGCGGCGAGAATCGTTGCGAACAACGTAATCAGCGTGACGCCAGCAAGTCCGATGCCATTTTGCCAAACAAGGAAAGCGCCCAGCATTGCGAGCAAGGGAAGAATTGGCACGAGCTGATTGGCAACGATTCGGATCGGAATTCTTGCCACGATGTACAGAACGAAGATCAAGCCTAGCAACGCGAGCGCGATTGGGAACGTACGCCCGAAGTTGGTCGCTATGAGGATATACAGTATGAGCAGTACGAATTTCTTCTTTGGGCTCATACGGTGGAGCAGCGTTTTGCCTGGGATGTACACGCCCATTGGTAGCGAGTCAATCTTCACTGTTCGGCTCCATTAGCTGAGTGTAGAACTGAATCGTGTCTGCTGGTGTGCCGTCGTATGCAATGACGCCGTCGTTGACACAAATTACTCGGTCGAAGTCACTGAGTAGCTCTAGATCATGGGTCACCACGATTGTTTGTTGATCAAGCGAGTTCAATTCAGCGATTATTCGCCGACGGTTTCGCAGGTCAAGCAATGTTGTTGGCTCGTCTGCGATGATGGTGGTCGGTTCAGTCACCAGTACCGCGGCCAGCGCGAGAAGCTGTTTTTCACCGCCAGAGAGCGTATGAGGTGATTGTTCTGCCTTGTGCAAGAGTTTGAAGCGTTCCAGTACCTCATCGACGCGTTGCTCTTTCTCTGCCTTAGAGAGCTTGAACTTCTTCAATGAAAACGCCACGTCATCGTGGACTTGGGGCATGACAATCTGGCTTTCTGCGTCGGAGAACACGAACCCGACACGTCGGCGGACTTCAGAGCTACGAGTTGCAAGCGAAATTCCGTCGTAGAATACCTCGCCTGTGCTCGGCTCTTCGAGCCCATTGATAAGCCGGACGAGCGTTGACTTACCAGAACCGTTCGAGCCAATGATGCCGATCCGATGTTCCTGCAACGTAAGTGAAAATGGTTGGAGCAGTGTGTTGTCATTACGTACGACGCTCACGTCGTTGAAGCTGATCTGCGGCATGGAAATAATCCAGTTTATGCGCGACGGAGTGAGGGGAGTGCAGCGCGAACTGCGAATGCGATGAACACAATCACTAGCACCTTGGCGGTGTCAGGGATGACAAACGGTAGCTGTGCTGCCCATGCAGCGCCAAAGGTCATGTTTGCGCGTGCCATCAATCCAAACACCCCAAAGAAGTACTGCAGGAACAGGCCAGCGAACCCGGCTCCAAGAAGGAGGGCGATATTCACGAAAGAGCTCTTGCTGGAAGCGCGGTAGGCGATGAGACCTGCAACAAATGCGCTTGCGATGTAGCCAACCAGATATCCGATTGTAGGGCTTCCCAGGGCATAGACGACGGTGCGTCCACCTGCGAGAACGGGAAGAGCAAGTCCGATGAGGAGGAACAATAGCACTGTGTAGGTTCCCCGTTTAGGGCCGAGCACGAGCGCCGCGAGAATACAAGCAGCGTTCTGCATGACGATTGGAACGCCGGCAGCGCCGACTGGAATAGAGACAAACCCGAGTACGATGATCACCGCCGCGAACACGGCGATGTATGCGAGGTCTTGGGCTTCAATCTTTGATTGCGGAATGCTTTTTGACATAGCGAGAATAGTACTTGAACAGTGTTCAGTTCGCTATGAAATCGTATTGATTTTTCTGCGCGTATATTTGAGGCCATGCGATTAACGGAGTTTCACCAACTCGTCCAGGATGAATTTGGGTCTGATCGGGCGTCATGGATTATTGAGGCGCAACTTTTGCCTCGTCATGGGTGTACCGCCGCAGAGGTTATCGAAAATGGAGGCGATTTGCGTCAAGCCTGGGACGAACTTTGTGACGCCTTTGATGTTCCAGAGGCGCGTCGCCTTGGCGTAGATCGGCCGGGTTTCTAGCTGCTCTCGCCGTTTTGCACTTTTAATTCGAACATGTATGCGTGTACACTCTGGTGATGTCTCGGCACTTGCCTATAGTCAGATCCAGATTTAGAAGTCATCGGGAACCGTAACCCTCGAAGGTGAGTCTAAACATGTGTGTGGGCGATGGCGTATGCAAAAACGCCGCCGCCGAACTCGAACAGAATGAACATTAAGGAGAACATGTAAATGGCTGCGAAAAAGAAAACCGCATCAGCCGCGAAAGATCGCCAGAATGCGCTAGATGCTGCACTCGCAATGATCGAGAAGGATTATGGCAAGGGGGCTGTGATGCGTCTCGGTGATGAGAACAGGCCTCCAATTCAGTCGATTTCATCTGGGAATACGGCTATTGACGTCGCTCTGGGGATCGGTGGGTGGCCACGCGGCCGCATCGTTGAGATTTACGGACCTGAGTCTTCCGGTAAGACAACTGTTGCGCTTCACGCCATCGCTTCCGCGCAGCGGGCCGGCGGAATCGCAGCTTTTATCGACGCCGAGCATGCTCTGGACCCGGATTATGCCCGCAAGCTGGGCGTCGATACTGATAACTTGCTCGTTTCTCAGCCAGATACAGGGGAGCAGGCACTGGAGATCGCGGACATGCTTGTCCGATCTGGCGCGATTGACATCATCGTCATTGACTCGGTTGCCGCACTGACGCCTAAGGCTGAAATTGAAGGTGAGATGGGTGACTCTCACGTTGGCCTCCAGGCTCGGTTGATGTCGCAGGCACTGCGGAAGATGACAGGTGCGCTGTACAACTCCGGCACTACAGCGATTTTTATTAACCAGCTGCGTGAGAAGATCGGCGTCATGTTCGGTTCACCCGAGACAACTACGGGCGGTAAAGCGCTGAAGTTCTACTCCTCGGTTCGTTGTGATGTCCGACGTATCCAGACGTTGAAGGACGGACAGGATTCCATCGGAAACCGAACCCGCCTCAAAGTAGTGAAGAACAAGGTTTCGCCACCATTCAAGATCGCAGAGTTTGACATTATGTACGGAGAGGGCATCTCTCGGGAATCGTCCATTATTGACATGGGCGTAGAGAACGGCTTCGTGAAGAAGTCAGGTTCCTGGTTTACCTACGAAGGCGATCAACTTGGACAGGGCAAGGAAAAGGCGCGCAATTTCCTGAAGGAGAACCCGGACCTTGCGGACGAGATCGAGCAAAAGATTTTCCGTGCATTGGGGGTTGGCGAATTTGCCGATGATGATGCGCTGACTGATGACCCAGTAGACATGGTGCCAAACATTGACTTCGACGACGAGGAAGAGCCAGCGAAGGCGAAGTAATACGTGGCAACACCAGATCCGGAAAAGATTCAACGCCTGCAGGACGCACTTGCCGAATGGGAAGCTACCGGTGGGAATGGAGAACTCTTCAACTACGAACGTGAAGAAGCCCTCGCTCCAGTACGGCGGCGTGCATTAAGGTTGCTGGATCAGCGACCGCGATCAGAGCATGAACTCAGGGAGCGTCTTGTCAAGGCTGAGTTCCCAGCGCCTCTCGTTGATGAGGTACTGGCGTCTCTTCGCGCGTCCTCGCTTCTCGACGATCGGCGCTTCGCCCATGAATGGGTTCGACAGCGGGCGAAACGTCGAGGAAAGTCGAGAAGCTTTCTGGACCGCGAGCTCAGGGAAAAAGGAGTCTCAGAAACAGATCGGCGCGCCGCGCTCGCACAAATCAGTGACGAGGACCAACACGCAATTGCTGAAGCCCTCGCGGAAAAGAAGGCGCGAGAAGTGAAAACACCACCAGCGGGGCACGCGGAGTACACCCGCGCGCTGCGCAGGGTTGTCGGAGTGCTGGCGCGTCGAGGCTTTCCACAAGGTATGTGCATGTCTATCGCAAGAACTGCACTAGATACAAGGGTTGAATCACTTCGAGAGACTTCCTAGGGAGCAATTTGCGGCGTTTGGGCGGGGTAGTTGGCAGTGGCTAGAATGTTCAGCCGTGCCTGCGTAGGCCCGCGTAATCAACCAGGAAAGGCGAACCAGATGGCTGCATCAAGGACATACGAAGTACGAACCTTCGGATGCCAAATGAACGTTCATGATTCGGAGCGGTTGTCGGGTCTGCTGGAAGATTCGGGGTACGTGGCAGTTGAAGATGGGCAGGCCCCAGACCTCATCGTTTTCAACACCTGTGCCGTGCGTGAAAACGCAGACAAGCGTTTGTACGGAACGCTTGGACATTTGAAAAAGGTTAAGGAATCGCAGCCTGATTTGCAGATTGCGGTTGGTGGATGTCTGGCGCAGAAAGACAAAGACCACGTTATCCAGAGAGCACCGTGGGTAGACGCGGTCTTCGGGACCCACAATATGGGCTCACTGCCGGTACTGCTGGAACGTGCACGAGTACAGGGCGAGGCGCAAGTTGAAATTGCAGAAGCGCTCGAAGTATTTCCTTCTGTTCTTCCAGCGAAACGTGAAAGTAGCTATGCGGGCTGGGTTTCGGTGTCTGTCGGGTGCAATAATACGTGTACATTCTGTATCGTTCCGAGTCTGCGTGGCAAAGAAGTTGATCGCCGTCCGGGCGATATCCTCGCCGAGGTACAGGCGCTCGTGGATCAAGGCGTCTTAGAAGTCACTTTGCTTGGCCAAAACGTCAATGCTTACGGTGTGCATTTCGTTGACGAGGAAATGGAGCGAGATAGGTCCGCGTTTTCAAAACTGCTACGAGCGTGTGGCGAGATCGAAGGCCTCGAGCGTGTTCGCTTCACCTCCCCGCACCCCGCAGAGTTTACATCTGACGTCATCGACGCAATGGCAGAAACCCCGAACGTTTGCCCGCAGCTACATATGCCGTTGCAGTCGGGGTCTGACAAAGTACTCAAGGACATGCGCCGTTCGTACCGATCCAAGAAGTTTTTAGGCATTTTGGATGAGGTCCGTGAGAAGCTTCCTGAGGCTTCGATCACCACCGATATCATTGTCGGATTCCCAGGCGAGACGGAAGAAGACTTCCAGGCAACGCTTGATGTAGTTGAGAAGGCACGATTCACGTCCGCCTATACATTCCAGTACTCACCGCGCCCTGGGACCCCGGCGGCTGAAATGGAAAACCAGGTTCCGAAAGCTGTGGTGCAGGAGCGGTTCGAACGACTGCTTGAACTCCAGGAACGAATCAGCCTGGAAGAGAATGAAAAGCTCATTGGATCTGTGCAAGAACTCTTTGTTCAGCAGGACGAAGGTCGAAAGCACGAGACGACTCACAGAATGTCAGGACGCGCTCGCGACGGCAGGCTCGTGCACTTTGCTGTCGATGAGGCCAATCGATCTGCCATCCGTCCGGGTGACATTGTTACCGCTCGTATCACCGAAGCAAAGTCATATTTTCTGATCGCGGATTCTGGTGTGCTTTCACACCGACGCACACTCGCGGGTGATCACGCTGAGGCAGGCGAGGTACCAACGACTGCACCTGTTGGGGTGGGACTTGGAATTCCTACGGTTGCACGTCCAGACATCGTTCCAGTGACTAACGTAAGCAACACTGGCTGCTGCACGACTCCTGAAGCGTAAACCACGCGACTACTGGAAGGGAGACTTCAATGAAAATGGAATTAGGATCCGCGCGCTGGGTACTCGGTATTGCAAGTATTGGGTGGCTTGTTGCGCTGTTTTTGCCCTTCGTTGGTGACATTCCCGGATGGCAGGTGCTCGCGGTGGGCGAAGGCGCCCGCAGTGCAGATACCAAGATCACGGAGTACGTATTTGTATGGCTAGGCTTCTTAGGCGTAGGCGTTTGCACGTCGCTAGTGACGGTTTCGCGACGTTTCGGAATGGCCACAGCCGCGTGGATGATTTCAACAGTTGCCCTGGTTAGCTCGTTGCTGGCAGTGTGGCTGCGGAAGTCGAGTACCGGTGTTGCAGGAACGTTTCAGCACGGGCCCGGGTTTTACCTAGAAGTTGTCGCGGTACTCCTGGTCGTGTTGACGTACATTCCGCTGTTCGTGCGAAAGACAGCGGTTGCCCCGGAACTGCTCCGGAATCAGCCAAGCGAAATCGACGCGGATATCGCGGATGCGCAATTGAATGCGACGCGGACTCATCAGGAGCAAGAAACGAACCCACTGCTTGTCGATGACCGACGAGCGAACGCGGCACGACGCCACAAAAGAAGCAACTAGCTATCGAGCTTTGGTACGCCCTTCTGCCAGGCCGTCGCCTGGCTTATCCCGGTTGGGGCATAGTGGTCGAGAATGTGGCTCGCACCCGGCTGCGGGTTGGGATAAGAAGCGTAGATCTGCTTCGTTTGTGGCCAAATCGAGAGCGCGGCTGATATCGCAGAAGCCAAGGCGCGCTTGCCTAAACCGAGTCCCCGGCTTGCCTCCCGTACGTACACCAGCCCGATTTCTGCAACAGAATCTGCGTCATTCTCGAATTTTGCTACCTCTGCAAGCCCGACCGGTTTCCCTGAGACATCACGGGCAATGGCGGTGATCTGGGAACCGCCGCGGTCCTTGAGACGTGCAGCAGCGTCCTGAAGACGGGACGCAGACCACTGGACAGGCTCGAGCGATAGTGAACCACGAGGGTATTTCGCTGCGGACTCCTGGAGAGTAGCTAAGAAGGAGGGCAGATCAGTAGGGTCGAATGCCATGTCTTCAATCACGTCGCACCTATCATTCTGGTCAGGCGCCACGATAGCGTCCGCGTTGATAATTGCCTGTCGCTCACAGTGCGCCGGCGTGTAGCCGTCAGCGCGAAGGAATGGGTGCTCCGGTGCCCCCAATGGCTCCGTGATCCAAATCTGACGGATGGGACGGTGCAACTCTGCAGAAAGCGCGTCAATCAGCGCGAGCGCACTTCGCCATACGTGCGCCGGCTGATCCTCTCCGGGAAGAGGAGCGATGGAGGCGTCGATAGTGACGTTCGCTTCCAACACATCGACGTCCTCAAGTAAAGGAAGCGACATGAGCACCCAGCCTTCGACGTCGTACAGATCATCCTCAGTCAGCACTGGGTAACCGAACGCGCCAAGGGACCGTGGCGCTGGTTTGCTACACAGGGCGAAGAGGAGCGCTAACGATTCTTCGGACCCCTCCAGGCGTTTCGCGAGATGGGCTGCACTCACTCCGGAGTGCGCTTCTCCCGTAATGTCCTGGATAGCAAGCGTGACTGAGAATGCGTAGGAGGAGACTGCGGCGTGTGACGGGTCGGCACTCCCAACGATCAAGGGATATAGCACTACTGCTCGTCGACGGCCTTCGCTGCGACGTTGGCAAACTCCTGCCACTGCTCGGCCTGTTCACGGAGCTTCGCCGCCTTGGAAGAATTCCCGGCTGCCTCAGCTTCCTGAGCCTGCTGCAGGAAGTGATCAGCTTTCTCCTGGAACTGATTCACCCGCGCTTGTGCCTCAGGGTCTGCTTTGCGCCACCGTGACTCCTCTGCATCCGCTACGCGCTGTTCCAGCCGAGCAATCTTGTCTTCGTACGTACGGACCTTGTTGCGAGGCACAAATCCAATTTCGTCCCACTTCTCCTGGAGCTCACGCAGCTTGGCGCGTGCCGCACCTAGACCCTTCTCTGGGGTGATGAGCGCGTCATACTCATCTATAAGTGCGTCCTTAGCTGCAGCATTTGCTTCAAATTCACGGTCGCGCTCCGCGTTTACGGCGTTGCGGGCGGCGAAGAAGTGATCCTGAGCAGCGCGGAACTGTGCCCACAGCTCATCGTCGACGCCACGTGGGGCGCGTCCGGCTGCTTTCCACTCATCCATCAGAGAGCGGTAGGCACGGGTGGTGGCGTTCCAATCCGTTGAGTCCTGGATTGCCTGCGCGCGGGCGATGATATCCTCCTTGATACGACGAGCCGTTGCGCGATTCCTATCGAGCTCAGCGAAGTGAGCCCCACGACGGCGATTGAAGGCATCTCGTGCACGCGAGTAGCGCTTCCAGAGCGCGTCGTCGGTTGTGCGGTCGATACCGCGGATCGTTTTCCATTCTTCGAGGATCGCTCGAATCCTGTCCCCGGCAGCCTTCCAGTCTGTAGATTTCTCGGCGATTTCCTCAGCCTCGGCCGCTAGAGTTTCCTTTTGGGCAATTGCGTTAGCCCGTCGGGTCTGCTTGAGTTCCTTTGCTTCGTGTTCCGCAACCTCTGTTTTGCGCAGTAATTCTTGTAGGCGTGCCTCGAGCGCTGCGAAGTCGCCAATTGCGGCGACGTCTTTCAGCGAGTCTTTCAGCTCAGTCACGCTGCGATGCAGAGTGTGTGCGTCCTCTGGGTGTGCAGTGAGTCGCGCCTCCAGGACTTCAGTTTCGACGATGAGGTCGTCGAAACGCTGCCCGTAGTGGCGAAGTCCTTCCTCGGGAGACCCGGCCTGCCAAGATGCGATCTGACGCTCAACGCCGTCACGGGTGACAAAAACATTGCCGGCATCATCGACGCGCCCGAACTTCGACGGATCAGTGTTCGCTGATGACGACTGAGCATGCGCGAGTGGAACAACCCGCTGTGAAGGAACAGACTGTGCCGCACCTGGACGAGGTCCGGGCTTCGGCGTTTGCTTCGGCATGGCAGCCGGGTTCGGACGTCCAGCTGGTGGCTGTGGCTTTGGAGTCGAGGAAGTCATGAAACAGTCCTTTCACAAATAGCTGTGCCGCGCGTCACGGCGCCGAGATACATAATCGACGGCATTCTCGTCTTCATAACTCTAGCGTGTTGCAGACGAACATGCGTCATGTGTCGTGGTTTCAACTCCGAGAAAACCCCACTATGGTGGGCGAGGTGAATGAAGCCCGTGCCTGTCTACTTGTCATGCCTGGTTCGCCAGCTCTCGTGCGAGAACTCGCACCTGCTGACGAACCGTCTCAGCGTTTGCTGAACTCAATTAGAGAGACAGCCGGAAAACTGACGAAAACTATTGACATTGTGTGCAGCCACGACAGGAGATGGACAACGCACCTTGCTGGCTCGTTTGCTGCCTGGGGAGCACCACACGTCGAAGTAGGAGGTGGGCACGTATTAGGCGAACTTGTCGCCAGATACTGCCTTCACGGGGCTACGGTGCGTGAGAGCCGCGAGCACCTGTTGCCGTTAGATCCTTCGGTGCTCACAGTGTTGGTAGTCGATGGACCTGCAGGGCTGACAACTCGCGCTCCGCTAGCGTTAATCCCTGCGGCTGCTGATACGCACGACAAACTCCAGGCTTTGTTGTCAGGAAAGCAGAGCTCCCTGATCCGTGAGCAGGAAATGCGAGACGCAGGAGTACTGGAACCAGATATTTGGCTTGAGCTACAAACACTGCAGCCAACGAATGCCACACTCGTAGACGTAGACGACACGTTGGGCGTTGGTCGGTATGTTGCTTACTGGGAGGTAGAGCAGTGAACAAGGAGATCGGACACCAACCAGTAGCAATCGTCGGCCC
This sequence comes from Corynebacterium sp. CCUG 61414, assembly GCF_024453945.1. Taxonomy (NCBI): domain Bacteria; kingdom Bacillati; phylum Actinomycetota; class Actinomycetes; order Mycobacteriales; family Corynebacteriaceae; genus Corynebacterium; species Corynebacterium sp. CCUG 61414. The sequence goes on from NZ_JAGPYU010000001.1 coordinate 245,467, forward strand.
GACGGCTTCAGGTAAGTCCTCGCTGAGTCTCGCGCTTGCGCACGAACTCGAGGGTGAGATTGTCAACGTTGACTCGATGCAGCTTTACCGCGGGATGGATATCGGCACTGCCAAATTGCCTCTTGCGGAGCGACAAGGAATACCGCACCACCTGCTTGATATCTGGGAGGTTACAAAGACTGCCAGTGTTGCAGAATATCAGCAACGAGCGGTGGAGACCGTTGAGGAGATCTCCAATCGAGGAAAGCTGCCGATTCTCGTTGGTGGGTCCATGCTGTACATGCAGTCACTTGTCGACGCTTGGCAGTTCCCGCCAACCGACCCCGAAGTCCGCAGGCGCTACGAGTCTCTATTGAAGGAAATCGGGATAGATCGCCTCCATGCGCAGCTAGCTGCAGTTGACCCTGTGGCGGCGTCGATAATTGAAGACCGTGACCCCCGGCGCACAGTGCGTGCACTCGAAGTCATTGAGCTTACTGGTAAGCCTTTTCAGGCATCTCAACCCCCCAAAAACGCCCCTACACGCTGGGGTACGCGCATGATTGGGTTGGAGACAACCCCAGAGTGGCTCAACCCGCGGATTGCGCAGCGTACTGATGCGATGTTCGAGCAGGGGCTCATCGATGAGATTCATCGGTTGGTGGGCCAGGGATTAGCGAAGGATTCGACTGCTGGCAGAGCTATCGGATACGCCCAAGGGCTTGGAGTTATCGACGGCCACCTCACCATCGACGAAGCCTGCGAGGACACCAAGCTGCGAACGCGGCGCTATGTGCGGCGTCAGAAATCCTGGTTTAGGCGCGACAAACGAATCACTTGGATTGACGCGGCGAACTATGACGTTGCGGAACTAGTAGCACAGCTTGGTTGATTACGACGGACCAATTTCTCGAGCAGCGTTACGGGCAGCGACCCAGGCGTCCTCAAGCTCGAGGGCGCGCTCGTCCGCAATTCGAATGAGTTTTTCAAGGTGGACGCGTTCCAAGTCCGGTGACTGCAAGTAGGTGTCAACGCGCGCGAGAAAGCGCTGTGCCGCACTGTACTTGAGATGAAATTCGCTGATTTCGGGTACAGAAAGATCGCTGTTCGCAAGCGCGGGAAAATGAAGCGTGCGGTCGGCCAACGCCTGCGTCGAGCTACCATGTTGCAAGTTATCAAATGCTTCAACGATGTCGCGGATGTCATCGCACGCAATCAGAAGCGATGAGCGAAGCGACTCTACTTCCGGGTTAGGAATAAAACGCCTGCGGGTCAAAAGCGCCGTGACACCAAGAAGCCCGGCGATGATGGCGCCAGGAGTCTTGAGGAGCAGCACAAGCAGCACCATGACGGCGAAGATCAGGGCGCCCCACAGTGCTATGGAAAGATCACGACGTGCTGGATCCATGAGTAGTGCCTAGTTCCTAGCAACCGCCACCGCAACCGCAGGAGCCACCACAACCACCACATCCGCCACCTGTAGGCACCGGGATGGTACCGACCATGACGGCGTTGCCGGCGATGACTTGGTCGCGTTGGGGGAGATCGCCATCAGGTAAGCAAACGTCGAATGGAAACGCCCCGTCGACTGAAACATGAATGAAGCGGTCACCCGTCAACTCCGACGTGCGGTATTCAGCTTCCAGCACGCGTGCGGAAAAAGTGGCTTTTGCATCGGGGGAGGAGGCTGCGCCAGTTGCAATCGCTTCGGCTCCTGCAGAAGCGACTGTGCCAACCGTGCTACCAGGGTGCTCCTCAAGATAAGCTGAGGTGGATTCGTACGTGCTCACATCGAGCGCAAGGGCGGTCACGCTGAGCTCTTGCCACTGGATTGTGGGCTCATCGACGATCAATGGCTCCTGCGCCAGGTTTAGCGTCAGAGATCCGATTGGATTCCCATGTGGATCCACAACCTCAGCAAGCGCAACCACATCGGTTGCCGGGGTGATGTGCGCGTTTGTGCGTGTGATGCCTTCAAAGCCGGCAAAGGTGGCGAATGGCTCAACTGCCAAGATATTCAGCTGGGCACCAGAGCGGTCCTGGTATTGGACCATTTGGCCGCCGCGTACCTCACCGATAACACCCAGGCGACCGGATGCGATTGCAGCTTCTACCGCGTCTTGCCACTTAGGAAAGTTCAGGCCGATCGCGGCCAGATCCTTGTTTTCAGTCAGAGGTTGTTGGTTCATAAGTGTGAAGCCTAGTCGAATGCGCTCTGAGGTGAAGAAATGTGGTGGAAGAAAAATGGGTGGGCTACCGTTGAACAAGGAAGAAAGCGAAAAAAGTTACGTATACACACTATTTTTGAAAGCTTGCATGAATTCGAAATCAACCACTCCTGATTCGCATGAGGCGTTGCTGGATGAAGCGTTTCGCCATAACGCACAGACGCGCACCGAAACCTCGGGAACAGACCCATCGACGCCAACACAGGGCGCACTCGACCTAGAGGAACGAAACTCGTTTCGTCGCGTAAACACCACGACAGAGCTGCGCAACGAAGACCGGGAAGACATCTACGAAGTCGAGTACCGTAAACTGCGGCTCGAGCGCGTCATCCTTGTTGGAGCATGGACTGAAGGTTCCACCGCCGAAATGGAAGCAAACATGCGGGAATTGGCAGCACTGACCGAAACCGCAGGCGCTGAAGTTATTGACATGCTCTATCAAAAACGAGATAAGCCGGATCCAGGGACATACATTGGTTCCGGAAAGGTGAAAGAGCTGCGCGAGATTGTCGACGCCAGTGGAGTGGACACCGTCGTATTCGACGGTGAGCTATCCCCTGGTCAAATGGTGGCGCTAGAGGAAGCCCTCAACTCTAAAGTGATCGACCGAACGATGCTCATTCTGGATATCTTTGCTCAACACGCAAAGAGCAAGGAGGGCAAAGCACAAGTTAGCCTCGCGCAGATGGAGTATCTCTACACCCGTACCCGTGGTTGGGGCGGCAACCTTTCGCGCCAGGCCGGTGGTCGTGCGGGTTCGAATGGCGGCGTTGGTTTGCGCGGTCCCGGTGAAACCAGAATTGAGGCAGACCGGCGAAGGTTGCGCTCAGAGATGGCAAAGCTGCGTCATCAATTAGCAGACATGGAGACTGTTCGTCAGATTAAGCGCGCGAAGAGGCAGAGCTCGACGACACCCAAGATTGCGATTGCCGGATACACGAACGCAGGGAAGTCCTCACTCATTAACGCAATGACGGACGCCGGCGTGCTTGTGGAAGACGCATTGTTTGCAACGCTTGACCCCTCCACGAGACGCGCAACGCTGGCCGATGGGCGAAACGTCGTTTTGACGGACACAGTTGGTTTCGTTCGGCACCTGCCGACCCAGTTGGTCGAGGCGTTTAAGTCGACGCTGGAGGAAGTGAGCAATGCAGACCTTTTGCTACACGTCGTTGATGGAGCAGACGAGTTCCCACTCAAGCAGATTGCTGCCGTGAGCGAGGTGCTGGCAGAGATCACGCGAGATCAAGATTCCGAATTGCCTCCGGAGATTGTGGTCGTCAACAAGATTGACTCCGCTGACCCTGTGGTTTTGGCAGAGTTACGCCACGTGTTTGACGCGACCGGTCGGGAAGCGGTGTTTGTCTCAGCGCTCACGGGTGAGGGTATTGCTGAACTCGAGGGAAACATCGAGATGTTCCTGAACACGCTCGATGAGCATGTAGTCATGCTGATCCCGTACACCCGAGGAGATGTTGTCTCACTCGTCCATGAACACGGGACGATTCGCTCCGAAGAATATGAAACCGACGGCACCAGGATCGATGTCCGCTTGCCACGAGTTCTGGCGCGCCAGTATGACGAGTTTGTCCAGCAGGTCTACTAGAGACTGCTGGAGTGGTGAATTAACGCCAGTAGGCGTCGATCTCCTTGTAGAACTCCACATCGCCGAGGCCGGATGCTGCGGCTTCGTCGAGTAATATGCACACATCGTTGTGCATTTGCAGCGATGAGGCAGGGCAGAAAGAGCTCAAGGGCCCTTCGATCATTGCTTGGACAGCCTCGGCCTTCGCTGCACCGGTAGCGATGAGGAGGATCTTCTTCGCTTCCAAGATGGTGCCGATGCCCTGTGTCATTGCCTGGCGAGGCACTTCATCTTCTGACTCGAAGAAGCGTGCGTTGTCAGCAATGGTCCGCGGGCGTAGATCAATCAGTCGGGTCCGGGAACTCAGCGAGCTGGTCGGCTCGTTGAAAGCGATATGGCCGTTCGCGCCGATGCCGAGCAGCTGAATGTCGACACCACCGGCGTCTTTCATCATGGACTCATACGTCGCAGCCTCCTGCTCCGGATCGGCCGCTGAGCTGCTAAGCGAGTGCACGGCCGCGTCATCGATATCGATTGATGCCGTCAGCTCGCGTCGGATTGTGGACCAGTATGACTGCTCGTGGTGTTGATCGATTCCGTAGTATTCGTCGAGCAAGAATGCGTCACAGTCGGCGAAGCTGAGGCCTTCCTCGCGGTGCTTTCGGATCAGTGCCTGATACGTTGGACTCGGTGTCGAGCCAGTAGCAAGACCAAGCGTTGCACCTTGCTTGACGAATGGTTCAATCATGTTTGCAGCGAAATCGCCAATTTCGTCTGCCGTGCGGCGAATGAAAATCTCCATGCGTATTACGCTACTTTGCCCAATTCGCTTTCGGCAATTATCTAGCGACATAATATGAGCCTGTGAGTAAAACTATTGGATGGACCTTGCATGGCGACGGGCGCCGCGTTCTGCCCGGCGCGGTGGTCGCCCCTGATGAACGCCTTTCTTGGCCTCGAACAATTGGCATCGGCATGCAGCATGTCGTAGCAATGTTCGGAGCTACACTTCTCGTTCCAACGTTGACGGGATTCCCTGTAAACACAACGCTGCTGTTTTCAGGACTGGGAACCATCATCTTTTTGCTGATTACCCGTAATAAACTGCCTAGCTACCTTGGCTCGTCATTCGCTTTCATCGCGCCGCTGTCTGCGTCGTCCCAGTACGGAATCGGCTCTCAGCTGGGCGGGGTGCTCATCACAGGTCTGACGTTGATTGCAGTTGGCTTTGTTGTTCAACTTGCAGGCAAGAAAGTTATCGACGCCGTCATGCCTCCCACGGTCACTGGTGCCATCGTCGCGTTGATCGGTTTCAATCTTGCGCCGACTGCCGTTTCTAATGTGGAAACTCAGCCCGGGGTCGCGTTTGTCACGCTCGGCACGATTGCTCTGCTGACTGTCGCTGCTAGAGGAATGCTGTCTCGTCTGAGCATTCTGATCGGCGTCATCGTCGGCTGGGTGTTTGCGGCGCTCACTGGCGGGTTATCGGATGATGCACTGGACACAATTGGCGCTAGTCCTTGGATCGGCTTGCCGCAGTTCCATACGCCAGAGTTCCACCTCTCAGCGATTTTGGTGACGCTTCCTGTCATCGTCGTGCTGATCGCGGAGAATATTGGTCATGTCAAGGCAGTTTCTGAGATGACGCAACGCGACCTGGACCCATACCAAGGCAGGGCGTTGATCGGTGACGGTATCGCGACGACATTGGCTGGTGGCTTTGGCGGCTCTGGTACGACGACTTATGCGGAGAACATTGGCGTGATGGCTGCTACCAAGGTTTACTCGACGGCTGCGTATTGGGTCGCATCGTGTTTCGCGATCGTTTTGGCGTTCATCCCGAAGTTCGGCGCAGTCATCTTCACAATCCCGGCCGGTGTGCTAGGCGGAGCGTGCCTGGTTCTTTACGGCCTGATTGGAATGCTTGGTGTACGTATTTGGCAGGATAACAAGGTAGATTTCACGAACCCGGTGAACCTAACAGTTGCGGCTGTGGCACTCATTGTTGGTATCGGCAACCTGTCGTTCACTGTCGGTCAGGTGACGCTTGAGGGCATTGCCCTGGGGTCGGTCGGCATCATCGTGTTCTATCCTCTGTTGAAGTGGATTTACAACACAGTGGGTGAGGGGCAGTTCAACGCTGCATCTCGAAAATAGCTTGAACAAGCAAAAGCCCGAGCGCTCAGATGTAGCGCTCGGGCTTTTGTTGAGGAATTTACTCTTCGTCGAGGTTCTTCTCGATCAATGCGGCAATCTTTTCAACTGCCTCACTGTTGTCAGAGGTAACGGTGACCTCGTCACCGAACTCGGCGCCCATTGCCATGATCATCAACGAGGAAGCAGCATCCGTCTCTTCCTCGTCCTCGTCACCGACAAGGGTCAGGATGACCTCGTCATCGTATTCACCGGCGGCGTCAGAAATAATGGTTGCTGGACGTGCGTGCAGTCCAACGGTGGATCCGACTTTAACTGTCTTTGAAGCCATGTGCTTCATCCTTTCTGCTTTGAAAGTATCTATCGAGTTTCTGTATTCAGTTTAGGGGCCTGTGTCCTTAGTTCGCCACCGCTGCAGGTTCTGCTTGGGCAGCGACCTTCTGGATCTCCTCGTTTGGCCAGAACTGCTTAGCGACGATGACCGCTACAGTTGCGACCGCCACGCCTGCAATGAGCGCGACGAACAGTCCCCACCAAGGCTCGTAGGCAAAGAGCACGAAGAGACCACCGTGTGGAGCCTGCACACCAACATTGAGTGCCATGCTGACCGCGCCAGCAGTGGCGCCACCGAGCATCATCGAAGGGATAACGCGGAACGGGTCAGCTGCAGCAAACGGGATTGCGCCCTCGCTGACAAACGACAGTCCGAGGAGCCATGCGGATTTGCCGTTCTCTTGCTCCGCCGGGGTAAACAATCCTTTGCGGAGGAACGTCGCGATTGACAGTGCGATCGGGGGAACCATGCCAGCAATCATTACAGCCGCCATAATTTGGAAGCTTGCCTCCGTTCCCGCAGACAGACCAGCGGTTCCGAAGAGGTACGCCGCCTTGTTGACCGGGCCACCTAGGTCAAAGCACATCATGAGCCCGATGATGACGCCGAGCAGGACCGCAGAGGATCCGCTCATCGACTCAAGCCAGCCCTGCAGTCCCAGCATGAGAGACTCAAGCGGACGCCCCAACAGTAAGAACATGATGAGGCCGATAGCAAGGGAAGTCAGCAGCGGGATGATGACCACTGGCATCAGGGACCCGAGCCAGCGCGGAACCTTCCATGTCTGAATCCAGTATGCGATCAAACCAGCCAGCAGACCTGTGACAAGGCCGCCGATAAAACCTGCGCCAACCATGACGGAGATAGCACCGCCGATAAATCCTGGCGCGATACCTGGACGTCCTGCAAGGCCATACCCGATGTAGCCGGAGAGCGCCGCAACAACGAAGCCCATGCCCATCTGGCCTGTCGCGAACATGACAGCACCGAGATACAGAAGCCAGCCGGAACGGCGGAACGTCATCATTTCACCGTCGACATCGATTGTATGTCCAGGCAGGTGGGTCGGGGAGAAGTTCGTGACGAGGGACTGCCAGCCATTCGCCATGTCGTATCCGCCGAAGAGGAAACCAAGCGCGAGGAGCAGGCCGCCTGCTGCAACGAAAGGCACCATGTACGACACACCGGTCATTACAGCTTGCTGGATCTTCTTTGGCCAGCTTTCACCAGAGGAAGCGGAGTCTTCTCGCTGCTCCGATCCCGCCGTGGTGACTCTTGGTGCATTCGGATCGTTTGCAGCGGCAATGGCCTCGTCGATCATCTTGTTTGGCTCGTTGATGCCACGCTTTACTGGACTATCAACGACCGGCTTGCCTGCAAAACGTGCTTTGTTACGCACAGCAACATCATGGGCGAAGATTACGGCGTCAGCACTGTCGATGTAGGCCTGATCCAGAGGATCGCCGCCGGAAGAACCTTGCGGCTCCACCTGAAACTCGACATCATCGCGAGCCTGCGCAGCTTGTGTCAGAGCGTCGGCTGCCATGTATGTGTGGGCAATGCCGGTCGCGCACGATGTAACAGCTGCAATCCTAAACTTTTTCACGCCATCGGTCTTGCCCGTCGCAGCGGGAGTAGGTGCTGCGGCAGTTTTCTTCTTAGGAGCAGCGTTGACGACGTCCAGCACCGCGTTGACGACCGTTTGCTCATCCTTTGCCTCGCGGAGCTGAGTTACGAAGTCGCCGCGTACCAAGGCACGTGCAAGCTTGGAAAGGATCTTCAAATGCGCCTTACCGCCGCCTTCAGGAGCAGCGATCAAAAATACAAGCTCTGCGTCTCCATCTGGCCCCGAGAAGTCAACGGGCCGCTGTAACCTGGCAAAAACCAACGTTGGGGTTTCGACTGCTTCGGTGCGGCAGTGGGGGATTGCAACACGGCCATTCACACCGGTGCCAGCTTTCTGCTCACGGGCGTAGGCTGCGTCGGCTAGCTTCAAGCTGTCGCTTGCTCGGCCTGCGTCCTGGGCTTGCTGCGCGAGGTGTTCGATGACCTCTCTCGGCGTCGACCCGTAGTCCACATCGAGACTAACGAGTTGTGGAGTGATGATGTTGTCACTCATGGTGGACTCCTGTTCTCTTAAATTATGAATCGATTTCTACAACTTGGGTTTGTTCCAAGTTGATGTCGTCAGGGCTTGGAATCCCGGTACCTGGTAGGCCTGCTGCAGCAGAGCCATAGGCGACCGCGGTTTGAAGGCACTGGTCCAACGGCAGGCCTTGAGTGCGAGCCATAACATATCCAGCAAGTGAGCTGTCGCCTGCTCCAACGGTAGATTTCACAACAGTCGGTGGTGGCGTTGCTGCCCAGGCAGAGTCTGCAGTGACCAGGCAAGCACCTGCGCCACCAAGGGTGACGAGAACTTCCTTAGCCCCTCGCTGAATCAAGCGCTTCGCTGCCTCAACAACCTCGGAGTAGTCTCCGGCTGAAGCGCTAGTCTCTAGTACATGCCCATCGGCTCCCACCAATTGCGCTAATTCAAAAGCGTTGGGTTTCAGGATATCGGGGGCTGCAGATTCAAGCTGATCTCCCAGCTTTACCAGGGGTTCGTCTGATGTGTCGACGGCCACCAGTACGTCTTCGGCGAGCCTCAATCGGATTTCTCGGGTCAACGTTGCGTAGAGATCCGCCGGGGCTCCACTGGGCAGCGACCCTGCCATGACGACGGCCTTACATTCGCTGCTATGCGAATCAAGCGCGTCGAGGAACCCCTGCTGGACATCAATGGTGTATTGAGGGCCAAGCTCATTGATTTTGGTAGTCGTACCGTCGGATTCAGTAATCGCAGTATTGGTACGGATAGTGCCCTCAACCGGGATGAAAACAAAAGGAAAACCGAGTCGGTTAGCAGCGAACTTGAAAGGGTCGCTTTCCCCGCAAGGAACTACAGCGAGTGCCGCTCTTCCAGCCTTCGCTACGGCGTGGGCCACGTTGACGCCTTTTCCGCCAGCTTCTCGCGTAGCGGTAATGGCACGGGCGACTTCGCCGCGACGCAACGTTGCTACAGAAAGCGTTGCATCTGTACTTGGATTCGGAGTGAACGTCAGAATCATGTGGCGCATCCTTAGAGTAATTGGTGCTCTGTGGGGTAGCGCCTACCGAAAGTCTGTTGTGCAGCTGCAGTATCGAAAAGCGCTACTAAAGCCATAATGCCCGATTGTGTCCGTTAATGCAATAGGTCGGACGCAATCGGGCATTTGGTTCCTTTTGTTTCACTCTTCGGCAAGGACGACCTTGATTCCACGCTCCCGCAATTCGCTGACAAAGCTCTCTGGTGCGTCTGTGTCGGTAACAACGATGTCAATTGCGTCTAGCGGCGCAAAGCTAACTAGATAATCATTGCCGAGCTTCGTGGAGTCGCAGAGCACAACTACCTTGCGTGCATTGGTGACCATTGAAGATTTGACCGCAGCCTCTTGGGCGTCGGCGGTAGAGAGGCCGTGGTCAATAGTCAAGGCATTCGTGCCAATAAAAGCAACATCTGCACGCATAAGCGCGAGAGTGCGTAATGCCGTATCGCCTACAACAGCTTGGGTGATTGCACGGACTGTCCCCCCGAGGAGCTGAACGTCTGTAAGCCCGCAGGATGATAGGTCTAGCGCGATCGGGAGGGAGTTCGTAACTATAGACCAATGTTGTGTTTTTCCTGCTGCGGCAATAAGATCGGCCAGTCCATTGATGGTGGTGCCGGCGTCGAGAAAGATGCCAGCGCCAGGATCCTCTGGGAGAAACTGTGTCGCAGCGCGCGCGATCGCCGATTTGGCGGTCGGTGCCGACCGGAACCGGGCATCAAGAGAAAACTCTGTGGTGAGAAATGATTGGCTAGCGACGGCTCCGCCGTGAACGCGGTGGACAATTCCTTCATTATGGAGAATTGCCAAGTCCCGCCTGATGGTCTCGGCTGTTACATCAAACCGTTCGGCCAGCTCCGTAACATTCACGCGTCCTTCGACTGCGGTAAGTGACGCGATCTGCCTTCTTCTCTCTTCGGCGTACATACAACTCCTCCGTGGGGCAACCACGAATCAGCAGGGTTCAAAAATTAGGTTGCCCCTATTGTTGCAAAACCGTGCGCCCGAATGCTTTTACATGTGTTTGATAGCCCCCGGTTGGGGGCGAAATGGCGAAAAATGGCTACAGGGTCCGGAAAACAGAGACCACTTTGCCCATAATCTCGGCGTCGTTGCCTTGTATCGGAGAAAAGGCATCGTTATGAGGAATGAGCCATACTCCGGAAGAGTCCTTATGAAACTCCTTGACAGTTGCCTCCCCGTCAATTAGCGCTGCTACGAACTCGCCCTCTTCGGCAACATGTTGTGAGCGGATGACTACCCAGTCACCATTGAGAATGCCTGCATCGCGCATTGATTCTCCAACCACCTGAAGCATGAAGAGGTCGCCGCTATCGAGTAGTTCTTCCGGCAGGGGGTAGTAGTGTTCAATGTTTTCCTCTGCCAGGATCGGAGTTCCAGCGGCGATTTGGCCGAGGACAGGGATCATCCGTGCTGGAGAAGTTCCATCAATGTCCGCATCGTCTTTCGGTGTAACCGAACCTCCCATAGATTCTGGCAGGTGGCGGAGGTCTACGGCTCGTGGCTTGTTTGGGTCACGGCGAAGGAACCCTTTCTTTTCGAGCTCCTTCAGCTGGTAGGCGACAGAAGAAGTTGATTGGAGTCCTGCGGCGTCGCCGATCTCTCGAATGCTTGGTGGATAGCCACGTAATACGACGGCGTCGCGAATGACTTGAAGGATTCGCTTTTGTCTGTCTGAAAGTACGCTCATATCGAACTTTTCACTGGTTGTGTTCTTGCGTGCCATGGGTCCTCACATTGAGTCTCGATAGTGTCTTCTGTACAGAATATATCAAAGAGGGCAAATATGTTCGATAGTTGGGGGGGTTGTGGGGATCTGATATGAGATGGTATAAATCGAACATAGAAGTTAAATCGAACAAATACGCTAAAAATGTTTCGCGTGAGATGAGAAACCTTCGAATTCGCGAAATGAAGTAAGGGGCATTTTATGAGCATCATTGACCAGGCGAAAATAATTTCTACTCGTGCTGATATGGCGGGAGCTCCACTTGCACCACGGTCTTCAATGCCAGCTGAAGTGTGGGATTTTGTACCCATGCGGGGTGATCGAGGGGGTGAGCCGTCACGCCACGAGCAGGTTATCAACCAGAACTTTCGTTGCCGCTGGGCGGCTGCAGATGCTCCCGAGCCAACCGTTTATTCTTCCGCCGAGCCTCAAGAGCAGCGAGCAAACGTTCTAATGGGAGCCCTTCTTGGGGTAACTATGTTCGTCGCTGTACTTATCTCGGGCGATTTCGGTAATAGCGAGTGGGACTCGGTGTCGCGGGACGATTCGAACGTTGCTCATAGCTATGAAGTCGCTTCTGCAGCGCAACGTTAACCCGCTAATGTAGGGGGTGATAACTGTTCTCCGAGAAAGTGGGGTGTAGATGTACTGTCCGTTTTGTCATCACGAACAATCGCGAGTTACAGATTCTCGTGTTGTAGACGGGGGCTCTGCTATCCGGCGGCGGCGAGAGTGCACATCGTGCGGGGGCCGATTCACAACGATCGAGAAGGCCGTGCTGACCGTTGTGAAGCGCAATGGAGTAACTGAACCGTTCGACAAGGAAAAGTTGATCGTTGGTGTTCGGCGTGCTTGTCAAGGCAGGAACGTTAGCGACGACGCATTGAAGCGGCTAGCGCAGCAAGTAGAGGAGACGGTTCGGGCCCAAGGAAGTTCTCAAGTTGCGGCAAATGACATTGGACTGGCGGTATTGGAACCGCTTCGCACACTGGACGAAGTTGCGTACCTGCGATTTGCCTCGGTGTACAAGTCTTTTGAAAGCGCCGAAGATTTTCAGTCGGAAATCCGCTTGATGAAACGACGCGAGCGAGAGGGACTGGAATAAAGTCCGAGGCTCACTAGCGAAGTTTATCGACCATTTTTTCAATACGACGCACGCTCACAGGCTTTTGGGTGCCAAGGTGTTGTGCAAACAAACTCACTCGCAGCTCCTGAATTCGCCACATCACGTCCTTGTATGCGCGTGTCTTCCTGCGTTGGGCAGGGAGCTGTTCCAATCGTCGCTCTAGGTAAGCCTTAGCATTTGCTACTTCAGCCTGCCGCTCTTCGTCACGTTCCGGTTCCGCTTCTAGATGCTCAAGCCGTATCTGGATTGCCTCTATGTAACGGGGGAGGTGCTGTAGGTGTTGCATGCCATGAACCGTGATAGCGTTCGCGGGCAGCATGAATGCTAGTTGCTCCCGAATATCGTCAATCGCAGGACCAGACCAATTCTTGAGCTCTTGCATCAAATCTGAGTATGCAGCGAGACCTGGCGCGATCGATACAATTGATCGTCGGACAGCTCCCGGAATAGTCGGTTTAATTTTCGCACATAGTGCGTCGAAATCAGCAGGTGACCTCACAGGGCCGCCGGCTTGAATCATCGCGTCGCGGATTGCTGCAACGCGAGCGTCTTCGACAAGGCCGGAAGCCCCGCCATGTGGATACCTATCAACAGCGACACGTTGCTGTAGTGGCAGTCCCTTCGTCATCTGAGTATCGGAAACCTCGATTGCCCGCAGCAGCAACGTGAGCGTTGCCGTCATCATTGATGCATCAGCACTCGCCCGGGTTGGATGCACAGCAACGCGAACGCCTTTGGGAGTCACCTCGAGCGCAGGATAGGCCTCGACTTTGTTGCCATCAATGGTTGTGGTCGTACTTTCGGGAATATCGCCGAGTGTGTCTTCGGTCCATACAGGAACTTCGGCAGTTTCAGAGTGGCGGCTTGCTTTCGCGACTGAAGAACGAATCTGTGTGGCCCGACGCTTCTTCAAAGCAAGGAGACTCTTGTCTGAGTCGACAATCTTCCCACGTTTATCAATGACTGCAAACGTTATGAGCAAGTGCGGTGGCAGCAGGTGCGTGCGGAAATCATGCCCGCTAATGCCGCTGGCACCCAATTCAGTGAGGGCCTGAGCCAGTGCTTCGGTAACCGACGTGCGTGGATCGAACGTCATACGCTCAAGTGCACGGTCAGCGAAGTCTGGAGCGGGGACGACGCCCTTGCGTAGTGGTTTCGGCAGTGAACGAATGAGTTCAGTCAGCAACTCTTTACGTAGCCCAGGTACAAGCCAGTCAAATCCGACTGATTCAACGCTGGCCAGTAGAGGCAGGGGAATTGCGATGGTAACGCCGTCGTAGGCGGTTCCAGGCTCGAATTTGTACGACACATCGAACCGCATCGACCCTTGTGACCATGACATTGGAAAGTCTTCTGCAGAGATAGTCTGGGCAGAATCGTCAACGAGTTTACTTGGATCAAAGTGAAGATATCCGGGATCGAGCTGCCGTTGCTTCTTCCACCAACTGTCAAAATTGTTCGCTGTTGTGACTGAATCCGGCAGTTTCACGTCGTAGAAATCGAATAGAGTGTCTTCGTCAACGACGATGCCCCTACGCCGTAGCTTTTCTTCAACTTCTGCGGCTTCGCTTAGCAACAAGCTGTTGTGTTCGAGAAACTTATGAGTCCTCGTCCAATCGCCGTCAATGAGTGCGTGACGAATAAACATCTCGCGCGCAGCCGTAGGATCAACGCGGTGGTAGGGGATAAGTCGGTCTCGCACGATAGGGATGCCGTACAATAACGATTTTTGATGAACCATTGCGCATGCGCGTTTCCGTGACCAGAACGGTTCTGAATAGACATGTTTCAGGAGTGATCCTGCCGCGTGCTCGATCCATGAGGATTCTACTTTTGCCACGTCTCTGGCCCAAAGCCGCGAGGTTTCTACAAGCTCGCTTGCCATCAAAAACTCTGGTGGGGTCTTGGCCAGCGATGACCCTGGGAAAATCAGGAAACGGGTACCACGAGCACCTTGGTATTCCTTGCTGTTTCCGTCGCGAGCACCGATATTCGAAAGTAAGCCAGTGAGCAACGCTCGATGAATCGAGTCAGCGTCACGTTTCGTTGTCATTGCTTTGTCGACGTCCCAGCCCAGTCGACGTTCGACGTCGCGGAGCTGACGAACGAGGTCGTGCCATTCACGAATTCGCATATAGTGCAAATACTCACGCTTCATGCGCTTTCTGAACTGATTGCCTGAAAGCTCTTCACGGAGACCTCCGACGTAATCCCAGAGCTTGAGCGCTGAAAGAAAGTCGGATGTCTTGTCTTTGAAGCGTGCATGGGCTTGGTCTGCTTGTGCCTGAAATTCCAGGGGGCGTTCGCGCACGTCTTGAATCGACATATGGGCGACAACTGCGGTGACATCCTCCAACACCCGGTAGCGTTCGGCCTCGACGAGCATGCGAGCCATCTTGGGGTCGACTGGGATTTTCGCAAGCGTATGGCCAATTTTCGTGAGTTTTGGAAGTTCACCCTTTGGTATTGCTTTGATTGCACCGAGCTCGTACAAGAGCGTAAGGCCATCGCGAATAGCTTTGTCGTCTGGGGATTCCACGAATGGAAAGTGCCGCATGTCGCCGAGATTGAGAGAAATCATTTGCAGGATTACACTTGCCAAGTTGGTCCGCAATATTTCAGGGTCAGTAAATTCCGGGCGTGAATTAAAGTTCTCTTCCGAGTACAAGCGGATAGCGATACCGTCAGCAACACGTCCACAACGGCCCGAGCGCTGGTTTGCTGAGGCTTGGGATATCTCCTCAATTGGAAGACGCTGTACTTTAGTCCGCGTTGAATACCGTGAAATGCGAGCGAGGCCAGTGTCCACAACGTAGTGAATTCCCGGCACTGTGAGCGAAGTTTCGGCGATGTTCGTAGAGAGGACGATCCTACGCCCGCTATGTGGGGAGAAGACGCGGTGCTGTTCTGCGTTCGAAAGGCGTCCGAAAAGTGGCGCGACTTCAACATTCTTCCAATGCTGCTTTTCAATTGCTTCCATGCAGTCACGGATGTCACGTTCTGAGGCGAAAAAGCAGAGGATGTCACCGTCGCCTTCTGCCATCAACTCCTTGATGGCGTTGATAACACCGTCAATCATGTCAATATCAATTTCACGATCGCCGGCATTTTCGACGAGCGGACGGTAGCGCACCTCAACCGGGTAGGTACGACCTGAAACCTCAATAACCGGGGCGGGGTTGCCTTCTTCGTCACAGAAGTGCTGCGCGAAGCGTTCGACGTCAATGGTGGCGGACGTGATGATGACCTTCAGGTCGGGGCGTTTGGGGAGAAGCTCCTTGACGTATCCAAGCAAAAAGTCGATGTTCAGGGAACGCTCGTGCGCCTCATCGATAATGATGGTGTCGTACGCGTTGAGGAACCGATCACGCTGAATCTCCGTAAGGAGAATTCCGTCTGTCATGAGCTTCACTGAGGTAGTGGTGCTGACCTTGTCGTCGAAGCGAATGGCGTAGCCGACCGATTCTCCAATGCTCTGACCTAATTCGTCTGCTATGCGTTCAGCGACAGTTCTAGCAGCGAGACGGCGCGGCTGAGTATGCGCTATACGTCCTCGTCGACCGCGGCCGAGCTCGAGCAGCATCTTAGGAATCTGGGTGGTCTTGCCGGATCCAGTTTCACCAGCAATAACAGTCACTTGGTGGTTCGCGACAGCTTCTAAGATGTCATTCTTGCGTTGAGAAACCGGGAGTGCATCTGGGTACTCGATGTTCGGAATGAGTTCATCCCGCGCCCGAACGACGTGCAAGCTTCGGGCAATTGCCTCTTCAACTTTGTTAAGTTCCTTGCCGTTCTTGGCCTGTCGAATGCGACGGCGAAGACGTCGGACGTCGCGTAGTTCCACGTTGTCTAGTTGGCGGAAGAGTTCTTTCTTAGGTGTTTGTTCCTGGTCCTTCATAACTAGCGTCCCAGTTTAGCGGGACAGAATCGCATCACTGGTTTTCGCTACCTCTTTGTACGCCTTTCTACACAACGCTCCAAGTTCCTCAAACTCATGGATGCGGGAAGAAGAAGAGCGGTAGGCCAGTCCAATTGTACGCTTCGCGTCGACACTCTTCTGGAAGGTAGAAAGCCCCAAACCAGGACGTGTGCACTCAGCTGCAATAGCTGACTTGGGAACGAGGGTTGATCCAAGGCCAGCAACAACCAGCTGCATGATGGTAGTCAGTGACGCAGCCCGTGTATCTGATTGGCTTGAATTTGAGGGCGTGGTTTGAACGTTCTTGCAAAGATCAACTATTTGGTCGCGCAGGCAGTGGCCGTCGTCGAGAAGAAGCAAATCGAGTTCTTCCAGGACATCGAGGGTAAGGTTTTGGAGCCCAGACAACTTGTGTTTCTCATTTGTTACGACAATGAAGTCTTCGTCATAGAGTTCCAGTTCACTGACTCCAGGCGCGTGCGTAGGCAGGGCTAGCAGCGCCACATCGACGTTTCCGTCGCGCAATTTAGCGAGTAGGTGTTTGGTGGGCTCTTCGATGATTCGAGGAGTTAAATCGGGGAACTCGCTCTGAATCAGTTGTAAAAGGGTGGGCAGGATATACGGTGCGATGGTGGGGATGATGCCGATATTGAGAGGCCCGGAAAGGACCCCATGTGCACCGCGGGCATGTGCAACAAAAGCATCGGCTGCTTCAAGCGTTGCTTTCGCATAGGGGAGGAGCGCCTCCCCAGTTGGAGTGACGATGACCTTTCGGGTGGATCGCTCGATAAGTTGAATCCCTAAACCGGTCTCTAGCGCGACCAATGCCTGGGATAATGACGGTTGAGAAATGTTGAGCTTGCTCGCAGCAGTGCCGAAGTGCCTATTCTCGGCGATGGTCACAAACGTACGAAGTTGGGCCAAGGTTGGTTTATATTCTTTATTGTTCATTCTTATAACCATACGGCATTGCAATAGGTTTTGCTGTTGAAATTGCGCGGCGTTTCTGGCACAATGTTTGTCAGAGTGCGAGCGATTGCATTCCAAGACCGTATATATACGACATCTCACATTCGGAGGTTAAGCTATGGCAATTCTGACTGTAGGCGAGCGTTTCCCTGAGTTCGATCTGGTAGCGCTGAAGGGTGGCGACCTTCATGAGGTCGACGCAACAAGCCCAGAGGACTACTTCGAGAATGTATCCCTGGAAAAGTACGAGGGTAAGTGGAAGGTCGTTTTCTTCTACCCGAAGGACTTTACGTTCGTCTGCCCAACCGAGATCGCAGCGTTCGGCAAGCTGAACGAAGAGTTCGAAGATCGCGATACGCAGGTCCTTGGTGGCTCCACTGACAATGAGTACTCCCACTTCAACTGGCGTGCAACGCACCCAGATCTGAAGACCGTTCCGTTCCCAATGTTTGCTGATGTCCGCCACGACTTGATCCGTGCACTGGGCGTTGAAAATGAGGCAGGCGTCGCTGATCGTGCAACGTTCATCATCGACCCAGACGGCGTCATCCAGTTCGTGTCTGTCACCCCGGATGCTGTTGGCCGTAACGTCGAAGAGGTCCTTCGCGTTTTGGATGCTCTCCAGTCCGAAGAGGTCTGCGCCTGTGACTGGCAGAAGAACGACCCAACGAAGAATATCGACAAGTTGGCTGTCGTTCAGGAATCCCTGAAGTAAATGAACTCCGAGTCCCCGTCACTAGTTCAATACTCAGTGACGGGGATTTATTAATAAACAATAGAGAGGAAAGAGATATGTCGATCGATAACCTGCGCAGCGCTTTGCCTGAATATGCAAAAGACCAGAAGCTGAACCTTGGCTCCTTGACACGCTCTACAGAGCTGAACGAGCAGCAGCTGTGGGGCACTCTCGTTGCCTCCGCTGCAGCGACAAAGAACCCCACCGTGATCTCTGAGATTACGGACGAGGCCAAGGAGCACCTGTCCGAAGAGGCTCTCGATGCCGCTTTCGGCGCAGCAACTGTTATGGCAATGAACAACGTTGCCTACCGCGCAAAGGGCTGGCTCGGCGATGACTTTGCACAGGTAAAGTTTGGCCTTCGCATGAACATCATCTCGAAGCCTGGCGTCGAGAAGGCAGACTTTGAGCTGTGGTCGCTCGCAGTATCTGCTATCAATGGCTGCGAGCATTGCGCTGTTGCACACTCCAACGTCGTGCGCGAAGAGGGCCTGACCAAGGAGCAGGTCTGGGAGGCAGTAAAGATTGCTGCTGTTATCCAGGCCATTGCACAGACCGTAGTGGTAGAAGACGCACGCTAACTGTTACGTCTTCTGCGCGATAGTCGGCTGAGGGACTACATCTGGACAACGTCCAAGTCCCTCAGCCGAACTTCTCCTGCCTCATCAGAGGCATCGAGATCGACGACGCCGTGGAATTGGAAGCTGCGGTCCCCATCTGGATCTTTCACGATCTGTACGACTTCCCAGAGCCGCGAGCTTTCATCCTTAACTCGGAAATACTCTGGCCCGCGAGCATCTGCGTCGATCATGACATCGTCGTACTCGTCGAAGTAGTCGTCAAGAAGCGAGGGCCAGTCGGGCCGAACATCGGGGTCGAGATATTCAAGCATCGACTCCAGGGCTTCTTCCTTTTCGAACGCAAACAGTTCGACAAGCCTAAAGAAATAGTTGCGAACCATGATTTTGAACGCCCTGCGGTTCGCTGTGAGCGCCGTAGGATCCTCAACACCGAACGCAAGCTCGCGGTCGAGAACATCCTGGGAGATTGGGGCGTCGTCATCAGCTAGTGTCGCCCATTCGTCAATGAGCGACGAGTCCACCTGACGGATCAGCTCGCCTAGCCATACGATGATATCTTCGAGCTCCTCAGTCATATATGCCTCGGGCACAGAGTGGGAGAGGGTGCGCCACGCATCGGTGAGGTAGCGGAGCACCACACCCTCAGAGCGGGATAGCCCGTAGGTTGCGATGAGATCCGAAAACGTCATCGCATGCTCGATCATGTCGCGTACCACCGACTTTGGCGAAAGCTGCCACTCCTTCGCCCACGGGTTACTGGAGCAGTAGGTCTCAAATGCATCTTCCAGTTCCTCCGCGAGCGGCTGAGGGTACGTCACATCTTCGATGAGTGCCATGCGCTCCGTGTAGTCGACGCCCTCTGCCTTGAGAGCTGCGATCTCCTCGCCGCGAGCTGCTGACTGCTGAGCTTGCAGCACCTGACGGGGGTCATCCAAGATTGCCTCAAACGCTGAGATTACATCCAACGAATACGTTGAAGACTCGGGGTCAAGCACCGTGAGAAATGCCAGCGCGAACGGGGAAAGCGGTTGGTTGAGCGCAAAGTCCCTGTCCAGCTCTCGCGTGAGAGTATAGGGGCGATACGCTGGAGAATCAGGAGTGCGTTCTACAATGTCAGCCTGGATGAGCCCGCGAAACAGATCGACTGCCGTAAGAATGTCACGGTTCTGCTTAGCGCGTGTGTCATGGTTGCTCCGAATCAAGTGCTTCATGTGCCCGTAGCCGTCACCCGGGCGAGCAATAACATTGAGCAACATGGAATTCGAAACTTGGAACTGGCTAGTGAGTTCCTCCGGTTCCGCCGTAGTGAGGCGCTGGAAAGTTTTTTCGGACCAGGTAACTTCGCCATCACGAGCTGACTTCTTGTTGAGCTTCTTAAGCCGCTTCGGATCGTCGCCGACGCGACGCCGAAGCTTTGCATTCTCAATCTCGTGTTCTGGCGCTTCGACGACGACCGTGCCCTCGGTGTCGTACCCAGCTCGCCCCGCGCGGCCGGCGATTTGGTGAAACTCCCTCGATTTAAGGATGCGTTGTTTCGTCCCGTCATACTTTGCCAGGCCGGTAATCAGCACAGTACGAATTGGCACATTGATACCGACGCCGAGGGTGTCCGTTCCGCAGATCACCTTTAAAAGCCCTGTTTGAGATAGTTTTTCGACGAGCCGTCGATACTTCGGCAGCATTCCGGCATGGTGAATGCCAATGCCTTTTCGAAGTAACCTCGACAACGTTTTACCGAAGGTAGTCGTGAACCTAAAATTCCCGATCTCCTCGGCGATACGTTGCTTCTCCTCTGCGGTGATGATTTTCATACTGGTCAGTGCCTGCGCGCGCTCTGCTGCCTCGCGTTGTGAGAAGTGCACAACGTAGATCGGCGCTTTGTTATCCGCCAGTAGTTCTTCGATCGTCTCATGGACGGGGGAGAACACGTAACTGAAATCGAGTGGCACGGGACGCTCCGACCCACCAACATACGTGGTTGGGCGGCCAGTGCGCTCGGTGAGATCCTTTTCTATCCAGGCAGTTTCTCCAAGCGTGGCAGACATCAAAAGGAACTGGGCCTGGGGGAGTTCCAGTAGCGGCACCTGCCATGCCCATCCGCGGTCCGGCTCCGAATAGTAGTGAAACTCATCCATGATGACCTGCTGAATCTTCGCGTGCTCACCTTCTCGCAGCGCAATATTCGCGACGATTTCAGCGGTGGCTGCGATAATAGGGGCGCCGCTGTTTACTGTGGCATCACCGGTCATCATCCCTACGTTTTCTGCTCCGAAGATCTCACACAGTGCAAAGAACTTTTCGCTCACAAGCGCCTTAATTGGGGCAGTATAAAACGAGCGCTGCCCTCGAGCCATGGCAATGAAGTGCGCAGCGTTTGCCACCATCGACTTTCCCGAACCGGTTGGCGTCGCCAGGATCACATTATCCCCAGCAAGCAACGCAAGCGAAGCTTCTTCCTGAGCTTCATAAAGCGAGATTCCACGACTCTGTGTCCACGCAGTGAAAGAGTCCCAGACGGCCTCTTCAAAAAGGTCTGCTGGAACGTCGTCAAGGTCTGCCAAATACGTCGAAAGAGTCACGCCAACTACCGTAGCCGAGTTCGTCGCGAAAAGCCGCTACTCGTCTTCCTCATCGGTTGGCTGAGCTGGGTCAATATAGTAAAAATCCTGCAAAGCCTGACTGAGATCATCGCCAAAAGGCAGTCCCCGTTGTCCGTCGACAAGCGGACGACTCTGCTGGTCCTCGATCGCCGTGAGATAGTTCTCGAAGGCTTCGCTGATCTCATCGCCGGAAGGAACCTGTGCCTCACCGGGCATCTTTGCGTTGGGATTGTTCCTGCGGTACTCCTCAACTTCACGGTCGTAATGCTGTTCGAGAGCCGAGACGACTTGCGCGATCTCCTTTGACGCAGCCGTTTGCTCTGCTAATTGACGCTGAACACTTGTTATCTCTTGCTCGAGCGCGCGGAGTGGCAACTGAAGATTTGCTGTATCCTCGAGCGCCTGCATGAGCTGGAACGCCGCCATCGGGTAAGGAGAGTTTGCAATGTAATGAGGTACATGCGCAGTAAAACCAGCGACCTTTTCGCCTCGCTTATCTAGCTCTCGCTCGATCATGATGGAGGCAGCCCCGGGCACAGTAATAATTCCGTCGAAGAGATACTTGTCTTTCACCAAGCTCTCATCATTTCCGTGTGTGGAAACCACTACTGGGCGGGTATGGGGAGCGGCAACAGGGGCAGCGTAGAGGCACAGCGTTTGCTGAACTCCAAACTGCACTGCAAGGTCAGCCACAGACTTGCTAAATGCCTCCCAACGCAGATCAGGCTCTGGCCCGCTCAGCAGCAGAAACGGCATATCCTTTGTGTCGCGGACAACACGCAGCTCAATGCCGATCTCTTCGACGTCGGCCACCGTGTGATTCGCCAGGGTTACAGCAGGCCTGCGAGAGCGGTAGTCAATGAGTTCATCGTTATTGAAGGTGGCTAAAGTGCGGGTTTCCAACGCCGCGTTGAGATGATTCGATACCCCTTCAACCGCATGGCCCGCATCTGCGTAACCCTGTAACGCAACGACGAGCGTTGGCCCCTCAGGAGATTCGCCAAGACTCGAGGGAGACGGGTACTCAAGTTCATACATGCGATTATTCGTTGGCATGACCGCTCCTAGGATAATTTGAAAGGATCTAACTTTGTACTTACCCACAACGTCTGGGGTGAAGAAATATTCCTGCTGAAAATAAGGAATTCTAGCAAAGCGGGAACCGATGCTGTGTTGGCTACGTCTAAACTGTATGAAAATAAATGCAGCTAATTCATCACTTTTTGGACCATCAGATATCATCGCAGCCCTGCCCGGGGTTCTAGGGTTTTATCCTCAAGAATCGGTCGTGGTGCTCGGCATCATTCCGGACAGCGAAGGAACACGTGGGCTTCAACTTGGACCTGTAGTTCGCGTTGACCTCACGCGCCTTGAAGCATTCATAGAAAGCCTCAAGACCGACGTGACGCAATACCTACTGGGGGATGACGTCATCGCGTACCTTGCAGTCATTGTGAGCCGTATTCCGAACTCAGAGCTCGTCAAAGACGCAGTTGATCGCTTGCAGTTCCTCGAAGAAGAAACCGGTTTCAAAGTCGACCTGTGCTGGCATGTTTCCGAAATTGCGCAGGGTACCCCATATACATTGCTTTTTGGACCGCCATTGAATGCGGCCGAAGAATGCGATCGCGCGTCCTCCCTCATTGGTGGCTGTGTATCGTCAGTGATTTCCTCTCCATCGATGCGCCCATACGTTGAGCAGGGGATACTCCCAGAACTCGATAGACAAGACACGTTTAGCTATTTTGAGCCGGTCGATTCGGAGTCCGTCCAACTGGCGCAACAAATCCAGGCACAGACACGCAAAGACGGGTTGCAGCTACTGAAAGACTTGTGGGGCGGTAGCCACGCTGGGGAGGAGGAACACCCGGCAAAACTGGCGAAAGAAGAAATTGAAAGCATTATCGAGGTTCTGCTTTGCTTGCCCGAGACTTGCCTCATCGGCCAGCGCGATGCTAATCCAATCGGCGAAATCTCGAATGAAATGAGAATCGCGCTCGAAGGCTTGACGGCTCTGCTCACCCATGCTCTACTGCGGGATACACTTATCCCCACGATTATGCAGAACCCAAAGCGACTTGCTGCTCCACTACTATTCTTGTCGCGCCATGCTGTGGGGACAGTGCGGGCAAACGCGTTAGCGTTGTGGGCTGTGATCGCTGTGCGGTGCGAGATCGGGTCTTGGGCAGGGGTCGCACTACAGTGCGCGCTGCAAGAAATGCCGGACCACTCATTAAGCGACGTGCTCCTGCAGTTACTCGCGATCGGTCAATATGAGGGTCTCCTGCACGCAGTTGAAGAAGGCGGGGAAGCAGTCTGGATGGAGCTAGAGATGCTTGCAGGTTCCTAACAGCAGATCGGCTCTACTGAAGCTCAATGCGCACGGCATGCGCGAGGTCATCAGGAATGACGAAATCTTTTTGGCCAGGAAGTGATAGCTGTAGCCCCCCATCATCCGGAAGGCTCACTATGACTTTTTGGCCGACGATATCGCCTAGGCCTGCCAGCTCCGGCAAGCGCTCTGCTTCGAGCTGCAGAATCTCACTGATTTGGACCACTACAGCTTCGCGGCCCTCGGAGAGATCTAAGTCCGTTGCGCGAGTGCCAAGCTCAGGCTTAGCAACATTTGAACCGCCAATTTCATCCAACGCAGGGATGGGGTTGCCAAACGGAGATACCTGAGGGTGGTTGAGTACCTCGTATACGCGCTTTTCCACGGCTTCACTCATCACGTGTTCCCAGCGACATGCTTCGTCGTGCACTTGTTCAATATCCAACTTGAGGATGCTGGTGAGAAGGCACTCTGCGAGGCGGTGCTTACGCATCACCGCAGTCGCACGGGCGCGTCCCTCGTCGGTAAGGGAGAGCGAGCGATCTGTTTCAACAACAATCAGGCCGTCGCGCTCCATGCGGGCGACGGTCTGGGAAACTGTCGGGCCAGACTGCTCGAGCCGCTCTGCGATTCGTGCGCGGAGCGGCACAATGCCTTCCTCCTCAAGTTCGTAAACTGTACGTAAATACATTTCTGTTGTGTCTACGAGATCACGCACGTGGAACTCCCTTGCCTAAAAGTCGCTCTGAAGCGTTGAGGCTGCATCAACATTCAACGCAGTCCAAGAATCGACGCCTATTAACGATTGCTATGGTAACCCAAAAAACTATTAGTTGCGGAACGCTTCGTCGCGGTTGTTACATTGCGTAATCCCTAAGGCGCTCTGCCCGGTCACCTACGCGAAGCTTCGCCATGACCTCTCGTTCGATTTGGCGAACGCGCTCACGAGACAAGCCGAATTTACGCCCAATCTGGTCCAATGTGCGGGGAACACCGTCGGTCAGCCCATAGCGCATACGGATGACGTCCTGCTCGCGCTGCTCCAAACCGTTGATGACATCTTGGATGTCATCGTGACGGAGCACGGATACCACCGCGTCTTCGGCGTCTGTAGCTTCTGCATCTTCAATGAAGTCCCCCAGGGGGGCCTCTTCATCCGCTCCGACCGGCATGTCAAGACTCACGGGGTCTCGGGATTGACGCAGGAGGAGCTCAATCTTGTCCTCTTCGATGCCAGACTCCTCTGCCAACTCCTCATTCGTTGGTTCGCGGCCAAACGACTGGTACATCTCGCGGCGAATTCGGGAGAGTTTATTGACTTGTTCTACAAGATGCACAGGGAGACGGATAGTACGAGACTGGTCTGCCATGCCGCGAGTAATGGCCTGGCGAATCCACCACGTCGCGTACGTTGAGAATTTAAAGCCCTTGGCATAGTCAAATTTCTCCATCGCGCGGATCAGTCCGAGGTTGCCCTCTTGGATCAGATCGAGCAGTGGCATCCCGCGTCCTGTGTAGCGCTTTGCCAACGACACAACCAGACGAAGATTTGCCTCGAGGAGGTGGGCGCGAGCTTTCCGTCCTTGCTTCGCCAGAATTTTATAGTCACGTTTCTGGGCTCGGGTGAGCTTGCAGTCTGGATCATCAAGAAGCTGCTGGGCATAGAGTCCAACTTCGATCTGCTGGGCTAGTTCGACCTCTTCTTCTGCATCGAGCAGGGCAGTCTTGCCAATGCCATTGAGATACACGCGAACAAGGTCAGCCGATGGATTGTCGTTCGTTTGATTGCGACGACTACCGCGGTCAACTTTTTCTTCGTTGTCCGCTGTTAAGGTCTGACTCTTCGACGTCATTGAGCACTGCCTCCTTGGACGAGTGGAACAGGTAATCTTCTACACCCTCAACGATCTTGGACACATTTTTGTTCCCAATGATCAAAAGAGTGCTAGGCCTCGACAATCACCGTGAATGGGCCGTCGTTGATGCTCTGCACCTTCATATGGGCACCAAACTTTCCTTCAGCGACCGTGATGCCCCGGTCCCGGAGGTAGGCTGCGATTTTTTCAATGATGGGTGCTGCTTCATCTGCGGGGGCTGCGTCACTCCATGATGGCCTCCGTCCTTTTGCCGTGCGACCCATCAACGTGAACTGACTCACAAGCAAAACAGGGGCTTGTGCGTCCACTACAGACTTTTCGCCCTCCAGGATTCGCAGTTCCGCGATTTTGCGAGCAACCGTTTCCCAAGCGTCGTCGCTATCCTTACGTCCTGCTCCGACAAGGGCCAGAATTCCACCAGTCGCCTCGCAGTCGATTGCTCCGACGACTTCACCGTCGACGGTGACGCTCGCGCTCGTAACTCTTGTCAATACAGCCTTCATTCCTACTCCACCTCTGCAATTTCCGACGGCAGCACGATGCCGTGGCGGATAAGATCCACAACAGCTGCAACCGTTTGGTTTTCCAATTCTTCAAGGGCCTGCTGGTCGTCGACACCTCGAGATGCTGCTAGGATGCCCACCACGTCACGCAGTGGCAAGCCGGCGGGATGCAATCCTGCAAGGACGGTTTTCAACGCCTCATCCAATGAATGAGAGAATCGTGGGCCATCCATTCGAGTAATGCGCAGCTCTTCGCGCGTGAAACCCAGCCCCTCTTCAGTATTTGGCACAGCGATGTCTTCGATCGCGACTGTGGGCCGGACCAGGAACGAACTATCTAAGAGTTCCTGGACGGATTTTTGCCGTAGCCACGCCTGCCGTAGATAGTATTCTTCGACCTCAGGCCCAAGCGGGTCCGTGAACGGGTGTGTTAATTCTTCCGCAGTAATCTCGGAGGGCTGGTCGCCGATGTGTTGCATGAAAATCCAACCGAAACCAATAGCGTGAACACCCGCGGCTTGGAAGTAATCGAGCCACTGTTGTGTGCGGGCTATGCCGCTTTCAGTCCTGAGGTCGACTGATTCATCTTTCAGCCACGTGGCGACGTAGGTCTCGGGGTCAACCACTTCTCGTTGAAGCACCCATGCGCTGACTCCTTGCGAAGGGACCCAACTCGCAACTCGCGACTGCCACGCCTCACCATCAATATGGGCCCATGAGCCCAGCATGCACAGCATCCCACCTTCTGCGAGATATTCAGGTGCGTGCTCTGCCACGAGGCGACTTGCTTCATCCAGTGGCATGCCGGAGTCGCGGTAAACATGCCCCACCTCCGGAATGCCGACTACAAACGGCGGGTTGGCAACGATCCTGTCAAACTGCTCGCCCGCGACAGGCTCAAACCAAGATCCTTCGCGGAGCTGAACGCTAGTGATGCCATTCATCTCGAGCGTGGCCTGAGCCAACTCGATCGCTCGATGATGAATGTCAGTACCGACGATCTGATCGGCAAGGCCAGATTGTGCTACCGACAGCACCCCTGAACCGGTTCCAAGGTCCAAAACCGTTCCAGTCGGTGACTGCGGGATCGCGTGCAACAGGGATTTCGACGCCGCTCCGACTCCAAGTACGTGATCTTTGCCGGGAACGATTGCAGACGTAGAGGCGTCGAGATCTGCAACTATGAGGTGATGCTGTTGAGACAACAAATGAGGCCGGATGTCGTAAGCAACCTCGTAGCGTTGCTCTTTGGTCTGGTGAAAGACACCTGCGCTGATGAGTTTCTCAGCAAGGGACGAGCCAAATAACGCCTCGAGCTCGTTTTGGGAAGTCGGGCGCCGCAACAACAAAGTGGATATGGCCGATCCGATAACGTCTTCTGAATGGCAGCGACGCAGGACGGCTCCCACCTCGCCCCGGTAGAGAGCCTGGTATGCATTTGGCCCAAGATAACTTCCAATCGAAGATGTGGTGTAGGGGAGCGCGCGCAATCGTTCACCGAGCTCCCGCGCAAGTCCAGGGTGTAATCCAAATGCTGTAGATGATAAATCTGTCATGCTGCTACTCCGAGTGGGATTCGTGATCGATAACGGTCGGCGTCGTATCTGTTGAAGCCTGGTTCGAGGATAGTTGTTGCCTCGACTGCTCCTCCAACGCGGCATAGGCACGACTCAGCGCAGGCTTGTAGACATTCTTTTCACGCGGATCACGCGACTCTCCTTTCGCGTTGCCCAACATCACTGCGACCCAGGGGAGCGGTACGGAAACAATAAAGAGCAACGTCGCAATCCACCAGTTTCCGAGCCACCACGCAGATGCGATCGAAAGCAAAATGAATGGGATTCGAAGCGCCTGCAACCAAAGGTATTGAGCCTCTCGGCTCTGCAGGTTTTGCTCCGGCGTCTGCTTCGCATCCGTAATGAGTGCACGGTGTCGTTTTGAGCGGAAATGACGAAAAAGGAAATGCTTATCGTCGTGGACTTCGACTTCCGCATCAATCGAGACGTGCTCTTGTGCCTCGTCCTCTCTCTCGTTCATAAATACACAGGTTAGCGCCTCGGCTTAAAAACTTTGCCAAAGTGGGGCATGATGGGAGTCGTGAATACGACGACGAAGACTCTTGAGCGCACAGACCTTCGGGAAGACACATCGTCAACAAATGATGATGGAACCCCCAAGTTTTTCCACTATGTGAAGAAGGATCAGATTTTCGATTCTGCGATTTCTGGAAAAGTCGTAGTCGCACTCTGTGGCAAGACATTTCCGGTGAAGAAGCAGGCGAAGCCTGGGTCGCCAGTATGTCCTGACTGCGAACGCATCTATAAGGGGTTGCGTCGGAAGTGACGGCTCCAGGTACGTCGGCCGGGCCTCAGCTGCGCGCATGGCAGCAAGAGGCCCTCGATTCGTTTATGCGCACCAAACCTCGAGACTTTCTCGCTGTAGCAACTCCTGGTGCGGGTAAGACGACGTTTGCACTGACACTAGCCAGCAAACTGCACGCATCGAAGGCAGTGCAGCGCATCATCGTCGTCGTACCAACAGAACACCTAAAACACCAGTGGTCCCAATCAGCAGCGAGGTTCGGCCTTTCGCTAGACCCAAACTTCACAAACTCATCTGCGGTAAACCCTGCCTATGACGGCATTGTCGTGACGTATGCGCAAATCGGTATGCACCCGTTCAAGCATCATGCGGTGGCCACTGCGAAGCGCAGTTTGGTGATTCTTGATGAGATTCACCATGCTGGTGACGCCAAAAGTTGGGGGGATGGAGTCTACGAGGCTTACAACGATGTCGAACACCGCTTAGCGTTGACAGGTACGCCGTTTCGCTCTGATGATTCCCAGATTCCGTTCGTCCGATACGTCGAAGACGGCGATGGGCACCTCGTTTCACAAGCGGACTACACCTATGGGTACTCCCACGCCTTGGCCGATGGCGTCGTCCGCCCAGTTGTATTCCTGGCATATTCCGGCGAGGCACAGTGGAAAGACTCCGCCGGGGAAGAGTATTCCGCAAGGCTTGGTGAGCCACTGAATGCCGAGCAGACCGCGCGTGCCTGGAAAACTGCCCTAGATCCGAAAGGGGACTGGATCAAGGCAGTCCTCCAGGCGGCACATACAAGGCTGAAAAAACTTCGTACGAATATGCCGGATGCCGGAGGCCTCGTCATCGCTACGAACAAGACGACAGCACGCGCCTACGCCAAGATCCTCTCCAGCATTTCGAGCACGCCCGTTACGGTCGTGCTCTCAGACGAAGCCGGGGCATCCGACCGCATCGACGAATTCTCCGCGTCCACCGACGAATGGATGGTCGCAGTCAGAATGGTCTCTGAGGGAGTCGACGTTCCTCGCCTCGCTGTCGGAGTATATGCAACATCAGCATCGACACCACTGTTTTTCGCGCAGGCAATCGGACGATTCGTACGCTCACGCATGCCAGGCGAATCCGCCTCCGTTTTTCTCCCGTCGGTCCCGGTTCTGCTCCGCCTCGCGGAAGAAATGGAGGTGTCACGCGACCACGTTTTGGGCAAACCACACCGAGAATCAGGGTGGTCCGACGAACTACTAGCCCAAGCAAACCAAGTTCAAAACGAACCAGACGACAACCCTTCGTACGAAGCCATCGGCGCATCAGCCGAGCTAGACTCTTTAATTTTCGACGGCTCCACCTACGGCACACCCACCGTCGCAGGATCCGCAGAGGAACAAGACTTCCTAGGCCTTCCAGGGCTGCTTGACGAAGAACAGGTCAAGACTCTGCTCCGCAAACGCCAAAGCGACCAACTAGATGCCCGAGAAGCAGAAGAAAAAGCGCGAAAGGCTGCCGAGCGCCAAGCACGCGAGCGTGCTGAAGTACTAGGAGAGCACTTGGCTCCCACTCAGCCGTCCAAGCAAACCTCCGCGCCGGGTAGCAGCGAGGAGGCATCAGTGGCGGCTGATGAGATTCCCCAGTTGAGAAAGGAACTCAACGCTCGCGTTTCAATCGTCGCTGGAAAGACGGGTCGCCCGCATGGTGCGATCCATACGGAAGCGCGTAAAGCGTGTGGTGGTCCGCCGACCGCGCTGTGCAATGCGGAACAGCTGCGGGCGCGTATTGCGTACTTACGAGATTGGTAATACACGAAACCGGTAGGAGAGTGGACCTCCTACCGGTTATTGCTTACTACGTAGAAACGCATTTAATCGAGGTAATCGCGCAGCACCTGTGAACGCGACGGGTGGCGAAGCTTCGACATCGTCTTGGACTCGATCTGCCGGATGCGTTCGCGTGTCACACCGTACACCTGGCCGATTTCATCTAGCGTGCGAGGCATGCCATCGGTCAAGCCGAAGCGGAGCCGCACGACGCCGGCCTCACGCTCGGAAAGTGTGTGGAGGACATCCTGAAGTTGGTCCTGAAGAAGCGTAAAGGAAACAGCGTCGACTGCCACAACGGCTTCGGAGTCTTCGATGAAATCACCGAGTTGGCTGTCGCCTTCATCGCCGATCGTCTGATCCAATGAGATCGGCTCACGGGCGTACTGCTGGATCTCCAACACCTTCTCTTCGGTGATGTCCATCTCTTTTGCGAGTTCAAGCGGTGTAGGTTCGCGTCCAAGATCTTGTAGAAGCTCACGCTGGATACGGCCAAGCTTGTTGATGACCTCGACCATGTGCACCGGGATGCGAATGGTTCGAGCCTGGTCTGCCATGGCACGTGTAATTGCCTGGCGGATCCACCACGTTGCATAGGTGGAAAACTTGTAGCCCTTGGAATAGTCGAACTTTTCAACTGCACGGATGAGACCGAGGTTGCCCTCCTGGATGAGGTCCAAGAAGGCCATACCGCGACCGGTGTAGCGCTTTGCCAGCGAAACCACGAGTCGAAGGTTAGCTTCGAGCAGATGGTTCTTCGCCTTGCGACCGTCTCGGGCGACGGCGCGGAAGTCGCGCTTAACCGCAGGGGTAAGGCGTGCTTCCTTGTCTCCCTCCTCAGCTGCACGGGCCATCTCGTCGAGTCGGTGTTGCGCGTAGAGACCAGCTTCAATGCGCTTCGCGAGAGAAACCTCCTGCTCAGCATCGAGCAGAGCAACCTTACCTATTTGCTTCAAATACGCACGGACAGAGTCCGCAGATGCGGTGAGCTGAGCGTCCTTGCGGGCTTGGCGAAGTGCAGCAGATTCCTCGATATCCCAGACAGAAGATCCGTCGTCTTCCTCGTCTTCTTTTTCCTCGTCGTCATCACCAAGATGCTCGTCAAATTCTTCGTCATCTTCTTCAGCCGTCAGCGGGTCGAAGTCCTGCTCCTGGTCAGAATCGTCGAGCGATTCGTCCGTTTCTTCCAGCGCGGAGTCGTCGCTGGTGACCTCATCAGTTGCGGGTGAAGCAGCCTTCTTTGCGGCGGTTTTCTTTACTGTCTTCTTCGCTTTCTTAGCTACCTTTGACGCCTTTTTCGCGGTTTTGCGTGCTGTTTTCTTCGCAGTCTTCTTGGCGGTCTTTTTGGCAGCCTTTTTGGCGGTTTTCTTGGCTGCTTTTTTGGTGGCTTTCTTGGCGGTCGTTGTGCCGTCGGTTACGCCGCCGGAAGTGCTCTCTGCCGCATCGTTGACGGAGTTTTTGCCTGAAGCTTCGCTGGCTACCACGTACGCCCTTTCGCCTTTGTGAACTGATTGATGCTTTTGCGGACACCGAGACTTCCTCCAACAATGGATGGAAAGAAAGTCACTCTGGTGAAAGCAGACCAGCAAACGCCGGTCTGCCTTCCTAGCGTACGCAAACTGTGCTGATTTTTCAGAACGCCTATCTTAACAGCATTGTCAAGCTGCTTTGTGTTAGACGCCGAGTCTCGCTAGTTACGGTGCGAGGTGCTCATTGGCCGCCATCGCTGCTCCGACAATGCCTGCTCGGTTGCGAAGAGTGGCCACGACGACAGGAGTGTCGACAGTCAATAGAGGGACCCATTTGTCAGATTTCCGCGAGATGCCACCACCGACGACGAAACACTCTGGATTAAACAGTCGCGCGTATTCGTGCAGCACCTTATCAACTCGCTTCGCCCACTTCTTGAAGCTCAGGTCTTCCCTCTGCTTTACAGCTGAGGAGGCGACGTGCTCTGCTTCCTTCCTATTGACGATTAAATGGCCAATTTCTGTGTTAGGGAAGAGGTGCCCATTAACCAGGAACGCTGAACCAATACCAGTGCCAAACGTGAGGAATATGACAGAACCGTTTCGGGCTCGTTCATTGCCAAAGGCAACTTCAGCAAGCCCCGCGGCGTCGGCGTCGTTTAATACAGTGACAGAGCGCTCAGGGAGATGCTGCTCAAAGAGCTCATGCACATCGGTGTCGATCCACGACGGGTCGATGTTAGCTGCGCTCTTTGCGATCTGATGCTGAATCACCGACGGCAGCGTTACTCCCACA
Source organism: Corynebacterium sp. CCUG 61414 (assembly GCF_024453945.1). Lineage (NCBI taxonomy): Bacteria > Bacillati > Actinomycetota > Actinomycetes > Mycobacteriales > Corynebacteriaceae > Corynebacterium > Corynebacterium sp. CCUG 61414. Next base: position 277,672 of record NZ_JAGPYU010000001.1, read on the forward strand.
GGGCCGTCCCATTCGTGGAGACGGACGATCTCTGCGACTGTTGATGCAACAGCTTCAGGTGTAGCTGGCTGAGGAGTTGCGATCTTGATCCTGTCGCCGACGAATTCTCCGGTTTTGAGGTTGACGATGGCGCCCTTGATTCCAGAACCGCCGACATCGACGCCCATACCATAGTGCTCTTGGGCACCATCAATTCCACTTGTTGTAGTCATAACATTGAGCATACAAAAGGTGTGCTCATTGCGCATGTAGGAAAATATTTAGGAGCGCGGTACCTAGAACGAGCGGGTTGACGTCGCTGTACTTTAATTAGCTATAAAGCCTTTGATGTGTAGGGAACCCGTGGGTATTGGCCTGCTGACCTTGTAATATGACATATAGCTTTGTGTGCTTTATTATTCGGCTCCAAACCAATAAAAAGGCTGAGGCTCATCTATAGGAAGCGTATCTCCTCAACGGGCCTAGGCATTGCTGAACTTGACTACTCCTGGAGGCACCACCACCATGGCGACCGATTACGATGCACCGCGTAAGCGCGCAGAAGACGAGCTTGAGACTGACTCCCTCGAGGGCTTGAAGGCTGCGGAGGTTGCGGGCAGCAGCATGGATGATGACGGTGAAATCGTTGAACCGTTTGAACCGCCACTTCAAGATCTGTCTGGTGAGGAACTGAACGTTGAGGTAAAGCCTCGCCAAGATAACGAATTCACTTGTGCGTCTTGCTATTTGGTTCAGAAAAAGAATCGGCTGGCTTACGAAACCGAAGACGGCCAGAAGATTTGCCTCGACTGCGAGTAGTAGCGAGCAACGCAGTCGCGCGATCCCTAGGCGGTCCGCTGCTCAGGCAAAAACATTCCGAGGATTTTCTCCGGTTCTTTCGCAGCAATTAGCCAGTAGGGGGTTGGGTCCTGAGGATCGTCCAAGACAAGCAGAATATGTTCTTTCACCCAACCATGCGATACCAAGAAAGCAGCTGGGTCTAACTGTCGTCCGAGAGCATTTCGCTTCGCTGATGCAGGGACAACCATAGATCTGCTGACAACGGTGTTGGGTAAGTTGGCGTCGTCAACGACGAGCCAACGAGTGCCGTCGCTGTCTTGCTCGACCGCAATTGTAGTTTTCGAAAGCCATGTCAAGAACCAAAAAACTAAACTTCCGATAACGAGCACGGGGATAATAAACCACCAAATATTGCGGTTGAGCGTAAGTTGTGCCCCGATGAGCAGCGTTAATGCTGCACCGATGATCCACCAGTACCAAGGCACCCATTGACGCTCCGTATATAAGACTTTGGAACCACTGGATGCCGGTGCGTTTTGGTTGCTATTCATACCCTCATCAACTCGTCAATTCGATGTACTCCCGAATACGTTACCCAATAACACTAGGCGAAATTATCTTAAGAATGCACACGCAATGGAATCCCGTAAGGTGTATGAAGTGACCTCTCTTGAACCAATTTCAGTAAAACGTCTTGATCCAGACATGCCGCTTCCTAAACGAGCGCATGAAGGTGACGCCGGGGCGGACCTTTACTCCTCGGAAACACGGACATTGGCTCCCGGCGAACGGGCGCTCATCGGCACCGGAATTGCTGTCGCGTTGCCCATGGGAACTGTCGGGCTCATTCATCCTCGTTCGGGACTCGCTGCCAAACACGGGATTTCTATTGTGAACACGCCAGGCACCATTGATGCCCAGTATCGAGGGGAGTTGAAGATTTGCCTTCTTAATACCGACCGTGAATGTTCGTTTACAGTTGAACGAGGAATGCGGATTGCTCAACTAGTGGTGCAAAAAGTCGAGTTGGTTGACTTCGTCGAAGTTTCCGAGCTTGACGATACCCAGCGTGGTGCCCAAGGATACGGATCAACGGGGCTCGCCTGAGGCCACATTGGGCCCGTACTAGAGTAATTCTCACCCGAAGAAACTTTTTTGAAATACACAACTTCACTCGAAAGGTGATCACCCATGGCATGGTGGCCATTTGGTAAAAAGAAGAAAGACCAGCAGAAGGAAGACGCTGCCCCCGCTCAGACGGAGGCAGAGACCAACGACGATCTAGAGGTCACAGCACCAAAGTCTCAGGACACGGGGATTGCAGCGGATACTGATCCATCCCAGACTCCATCAGCCACTGGTACTCTTGCCGATTATGATCCAATCAGTGGATCTACCGGTCCGTTCGACGGCGACAACGTCGACATTGAGGAGTTCGATTTTTCTGACTTCTCCCAGGTGAACCTCAACCTCGGATCAATGCAGATTCCGCTGCCAAAGGATTCGCAGGTGCAGGTTGAAATGGGCGAGAACGGCCCGAAGATGGTGCACATCGTTACCAGGTACGGTCGCATCACTCCGGTTGCTTTCGCTGCACCGCGTAACGGCGGCCTGTGGGCCGAATCGGCAGAAGAAATTGCCGAGGGCATGAAGAACGAGGACATGCCTGTCGAGTTTGAAGAGGGCCCCTGGGGAACCGAAATCGTTGGTACTGGCGCTAACGGTGTGATCCGCATCATCGGTGTTGAGGCGCCTCGATGGCTGTACCGTGTCACGTTGGCCGCTCCGGCGGGAATGGAAGAACAGCTTGCTGAGCTCGGGCGGGAAGTCGTAGCACGCAGCTTTGTTTACCGCGGTCCGGACCCAATTTTGGCGGGTAACTCTTTGCCAGTCGTCCTGCCTGCGCAGTTGGCTCGGCAGGTGCAGCAGGCTGTACAGGAGCGGGCTGCGCAGGAGTCGCAGCAGCAGAGCCCACAGGCTGGAAACCCGAACGCCCTGAGTGACGCGCTGAAACAGATCATCGCACAAAACAACGAAGCGAATAAGAATAATTAATGAGTGCCCAACCATCGCTGACACCAGGCGACAGCATTCAAGTCACATTCCACGCCTTTGCTCACGGCGGTGAGGCTATTGCCCTTGCCAATGACGGACGAGTTGTCTTCGTGCAAGGCGCTCTACCTGGAGAAACAGCGACCGTCAAACTGCTGAAAGTGAAAAAGCGGTGGGCTCGCGGTGAACTGCTCGAGATACAACAAACTTCACCAGATCGAGTGAAGGTAGGATGTCCTGCTGCTGCGGCAGGTGCGGGCTGCTGCGACTTTGCGCATATGAGTGAATCTCTGCAGCGGGCCGCCAAAACAGAGGTACTTGTTGGACAGCTTGAAAAAATGGCACGTCCATCTGGTGTGCTTGATGGCATTGATCTCACCGCCATTTCGGTTCAGGCTTTAGCGCCTACGACCGGATGGCGGACGCGTATCCGACTCGGCACTGATGCGCAGGGGCGTGCCGGTTTCAGGAAAGCACGTTCCAATGACGTCGTCGCCGAGCGTTGTACTCAGGCGATGCCGGAACTGTTTGACGGGATTGTTGGCGATGGGGCACGACGATTTACTCCTGGGTCTGAGATAGTCGTCGTCATCGATTCTCTCGGGAACCGGCATGTCGTTGAAACGAGCAAAGTCCAACGCGGACGGCGCGTGGAACGAATAGACCGTACGGTTGAAGGCTCCGGCAACATCGTAGAAATGGTCGGAAACGATAGGTTTGAGTTTCCGGCGACTGCGTTTTGGCAGGCGCACCGTAGTGCACCGTCGGCATATGCAGATCTGGTGCGTGAGTGGTCCCTTGCGGGGAGGCCTTATCAGAACAATTCCGGTTGGGACCTCTATGGCGGAGTAGGGCTCTTTGTTCCATCCATGTCCGCGGCACTCGGTGGTGGTCCGGTTGCAACCGTCGACTATTCGAAGTCCGCGATGGCGCATTCTCAGCCTGCACTTGCAAGCCTCGACGTCAACAAAGTCAACTCCCGGGTAGAAACAGGAATTCGATCCTTGCCCCCCGCGGGCCTGGTTGTGCTCGACCCTCCTCGAACTGGTGCTGGAGACAAAGTGATTCATGATATCGCAGCGGCGAGTCCGCAGCGAGTGATTCACATTGGGTGCGATCCGGCAACATTTGCTAGAGATTTAGCAAGTTGGGGAGCATGCGGATATCACGTAACTGAGATAAAAGTCATCGATGCATTTCCAGGAACGCATCACTTTGAAACGCTTGCATGCCTGGAGCCTCTGCGTCCTCATTAGGAATGGGGCGTGCGCCCCGCAAGGTGTAAACTAGCGTCAACTATTGCTTGTTCTAAAGGAGAAGTAGAGGACCGTGGGACTGATAGGTAAACTCAATTCGCCAGCGGATTTGAAGTCGTTGGCGCCTGGGGAATTATCAGATCTCGCTGATGAAGTACGCCAGTTTTTAATTGAGAAGGTGTCAGCAACGGGAGGTCACCTGGGGCCGAACCTCGGCGTTGTCGAGTTGACAATTGCACTGCATTACGTATTCGACTCGCCAACGGAACCGGTCGTTTTTGATACCTCTCACCAGTCGTACGTGCATAAAATTCTGACCGGGCGTGCTGGTCAGTTTGATTCCTTGCGTCAGAAAGACGGTCTTTCTGGCTATACCTCGCGCTCGGAGTCGGAACATGATTGGACTGAGTCATCGCACGCGAGTGCTTCGCTTTCAATTGCAGATGGCTTAGCGAAAGCCAAGTACATTCAGGGCAAGGGCGACGAAAATGTTGTCGCCGTCGTCGGTGACGGTGCACTGACAGGTGGGATGTGCTGGGAAGCGCTGAACAACATTGCAGCCGCAGAACGCAACGTAGTCATAGTCGTAAATGACAATGGTCGCTCGTATTCGCCAACTATTGGTGGTTTTGCGAACAACCTGACTCGCCTTCGTGATCAGCTCGCAGCTTTGCGCATGAAACCCGGCTACGACGACGTAATGGAATCCGGTAAGAAGACCCTCAAGTCGATGGGTTGGGTCGGAGAACGGACGTTTGAAGCGCTTCATGCGCTGAAAGAAGGAGTGAAGGCCCAGGTTATCCCAACAGAGATGTTCCCGGAGCTGGGGATGAAGTACGTTGGGCCAGTAGAAGGTCACGACCTCACGGCGTTGCTAAGCGCTTTCGAGTACGCGAAGACCTACGAGGGGCCCTTGATTGTGCATGTTGTGACTGAGAAAGGCCACGGCTTCGCCCCCGCAGTTAACAACATCGCCGACCAAATGCACTCCACTGGTGCGATTGACCCTGTTACAGGAGAAACTCTGAAGAAGTCCAAGCCAGGGTGGACATCAATTTTCACCGAGGAACTTCTCGACGCCGCTAGGACTCGACGTGACATTGTCGCAATCACGGCCGCTATGGCTGGGCCGACAGGCCTTGTACCGTTCGCAGAGGAATTTCCTGATAGATTTTTTGATGTCGGTATTGCGGAGCAGCATGCGATTGCCTCTGCCAGCGGGCTTGCTCTCGGGGGACTGCACCCCGTTGTCGCGGTCTACTCCACATTTTTGAACCGAGCTTTCGATCAGCTCCTGATGGACGCAGCACTTATCAAGCAGCCGTTGACTGTAGTGCTCGATAGAGCGGGCGTCACTGGTACGGACGGCGCAAGCCACAACGGCGTGTGGGATATGGCGCTGACGTCGATCGTCCCAAATATTCGTGTCGCGGCGCCTCGCGATCCGCAGCAGCTAAGGGAACTGTTTAGGGAAGCTTTGACTGTTAAGGACGGGCCAACTGTCGTCCGCTTCCCTAAGGGGAACGTCGGCGAGAACCGAGCAGCTATTAAGCGGCTGCCAGGTGGCGTCGATATTCTTCGAGAGCCATCATCGACTGCGCAAGATGATGAAAGTGACCAGACAGTTGATGTGTTGATTGTTGCAGTGGGAGTTTTTGCGGATTCGGCACTACGGGTCGCTGAACGATTGGAATCGGACAATGTTCGAGTTACCCTGGTAGATCCTCGTTGGGTTGTGCCTGTTTCCCCTGATATTCTCGAGCTTGCGGTTGAGTCCGATCTTGTCGTGGTGTATGAAGACGGGATCGTGCATGGAGGCGTTGGTTCAGCAATTGCAGAAGCGTTGTCCTACGCTGAAATCGACACACCGCTGCGGCATATTGCATTTCCTCAGGTGTTCCCAGAGCACGCTTCCCGGGAACAGATCTTTGAAGAATTCGGTATGGACGAGTCAGCTGCGACGAAAAAGATTCGCGAGTGGGTACGCGGCCTTGAGGACCGCGATCAATAAGGCACTCGCTGCCTAGCGGCGAGGTTCCGGCTGTTCCGCCACGAAAATAGGTGCTAGGAAGTCTATTTGCCATTCGCGCAGTCCCATCTGCTTGAGCAGGGGACGGGTGTATTCCATTGGCCAATCTAGACGTTCGTGGAAGGCGGTCCATATGGTCCGTTCGAGGACCTTGTTCGTCAAAATCAGCTCTTTGCGGATCTTAAGAGTCTCGGCGATTTCGGCGACCCGATTGTTTATGTTTTGTCGCGTACGTAGCGCCACTTTGTTGTGCCTTGTCCACTCCCAAATGCTTTTCCTAGTAGGTAAGCGAAGTTGTTCCCTCAGTGCGGTTTCAAATGGGGATAACAGCGCATCATGGATTGTCTCGAGCCAGAAGTATGGATAGGTGGTGAGCGCATGGGTTGCACCGTCAAACGCCAGCAATTCGTCAACGGTCGTTGGGCGGGACTGAGCCAGTGGTACCAGCATCTTGTTCGGAAGTACTAATCCCGGAGCTATGTCTTGGTCGTAGGCAAAACAATCGCGAGCATCCCAAAGCCACTTCGTCAAAGTGAGCTCGAGATCCGACAATTTGTCCGAAACCTGGGGTATATCGAGCCAAGAATGTTTCTTTACCCCCGGGTTTGAACGCGTAGCTACCAAATGAGCAAATTCTTGATTCGCGTATTCAAGTTTGCCTTGCATATCGAGGAGGTGTACTAAGGCCTGTTCAAGGTGGGGCAGGTAAATAACGTCCTGCGCTGCGTACTCGAGCATTGAGTCGGTCAGTGGTGTCTGTGACCAATCGGCATCGCCGTGCTGCTTGGGAAGTGAGACTTGGCAAAACTCCTTTACCAACACGCCAAGTTTGGTTGCTGGGTAGCCTGCAAATCGTGCTGCAAGTTCGGTATCGAAAATAGTGGACGGACGTAATCCTAATTGCGCGAGACACGGTAGATCCTCTCTCGCCGCGTGTATTACCCACTCCTGATCATTGCAGACTGGTGCAAAGTACTGTTCGAACTCGTCTCGATAGTGCTCAGGGGCAATGAGGAACGTTCCCGCGTCTTTGCGGTAGATCTGTACGAGGAATGCTCGGTCATCGTAGCGGTACGCGCCGGCTCGTTCGGTATCGATACAAAAAGGACCAAGTCCTTCGGCTAATCGATCAGCTACCTCGGCAAACTGCGATGGATGATCGACAAAGGTGTAGGACAAATTCACTTCCATGCGTACACATACTAATGCTACGAAATAGTTCGCACACCTTCGGGTGGCAGACCCGCCACTAAACTGAGGACATTTGCAAACGCTTCCACATGTGATGACAGATCAATTCCTTCAGCTGTCCAAGATGCGCGCATCTCCAATTGGTACGCCCGCGGAGGGCCGCCAATCTCCCCGTAGCGGACGGAAGCTGTGGAGGTTACCGTACCTCCAAGGTTGGTAAACCCGGCCCCATTGCCATCGAGCGACTCGTTAAGCCACTGCCATGCCACATCGGGGAGAAGTGGATCCGCCGCAACAGCATCGTCCATATCTGCCTGGATATAGGCGACTAGTCGCATTGAACCCTCCCAGGCCTCTTCAGCGTCGGGGGAATGAAGCAGGATGAGGCGACCGAACGCGTCACCTTGGTCTGGCTTGGTCTGGATAACCTCAAGCCCAACGGCGTGGCTAAACGGTGCAGGCCGCTGAGGAGGCCGAATGGTACCGATGGAGATTTCTGGGCGCACTTGAGCCTTATGCATCGATTCGACCGCTGCGGTGAACTCCGCAGGAGTCGACGCGCTCTCGCTTGGGGAGGTGGTATCCGAGTTCATCACGCCAACCAAGCTAATGAGGATGCGGCTTTGAGGGGGCGAGGCGCGCCGTATATTGGTTCGCAAGATTCAGCGTTTGCAGCGAAGTGTACACTGAACTAGTACTTTCGTTTGATGTATGTTTTTATAGCGACGGTTGGTCGCCTTGGCATCCAACGTGTTTCCGTGAATCTCAGAAGGAGAGTTTAAATGGCGAAGCTTGACTACGAAAAGCTGAACGCAACCCAGCGCTACCTGCAGTACGCGGTATTTCGTGCGATCCCAGGTGCACTTGGTACCGAGCGCGACGAAGTTATCGCAGAAGCAGAAAAGTTCTTTGAGCAGCTCAAAGAGGAAGGGAAAGTTGTCGTACGTGGTATCTATGACAACACTGGTATTCGGGCTGACGCGGACTTCATGATCTGGTGGCATGCGGAGGAATTTGAGTACATCCAGGATGCACTCGCGCGATTCCGCCGTGACACTGCGTTCGGTCAGCTGTTGGAGGTTTCGTGGCTCGGTAATGGAATTCACCGCCCTGCGGAGTTCAACAAATCGCATCTTCCGAGCTTCATCATGGGGGAGGATCCGAAGGACTGGATTACGGTGTACCCATTCGTTCGTTCATACGACTGGTACGTAATGGAGCCTGAGAAGCGTCGCAAGATCCTAATGGAGCATGGCATGGCAGCACGCGACTATGCAGACGTTCGTGCCAACACCGTCGAGGCCTTTGTCCTTGGCGACTATGAGTGGATGCTTTCGTTCGAGGCGGACACGCTGGAGCGTATTGAGTCACTTATGAAGACGATGCGCTACACAGAAGCGCGCCTTCACGTCCGAGAAGAAATCCCGTTCCAGACCGGGCGCCGCGTCGCAAGCATTGCTGACGTCATAAAGGTTCTGCCGTAGCTGGCATTGCGAAATCAAAAACTCCCTCAGCGCATCTCGGCGCTGGGGGAGTTCTTTAATCGTCCTTTCTTGGGGCATCAAACTTCAGAGAAATTGAATTGATGCAGTATCTCTGATCGGTTGGTGTGTTGAAACCCTCACCCTCGAATACATGCCCCAGGTGGGAATGGCATTGAGCGCAAAGCACCTCAGTTCTTACCATCCCGAGAGAGTAATCGGCTCGCTTGATGACGGCGGCTTCGCTATCAGGAGCGTAGAACGCTGGCCACCCGCAGTGGGCGTCGAACTTCGTTGTAGAGCGGAACAACTCTGCGCCGCATGCGCGGCACACGTAGATGCCTTCTTCGAAATGGTCGGTGTACTCACCAACTCCAGGTGCTTCGGTGCCGGCTTGCCGAAGTACACGGAATTCCTCAGGGGCGAGGTGAGCTTTCCACTCTGCTTCCGTCATCTGCTGAAAACGATTCTCTGTCATGAGGGTCTCTGTCGCCTTTCTTTGTTGTGAACACTGTTGTGAGTACCCAGGTGGCCGTCGATACGATGAACACAGCCCAACCCAATGTGGGGAGGAATGTAGTAATCCAGTTCCCGATGAGAGGGTTTCGAAGTGTCGTCCATTGTAACGGTGCAAGGCAGAAAAATAGTCCGATCCAGGGGCCGCTGGTGTGCATTGGGCTTCGTGCTGAAAGAACAGTGAAAGCCGCCGGGAAGAGCATCATCGAGTAGTAAGCCTGGCCGAGGGACGAGAGCAAACATACACCCGCGAGTAAAACCGTGGAGCTAAACGTGAGCCATAGGAGCTCGTCTGACCAGCGCCAGCGGGCAAGCCCCAGGACCGCTATAGCGACAGTGATGCCGAAAAAGACGAATAGTGCGTCGTAGAACTGCGTCGGAAAGCCAAAGTAAGTCGTGAAGCCGGCAAGCGATGAATTGGCATAGTCGCGGGTGATCTTTAGATAGGGGACGACGACATCGATGTAATCGCGGGCGCCCGGTGTCATTGGCCATGCGACAACGTTGAAGAGCACGGGAACTAGGACACTCGGTACGACGCAACGCCAGCGGAGTTGCATGAGTGGCAACACCACCAAGGGGGCAAACATCGGCTTGACCAGTATGGCGAGGCCTAGGCAGACGCCGGCTAACGCAAAGCGCCTGTGAGTATAGCTATAGAGGAATACGGTAAAGAGGAGCAGCAATACACCATTGATGTTCGAAAAGACGAGTGTGTTCACAACTGACTCGGTGCAGAAACTGAGCACGATGCTGATAGGTAGCAGCGGGTGGCTCAGCGGTTTTCCACTGAGCTTCGTGAGGATTTCAAGTGCCGCAAGAATGGCGGCGGTGTTTACTAAAACAAAGAGTGGACGGATCAGCGAGGCGTCGTCAAACAGGCCCAAAGGTGAGAGCAGTAGCGTAGCTCCAGGATTGTAAAGATAGTGCGGATCGACGTGGTGATACACCTCGTTGTAGACGGGGACGCGCTCGACAAAGCGACGGGTGGCAGCCCACACGGTGGTGAAGTCGTCGGTCTGGGAGCCGTGCCTTGCAAGAACGGCAACTCGGTGGATGGTGAGCAGAAGTGCCAGTGGCCAGGCGGCTGCGTTAGCGGCGGTTTGTAGCGTGCGCGTTGCCGCTGTGGTGTGCGAGCCATTCTGTGGGGCAGGAGCGGTCCAGATGTTGTTCAGGCGCTGCGCCCAGGCGGGGGGAGTGTCTTGTGCGTACGTCACTTGCATAACAGTACCGAATGCAGTTACCCCTCGTGGGAAGCAGCAGTGCCCCACAGACGGTAGCGCACGAACATCGTCGAGTCCTCGCTCACCCGCACGTCTTCGAGCTCGAGCGGGGTGGCATAGTCTCCACCTCCGCCGAAGAGGGGCTTTTCTACCTTGCCTTGCAACGTAGGGTCGATGGTCAGGTGCAAAATGTCACCGAGCCCAGCAGTCAGGAGCATGTCGTAGAGTCCAGGTCCGCCCTCGCAAACGATGCGGTTAAAGCCCTGGGCGTGCAGGGCATCGATAATTGAGCGTGCAGTGCCATCGCCAGTGGACAGAATGCGGCCGCCCGCGTGCAGGAGTGCTTCTCGACGCTCGGCGAGCTCCGGATCGTCGACGTGGTGCTCCGGAGCGAGGAAAAGCGGAGGCACCTCCGTGTCGTAAAACAACTGTGTGTCCACGTCAAACTCGAAGCTTTCGGTGATGATCGCAAGCGGTGGGACCTCCGCCTGCCCGCGGGACCGACGTTCGGCCTTGTCCTCGTCGGTGCACTTGACTCCGAAGTAGTTTTCCGCCCGCGCGGTGCCTCCACCGACTAAGACAGCGTCGGACCACACACGCAGCAGGTTGAGCAGCGCGGCATCGATGGCGTTGCCAAGGGAGCGGGAGGTGCCATCGAGAGAGGCCGCGCCGGAAAGTGTCATGACCGCAAGCAGACGCAGTTCCGGGACTGAAGCGGGCAGCACAGTGCCCAGCAATTCAGCTGGTTCGAAAGTGCGGCTCGCGTCTATCATGGCGTCAAGCGTACACATCTGACTGCCAGGATTTTAAAAGGAGACAGCACGTGCTCGATCGTTTTCCGCTCGTGGAAGAGGCGCAGCGGGTATGGATAGGTGGCGAGAACCCTGACCGGCTCTTCGCAGCGCTCTTTGACCCAGACGTGGCAGATGCCGATTGGAAACAGCAGGTCTGCGTACTTGCAGACGCGGTGTTCGGTGAGACCGTCTACCGTGAAATCGATGCGTTTGAAGCGATGTTCAACGCCGTGACCGACGCAACATGGAAGGCACGTGAGCGCTGCCTCGGTGAGCACAACGAGGAATGGCTTCGGCTGTTGCCGGAATGGGCAAGGCAGTCTCGCACTGCAGAGTTCGCGCTCATCCTTATCGAGCTGCAACTCCATCGCTTCAACTTCGACCACGATGGCATCCGGCGCGTACTCGATATGGCGAACGATGCGCCCCTGCGCTTCCACAACCTGTCGGTGACCGTCAACCTCAACCAGGTTTTTCTCACCTTCGCCAGGCTGCTCTCGGGTCGTAGGATTGACCCGCAGCACGTCTTCGACGCCGTGGGAGCCCCACCCAGCGACGGGAACGAGCATGCCGTTTCTCAGCTGGAACAAGTGCCACTGAAGCTCAAACATCTCATGCTCCACGGGTTGTGGCTCTACCCAGACACCGAGTATGGGGAGCAAATACTCGCCTTCTCTGAGGCAATCTTGCGCTATCACTCGCCAAACGACTACATCGCGCACTACCGGCGTGCCGAGGGATACCGCCGCATGGCAGCCATCGAAGCAGCACCACGCTCCGACGTGTTCTCGGGACACACGGTTCGTTCCCGGGACGACTTTTACGCCGAGGCACTTCACTCTGTGCAGATGGCCATTAAGAACCTACCCGCGGATGCCACAGCGCTGCACGGGGAGTTCGTCTCCTACCGGATGATGATTGCCACCGAACGGCAGGTACAAAACTCCATTCAAGGACGTGTAGATGCAGAGCTTGCGCACGTCGGCGCCGAAGTAGAGCGGATGTCGGAGAGGATTGAAGCAGAGTCACGCAACAGTCTCTTACGGAGCATAGAGATTCTGTCTGTCTTCCTCGCTGTCATTGGGGTGCTGTCTTTCAACATCTCGCTCGCAGGGCTAGAACAGATTGGCACCTTTGAACGCTTCGGCCTGATCCTTACCGCCGGGGTCATCCTGGGCGCATTCTCCTGGATGGTGCACGTGGCGGTCTACCGCCATACGCACGCCGAACCGGTGGTGATGAAAACGCGACGGAAACAAATACGAGAGCTGCAGCAGCGAATTGCAGCGCTTGAGGAAAGGACGAAAATTGGCTGTGACGGATAAAGGCTGCGAATACGTCGCCGACGAGCGCAGCATCGAGCCAGGTACATACGAGATCACCGAATATGCGCCAGCTAAACACGCTGTCGTCGACTACCTGCGTGCACGCCTCACAGCGGTGCTCGGGCGCTGGCCGGGGCGCCCCACTCTCATGCTCTCCGGCGGCGTCGACTCGATCCTCATCGCCGCGGTGCTCGCCCAACTGCGTACCGACGTCCTCGCGGTGACGTTCAGCCAAGACTCCTCGCAACAGGCAGCGGAGGAGACCAAGGTGGCGAGTGAGGTGGCCCGCGCACTCGGCTTCGAGCATCACGTCGTCGCCCCACGCGGGGAAGCGCTGGAGACGCTGCTCAAGGAAACCATCGAGCGCCTCGACACCGTGGAACCTTGGGAAGTGCTCTCTGGGGCCATTTTGGTAGCCATCGACACGTACAGGCAGGAGTATCATGCCGACGGCGCACTCATCACAGGGGCAGGTGCGGACGCACTGTTTCTCGGCGGAAAAACCATCGATACAGCAGCCAACAATTACCTCCAACTGTGGGATGACCAGGTACGCCGAGGGATCAAGGCAAACTTCACCAGGCAACGTTTCATCCCGGACTTCTACGAGCGCCTCATCGCAGACCCCGAGCGCCACATTCAGGTTTGGCAGACACACGAGGCAGTCGACCTCGCACTGCGCATCCACCCACGAGTCATCCGTGGGGCCGACATCGCACAAGACAAGGCGCTCTTCCGTCGCATCGCTGCAGACATGGGAATCAGTCCGGAACTCGTGCAGACCACGAAAAACCCGATGCAAGTCTCATCAGGAGGCGTAGACGCCATTGTCACGCTCGTACGGGAACAGCTGACGCGCCGGGCGGGGGAGAAGACGTACTCCGACCCGATGAGGGAACCGTTGGAGTTTACGGTGGCTCGCATGTTCCTCGAACAGCTGAAAACCCAGGCGCGCGGTGAGTAGGAGGCCCCCGTCCCTAGATATATGTGGGCCAAGGCACACTGAAACCGCGGCGTCCAACCGATATGAGAAAACTCACGCCCTCGGGAATCCCGAGGGCGTGAGCCTATGTGGAGCGGATGACGAGACTCGAACTCGCGACCCTCACCTTGGCAAGGTGATGCGCTACCAACTGCGCTACATCCGCATGCACATTTTGAAAAGAGCTGTGCGGCTCTGTGCGCGATACTGGGATCGAACCAGTGACCCCTACCGTGTCGAGGTAGTGCTCTACCGCTGAGCTAATCGCGCGAGGTTGGAGGTGGATACGGGAATCGAACCCGTGTACACGGTTTTGCAGACCGTTGCCTAACCACTCGACCAATCCACCGTGAGTACCTCCGAAGTACTGAAAGTACTTGGAGCGGATGACGAGACTCGAACTCGCGACCCTCACCTTGGCAAGGTGATGCGCTACCAACTGCGCTACATCCGCATGCACATTTTGAAAAGAGCTGTGCGGCTCTGTGCGCGATACTGGGATCGAACCAGTGACCCCTACCGTGTCGAGGTAGTGCTCTACCGCTGAGCTAATCGCGCAGAGTGTCTAAAGACACTTGGAGCGGATGACGAGACTCGAACTCGCGACCCTCACCTTGGCAAGGTGATGCGCTACCAACTGCGCTACATCCGCATGCTCTCCGGAAGCGGAACCTCCGTTGTGCGTGAACAAACATTATCTGTTGGCTCTAAGTTTTCCAAATCGCCAGCACAGGGCCGGTCTTGGCGGGTGCGTACGATGGTGAGGCGCTGGGTTGGCAGGGAAATTGCTGTTACTCGGTGAAAGTGTTGCTGTACTGCGGATTCGTTGAAGGAGTGGAGGGGGTGTAAAGTAGTTCGCGTTCGGTCCTATGGCTCAGTGGAAGAGCGTTCCGTTCACACCGGAAAGGTCGCTGGTTCGATCCCAGCTAGGACCACTGAATGCCCGCCTTGCGGGCATTTTCGCTTTCTATGGTCCGGCACTGGGCATGCTGGGGAACTAATCCGCCATTCGTTACGACTAATGTTGTACTGGTTTAAAGTCAGTTCATTTTGTAGGAGGGGTCCGTATGCCCAAAGCAGGACAAAGGGTACAGCGAACGGCATGGGCTATATTGAGTGCCGTATGTGTAGCTTCTGCGTCGGCCGGATCAGCGGAGGCACATGATGCCGTTATTGGGGGAGATCCATCAAACGGGTCCGTGGTAGCCGAGTTTCCGAAAGAGCTGTCGTTGGAGTTCTCGGGTCAACCCCAGGAAGGCTTCAACACGTTCGCGCTGTCGCGGGTATCGGACAACGAGATCCTCTTTACTGGAGAGCCAGTGCTCGACGGACGATTTGTGTCCCTTGAACTTCCAGAGAAAGTTCGCGAATCTGGTGACAAAGTGCCAGGAGAGTACCGGATCGGATTTCAGATTGTCTCTTCAGATGGGCACGCCACTAAAGGGATGACAACGTTTACATATGCGCCGGAAGGTTCACAAGTTGTCGATGAAACTATGGAAGATTCCGTGCCAACCGCAGAAGTGAGCGGTTCTTCATCCAGTTCCTTTAGCTGGATTTTTGTCGGCGGACTAATCTTGCTTCTTTTCGGTGCTGTAACGGCACTTTTACTGCGTCGCGGCTCCTTGAGCAAAGATTGAGCCAGTACATACACAAGTTTTTAGCAACGATTAAGGAGAAATATGAAAAACATTTGCACTGCAGCTATTTCGGCACTTGGTGTCGCCGCTTTTGCCCTGACGGCTTGCTCGCCATCGCAGGAAAACCCGTCGACATCTGAGCCAACCGCTGCAGAGACAACAACCGTGGAGTCCACTACGACTGCTGCTCCAGACAATGACAAGCTTCAGGGCGAAGGTGATATCCGCGTTGAGTCCGCGGCTATTCGTGCGAAAGCAGAAGCCGGTGCGGAAGGCGGAAAGTCCATGACCGGGTTCTTCGGTACGCTGCACAACACCTCTGACAAGGACATTCACATCGTTGGCTTCACTACGTCACTTGGCGACGCCACCTACGAGATCCACGAGGTGGTAGATGGAGTCATGCGCGAGAAAGAAGGTGGCATCGAGATCCCCGCCGGTGGGACATATGAGCTCAAGCCTGGCGGTGACCACTTCATGATCATGGGCTTCGACCCTGCAATTCCGGCAGGCGACGTGGTCGATGTAACGCTTGAGTTCGCCGACGGAACCGAGGAGCAGATTCCAGACGTAGCCGTTCGCTCTATGCTTCCGGGTGACGAAGACTATGGTGAGCACGGGGAGCTCCAGGGGCACCAACATGGGTCCATGGGTGAAGGCCACAACCACTAATTGAAGGAAAGTCGAATGCCTGTCAACCGTCGTCATTTTCTCGCCGGGACTCTGAGTGTTGCTGCCGCCGGGGCAGCCACAGCTTGCGCGGAAAGCCGCGACGCTGTGGTGAATGCTCAGCAAGAGCCTGCGATAGACCTTGCCACAGCAACGGTTCCGTTTGACGGCATACACCAGGCAGGCATTTCGACGCCTCAACAGTCCTCACTAAATCTGATTGGTTTCAATTTTAAAGATGGCGTCGATAAGCCTGCGATTGTTCGATTGATGCGACTGTGGACTGAGGATGCCCGTGCGTTGACAGCCGGCGAAAACCCGTTGGCAAGCCTGGAACCAGAGATGACGGAACACCCCGCAAACCTCACCATTACCGTGGGGTTGGGAGAGAAGTTTTTTGATATCGCCGCGCCTGAGAGCAAACCGTCGTGGCTCCACGACATTCCGGCGCTCTCGCGAGACGAGCTTTCACGGAACTGGGGCCAGACTGACGTGGTGTTGCAGATTTGCTCAGATGACCCACTGATGTGCGCATGGGCGATGCGTCATATGGTGCGAGCTGGCGTCGATTATGTAGCTACCGCGTGGGTGCAGCAAGGGTTCATGAATAACCCTGCTGTACACCGCGAAGGAACCACGCCACGGAATCTCTTTGGACAGATTGATGGCACGGTAAACCCTCACACTGATGAGGAATACGACGCCCAGGTGTGGGCAAAAGGCGCTGCAGAGTTTGAAGGTGGAACGTCGATGGTGGTTCGTCGAATAGCGATGAACCTTGACACCTGGGAAATGCTCGACCGGACATCCCGTGAAGAGGCCGTCGGGCGCAGGCTAGACAACGGAGCACCCCTTTCGGGCGGCGAAGAGTTCACTCCCGTAGATCTGGAAGCGCGGGACGAATATGGCCTGCCAAAGGTCGATAGAAACTCGCACGTTGCCAGGTCAATGGCGCCTGAAGGGCACCCAGAGCAGAAATTTAAACGGCGCCCTTATAACTACAATTTGCCGCCTGAGCCTGGGCAGGAACAGCTGTCCAACGCTGGCTTAGTGTTCATTGCATTTCAGGAAAACCCAGATACGCAATTCACTCCGGTCCTCAAAAGGCTCGATGAGGCTGACCGACTGAATGAATGGATCACGCACATTGGTTCGGCGGTGTACTGGATACCACCGGGCACGCAGGCGCAAGATGGTGCTCCGAGTTTCTGGGCCGAGTCACTACTCGCGTAGTGAACGCGGTATGATTTTTGCCATGTTTGCCGACCTCAATATTTAAAGGTTCCGGCGAGCTTGTACGAATCCAGCTGGGTGCGTCCAGGTATGACGTACCTCATTGAAGCGCAAAGGAGCGCACGAACATGACGAATAACGACCAAACCCACCATGCAGCCCAGGCCTTCACGGTCCCGGCGAACACTCCTGCCGGGGTTGCGATGCGCGAATTGTCGCTGCCGAATAAGGGCCCGGAGGCGGTTGTCTGCGTGCAGTCTGAAGACGGGTCGTTGAAGGACCTGTCATTTACGCCGGATGTAGACACCACAGTAACTCCAGTCACCGCGAACACTGAGCTGGGTCGGTCCGTGATTCGCCACTCGTGTGCTCACGTGTTGGCGCAAGCAGTGCAGATTGAGTTTCCGGGGACGAAGTTAGGAATTGGGCCAGCCATTGAGGGTGGCTTCTACTACGACTTCGACGCGGCTGAACCGTTCACACCAGAAGACTTGAAGCTGCTCGAGCGCCGCATGAAGAAGATCATCAAGCAAGGCCAGAAGTTTGTTCGTGGAGTCTACCCGTCGGCTGAGGCTGCAGCAGAGGACCTAGCTGATGAGCCGTACAAGCTTGAGCTCGTGCAGGACAAAGGAAACGTGGACCCTGACTCGGACGAAGCAACTGAAGTCGGCCACGGAGAGCTCACCCACTACGACAATGTGAATCCACGGACGAATGAAGTCGAGTGGCGCGATCTGTGCCGCGGGCCTCACGTGCCAACTACTAAGTACATTCCGGCGTTCGCACTGACACGTTCGTCAGCTGCGTACTGGCGTGGCAACCAGAATAACGCCGGGTTGCAGCGTATTTACGGCACCGCCTGGGAGTCGAAAGAAAAGCTCGATGAGCACATGTTGATGCTTGCAGAAGCAGAGAAGCGTGACCACCGTCGTCTTGGCAATGAGCTCGATCTTTTCTCCTTCCCGGAGGAAGTTGGGTCTGGTTTGCCAGTATTCCACCCGGATGGAGGAATTATCCGGATGGTGATGGAGGAACACTCCCGCCAGCGTCACCTCGAGGCAGGCTATTCATTCGTCAACACCCCACACTTGACGAAGGGTGAGCTCTTCGAAAGATCTGGCCACCTGGACTGGTACGCCGACGGCATGTACCCACCGATGCAGCTCGACGGCGAGACCGACGACGAAGGCAATGTGACCAAACAGGCAGTCGATTACTACGTCAAGCCTATGAACTGCCCTATGCACAACCTCATCTTCGATTCACGTGGACGCTCGTACCGTGAATTGCCACTGCGACTATTCGAGTTTGGTACCGTGTACCGCTACGAAAAGTCCGGCGTGGTGCATGGCCTGACTCGTGCACGCGGTTTTACTCAGGACGATGCCCATATCTACTGCACTGAGGAACAGCTTGAAGATGAGCTGACGAGTGTGTTGGAGTTCATTATTTCTCTGCTCAGAGACTATGGGCTTGATGATTTCTACCTGGAGTTGTCCACCAAGGATCCCGAGAAGTACATCGGTGATGATGATATCTGGGAGCGTTCAACGAGTATCCTAGAATCAGTTGCTACCAAGTCTGGGCTCGAGCTTGTTCCGGACCCAGCAGGTGCAGCGTTCTACGGTCCAAAGATTTCCGTACAGGCTCGCGACGCCATCGGTCGTACCTGGCAGATGTCCACGGTTCAGCTCGACTTCAACCTGCCTGAGCGTTTCGATCTTGAGTACACATCCTCAGACGGAAGCAAGAAGCGACCAGTCATGATTCACCGTGCACTCTTTGGATCAATTGAGCGATTCTTCGGCGTGCTGCTTGAGCACTACGCCGGTGCATTCCCGGCTTGGCTGGCACCGCACCAGGTTGTAGGTATCCCCGTTGCTGACGATTTCGCTGGACACCTTGACGGCATCATCCAGCAGCTGCGGGCGCGCGGCATCCGAGCTGAGGTCGACCATTCCGATGACAGGATGCAGAAGAAGATTCGGACGCACACCACTCACAAGGTTCCGTTCATGCTGCTCGCTGGCGCGCGTGATGTAGAGGCAAACGCTGTAAGCTTCCGCTTCCTCGACGGCACCCAAATTAATGGAGTCGGCGTCGACGAGGCTGTCGAACTTATCACCAACTGGGTGGACGAAAAGTTCAACGAACAACCAACGAAAGAGCTGGTTGAACAGCGCCAGGCTGACCAGTAGAAGTAGAGAGGCGCTCAGAAATGTATGAGGACATTGGAGTTGGTACTCCAGACAGACTTCAGCGTCTTTGGGCGCCGTACCGTTCGAAGTACATCGCGTCAACGCCACGCGATGAGAAGGGGTCAAGTGATCCTTTCGTGCAGATTCCTTCGATGAGCGATGAAGAGGGGCTCATCGTGGCTCGAGGGGAGACCGTCTACGCGGTGCTGAACCTTTATCCGTATAACGCTGGGCATATTTTGGTCGTGCCGTACCGTAAGGTGGCGGAGATTGAAGCCCTGACTGCGGGGGAATCAGCCGAGCTTATGAGGTTCGTAACGCTCGCAGTGAAAACTCTCAAGGCGGTATCAGACCCCGAAGCGATAAACGTTGGCATGAATTTAGGCAGGGCCTCCGGAGGCTCTATCGGAGATCACCTACACGTGCATGTGGTTCCGAGGTGGGCAGGGGACTCAAATTTTATGACAGTCATCACTGGCACCAAGGTGCTTCCGCAGCTGCTGCGTGAAACGCGCCAACTATTAGCAGAGAGCTGGAAAGAAGTGGCGGCTCAACAGACTGGAGGGGAGTAGGCAGATGCTCAGTGTTCATGGACGAAAGCCTGCTGCTGTTGTCGTAGAACCGGTCGCCACTGCATTGCTTAAAGCTGGTCTTACACCGAATTGGACAACGCTTGGTGGAACAGCGCTCACTGTGTTGGTAGCCGTCGTGCTCATTCCAACTGACCATCTTGTTTTGGCAGCTATTCTGAGTGGTCTTTTCGCGGCTTTTGACATGGTGGATGGCACGATGGCCCGTCTCCGCGGGGGAGGGACTGCTTTCGGAGCTACGCTTGACGCAAGTTGTGACAGGATTACTGACGGAGCGCTCTTCGGTGCCATCGTGTTCTGGCTGGTGTACGTAGATCAAGCTTCTCCGGCGCATGTCGCAGTTTGCCTTGCGGTACTAGTACTCTCCCAGGTGATTAGTTACGTTAAGGCGCGCGCGGAGGCCGGGGGTATCAAGATTGTCGGCGGGCTGGTTGAGCGGCCTGAGCGTCTTCTCATCGCGCTTGTCGCGCTGGGGTTGGAAGGCTTCGGTGTGCCGTACGCCATTGAATGCGGGCTTTGGCTGCTGTTTTTCGGCTCGATATATACGGTTGCGCAGCGACTCGTTATTGCAGCGAAGGATCCTGCATCAAAGCGGCAGATTGCCGCGCCAGCAGGAGCTAAAACGTTTGGGTCGCGCTAGGACCGAAGCGCGCATGCAAACGTTCAAGGATGAGTGCGTATATCGCAGCTACTGGATGGGGTGGAAGCTGCTATCAATGCTGCCTTACAGTATCGCCTACTGTCTGATGATGTTCGTTGCCGACATTTACTCTCGCAATGGGAGGTTACCGGAGCAACTTCGTAAGAATCTCTCGCGTGTGGTTGGACCTGAGAACGTCACGCGTTCGCTTGTGAAGAACTCGATGCGGTCATACATGCGGTATTGGCTCGAGGTCTTTTGCCTGCAGAAAGTAATCTCGAACGAACGGTTTCACAAGCAATTCTCTGCATCGATACAAGGAATTGAGCATCTGGAGTATGCGATTCAACAAGGCAAGGGTGTAGTGCTCGCATTACCGCACTCGGGGAACTGGGATCTTGCGGGTGCATGGCTTGCTCACCGATACGGGAGCTTTTCGACGGTCGCGGAGCGGGTAGAGCCCGAAGAGCTCTACGATGCGTTTTTGGAATTTCGACGTGGGTTAGGAATCCAGGTGATTCCTTCGCGTGGTGCGTCGAGACCTCCAATGCAACTCCTCGAGGAAGCTCTGTACAAACAAGGGATTGTCTGTTTGTTGGCAGATCGTGATCTCGGTGGGCACGGGGTGCCGGTAGCATTTTTTGGAGAGCAGACGACAATGCCCGCCGGTCCGGCAGTATTAGCGGAGAAGACTGGTGCGACACTGCTCGCAGTACACAATGCATTTGAGAGTTCAGGCAGCATGGATGGGTGGGTGACTAGCGTATCGCCGCCGATTGTTGCAGATTCCGTAGAAGGTAAAGTGGAAAAGCTTGCGGGCTGGTTTGAGCGCGGAATCAAAAAGCACCCACAAGACTGGCATGTGCTTCAGCCGTTTTGGATCGCAGACCGGAAGAAAAAGGTAGCGAAGGGATGAAAATTGGTATCGTGTGCCCGTATTCTTTCGACGAACCAGGTGGGGTTCAAGCGCACATCCTTGACTTAGCTGAATCACTTTTGCGCCAAGGGCATGAAGTGAAAGTGCTCGGGCCTGCGCGTGATGACACGCCTCTTCCCGAGTTTGTAAAGAAAGGCGGGCGTTCGTTACCTATTCCGTATAACGGCTCTGTCGCGCGCCTGGCGTTCGGCCCTAAAGTTTTTACGACTACTCGCGAATTCCTGTGTGATGGCGAATTTGATGTATTGCACATCCATGAGCCCAATTCTCCTAGCTATTCGCTCGCAGCGCTTATGTTGGCTTCGGGACCGATCGTCGCTACATACCACACGTCTACAACTGGGTCTCGCATTTTGCAGCTTGCACTGCCGTTTTTGCGGAAATATTTGGAAAAGATCCGCGGGGGTATCGCAGTAAGCGAGCTTGCTCGGAGGTGGCAGGTTGAACAGATCGGAGCCGATCCGATCGTTATCCCTAATGGAGTGGACACTCGGAAGTTCGTAGCCGCCCGGAAGCTAGCGCCGTTGAGCTCCGTCGGGCCTGTTCGAATCGCATTCTTGGGGCGTATCGACGAGCCAAGAAAGGGGCTAACGCTGCTTCTCGAAGCGTTCGATCACCTTGAAGGACGAGTCGAACTCACGGTGATCGGAAGCGGGGAGCCTCGGCAGATTCCAGGAGTGAACTTCGTCGGTCGCGTAAGCGAGGAGGAAAAGGCGAGATTGCTGGGGGCGTCGGATATGTTTGTCGCTCCGAACACTGGGGGCGAATCGTTTGGCATCATTCTCGTGGAAGCGATGGCTGCGGGCTGCGCCGTTGTGGCCAGTGATCTAGAGGCCTTTTCGCTGGTATGTGATGCAGAATCATCTGACCCTGCCGGGATTCTTTTTCCTGTAGGTGATGTTGCCGAGTTGACAAAGGCGTTACAGGCTTTGATTGACGACGCTGCTTTGCGCCTGGAGATGGGCAGAAGAGGGCAACTGCGAGCCGCGCAGTATGACTGGTCGACAGTGACTGCTCAGATTATGGCTGTATACGAAGCAGTAAGTGTTGGTGAGAAGGTGACACTCGCATGACAACTATTGCCCTAGTGGTGTTCGCAGCGGTAATCACGTTGCTGTTTGCCTGGGCATATTTCACTGCGCAACGGCTACACCGCCTCCATATCCGTCTCGACCGTTCACGCGACGCACTTCAAGCTGCGCTCGACCAACGCTGTGCTGTCATTGCCGCACTGTATCCGGAAATGCGCGAGGAGTGCCGGATCATCGAATCATTGCGTTTGACTCCAGTTGACGTAGAGGAACGACTTCAGTCCGAACAAGAAATGCGGAAACACATCGAGAGACAAGGGACGATGCTTCCCGCTGATATTGACGCTGCAGATACTCGTGTGGCAATTGCACTGCGGTTTTATAACGACGCTGTCAGGGATGTTCGTTCGCTACGGCTACGGCCCGCCGTAAGGCTTCTTCGATTGGGTGGGACCGCAGCCCTGCCAGCCTTCGCTTCGCTTTCCCTTTAGCGGCTGAACCTTGCTCGCGGTTCTGCAGCTCAACCTGTTCGGGCGTATAGTAGGTTGACGTTCAATTACCAATAGTCAACCGTTTTAAGCGAAGGGATACCGGATGTCTGGCCACTCAAAGTGGGCTACTACTAAACATAAGAAGGCCGCGAACGACGCAAAGCGTTCCAAGCTCTGGGCGAAACTGATCAAAGATATCGAGGTTGCAGCTCGCACTGGTGGCGGCGATCCAGCAGGAAACCCGACGCTTGATGACATGATCAAGAAGGCTAAGAAGGCGTCGGTCCCGAACGACAACATCGAACGTGCGCGTAAGCGTGGATCGGGCGAGGAAGCCGGCGGCTCTGACTGGGAGTCGGTGATGTACGAGGGGTACGGCCCGAACGGTGTCGCTCTGTTGATCGAGTGCCTGACGGATAACCGTAATCGAGCAGCGACTGAAGTTCGTACGGCAATGACCAGGAACGGTGGCAATCTTGGTGAAACCGGTTCTGTGGGCTACATGTTCAATCGCGTCGGTGTCGTCACGGTGGCGAAAGGGGAGCTCACCGAGGACGATGTGTTGATGGCGGTACTTGACGCTGGTGCAGAAGAAGTTAACGATCTTGGCGAAGAGTTTGAAGTTACCTGTCAGCCGACCGACCTTGCCGCAGTCCGCGAGGCGTTAGTGGAGGCCGGTATCGAGGTTGAGGGCTCTGAGCAGGACTTCCGTGCTGACGTGGAAGTTGAACTGGATGCATCTGCAGCTGAAAAGAATCTGAAGCTGATTGATGCCCTCGAAGACTCTGATGATGTACAGAATGTGTACTCGAACATGTCTATTCCTGACGAGATCGCAGCCGAGCTCGACTTGTAAGGCGTAGTCTGTTTTTCAACCACCATTCGTTGCAGCGAGTGGTGGTTCTTTTTCAGACTATGGTAGAACATATGTGCCAGTGCAATATTCGGCGGAAGGAAGCGCGGTGAACCTCCAAGGTCTGAGGGTAATGGGCATAGATCCTGGTTTGACCCGATGCGGCCTTTCGGTAGTTCAAG
The DNA here is from genome assembly GCF_024453945.1 of Corynebacterium sp. CCUG 61414. Classification (NCBI taxonomy): domain Bacteria; kingdom Bacillati; phylum Actinomycetota; class Actinomycetes; order Mycobacteriales; family Corynebacteriaceae; genus Corynebacterium; species Corynebacterium sp. CCUG 61414. The sequence continues at coordinate 301,765 of NZ_JAGPYU010000001.1, forward strand.
CGGGGAGAGGACGTCAGGTCATACCGATTGCCGTCGGTGTAGCGCGCACTCCTTCCGATGTGGAACTATCGGAGCGTTTATTGCGGATCTCGAAGTCGGTAAGCGACTGGATGGATGAGTATAAGCCCGACGTGGTTGCGATGGAGCGAATTTTCGAACGCAGTAACGTATCTACCGTGATGCATACTGCCCACGCCGTCGGGGTAATGGTCCTCGCCGCTGCAGAGCGCGATATACCAGTGCACATGTATACGCCCTCAGAGGTAAAAAAGTCAGTTTCTGGTAATGGGCGCGCTGATAAGAAACAGATGACTACGATGATTACACGTATTCTTGGTCTGAGCGAGCCACCAAAGCCAGCAGATGCTGCAGACGCGTTGGCCATCGCTGTTTGCCATTGCTGGCGAGCCCCGTTGCTTGCCCGAGCTTCCGCTATTGAAAAACTGAGAAAGAACTAGTTCATGATTGATTCCCTCCACGGTGACGTCCTTTCGATTGGCCTCGATCATGCTGTTATCGGCTGCGGGGGCGTTGGCTATCGCTTCTTGGCGACGCCACCAACGCTCAGTCGCCTAACTCGTGGTGAGCATGCGGATGTAGTCACCAGTCTGGTGGTCCGCGATGACGGTATGACCTTGTTTGGGTTCGCGGATGAGGACTCGCGGACTATGTTTCACAAGCTTCAAACCGTGAGTGGGCTAGGGCCAAAGCTCGCGATGGCAGCACTGGCAGTCTTTGGGCCTGGGGAACTGGCCGAATTGATTTCGAGTGGTGACGCGAAGAAGATTCAAACGATTCCTGGCGTCGGTAAGAAGATGGCAGAACGAATCGTGTTGGAGCTGAAAGATAAGGTTGTCGGCTTGTTTGAAACGGGCAGCGAAGCGAGCCACGGTGCAACGGCTCCGGCTGCTTCAGACTCAGGCATCAGTGAGCAGATTGTAGAAGCACTGGTTGGGCTTGGATTTACCGAGCGTAGTGCACGGACTGTCGTCGAACCTCTCGTTGCGGAACAACCGGATACTGATCCATCGAATCTGTTGCGCGAAGCGCTGAAGACGCTATCGAAAAAGTAGGTGGGGTTCATGTCAGACGTTGAAAAAACCGTATTCCAGTTGCCGGATGATCTTTCACGTCCCGATGGGGCTCCCGTCAGTGTCAATGCGCATAGTGATGAACACGATATTGAGAGGTCTCTCCGTCCGAAGTCGCTTGATGAGTTCATTGGACAGCCGAAAGTGCGTGAGCAGCTCAGTCTTGTACTCGCGGGTGCTAGTCAACGCAGCGTCACACCGGACCACATCTTGCTTTCCGGTCCGCCAGGGCTAGGAAAGACAACGATGGCGATGATCATCGCGCAGGAACTCGGAACTTCCTTGCGGATGACCTCTGGGCCTGCGCTTGAACGTGCTGGTGACCTCGCTGCGATGCTTTCGAATCTTATGGAAGGCGATGTCCTCTTTATCGATGAGATTCACCGTATTGCACGGCCTGCGGAGGAAATGCTGTATATGGCAATGGAGGACTTCCGTATTGACGTCATTGTTGGAAAGGGGCCCGGGGCGACGTCAATTCCACTTGAGATTCCACCGTTCACCCTGGTCGGTGCAACGACTCGCGCTGGTATGCTCACTGGTCCGTTGCGGGATCGTTTCGGTTTTACGGCACAGATGGAGTTTTACGAGGTTACTGACTTGAGGCACGTGGTCGAACGTGCTGCGAAGATCTTGCAAGTTGAGATCGACAAGGACGCAGCAGTCGAAATCGCTTCACGTGCACGGGGAACTCCGCGTATTGCGAATAGATTGCTGCGACGTGTTCGTGATTGGGCAGATGTGCATGGCAGCGGACGAATCGATATTCAGGCGGCGCGTGCTGCGCTGGAGGTGTTTGACGTTGACGACCTCGGGCTTGATCGGCTCGACAGAGCGGTCCTGAATTCGCTCATTCGTGGCCACGGTGGGGGACCTGTTGGCGTCAATACACTGGCAATTGCTGTAGGGGAGGAACCGTCTACAGTCGAAGAAGTATGCGAGCCTTACCTGGTGAGAGCAGGATTGATGGCACGTACTGGTCGTGGCCGCGTTGCTACGGTGGCTGCCTGGCAGCACCTTGGCATTGATCCGCCACCGGATGCTCCAGGACAGGCACTCGTTTCAACATAATTGGGAGTATGTCAATATAGAGCTATGGAAATCATCCTTATTTTGCTCGTCCTATTGGTGTTCATGCTTCCGTCAATCTTGATGATGCGAAGCCAGAAGAAGCGTCAGCAACAGGTGCAGGAGATGCAGTCCTCTATTCAGCCCGGTGACCATGTTGTGACGGTTTCTGGCCTTCATGGAGACGTTGTGGACGCAGATAACGCAACGCTTCGAATTGAAATTGCCCCTGGTGTTGTCGTCAAGATGGAGACCGCCGGAATTATGAAACGAGAGGCAGTCGAGACCGCGGTTCAGGAACCTGCAGCAGACGATTCGGAACAACGTCCGGAATAGTCCATCTCAGAGTTACGGCAAATGCTGTCTAGCTGTCTTTACCGATATGACAGTTGATGACGTACGATAAATCGATGTGCACCACACCCCGCTTTACCCAAAGTTTCGGGCAAAGCGGGGTGTGGCAGTGAAATAACGTAGAAATAGAGGAGTTAGCTCGGTGTCCAAGAACACTCAGCGTTCCGGCGAGTTGAGATCAAAGCGGAAGTGGCCTGCGCGCGCGCTGGCGCTTTTTGCGCTCATCGTCATTGGCGTGTACTCATTAGTATTTTTCACGGGCGATAAGTCCGCAACCCCGAAGCTTGGTATCGACCTGCAGGGCGGTACTCGCGTGACCCTCGTTCCGCAGGGGGACGAGCCAACTCGCGAACAGCTCGACGAAGCGCGAAACATTCTTGAGAAGCGTGTGAACGGCATGGGTGTTTCCGGCGCGACTGTCGTCGTTGACGGCAATACCCTAGTGATCACTGCCGCGGGCGACGACACATCGGAAGTACGTAATATTGGGCAGACCTCGCAGCTGCTGTTCCGTCCGGTTATGCAACCGCCTGCACCTTCCGCAGATTCGATTGGTGAGGTCTTCGCAAAAACCGCGAACGATTGGATCCGGTATGGGGTTTTGACCGCGGATCAAGCCAAGGCGATTGGCGATCAGGTGAAGAAGCAGGTTGCCGAACAGGGACAAACCGTTGAGATTCCTGCTATTGATGCGAAACCGTTGCCTGAGCCGAATGGCCCTGTGGAGTCCTCGGAGCGCAGGGCTGACCAAGCTGAGATGCTCAAGGCTACTCGTCAGTCTGAAGACCCTACCCAGCAATTCGTTGCTATGTCGATGCTGAGCGCGTTGTGTGCCGTGCAACCTACTGATCCATTGGCCGGGACCGATGACGAAGCAGCACCACTTGTAGCCTGTGACCCTTCATCTGGCCAGGTACTGCTCCTCGGCGAGGTGCCATTGCTCGCAGGCGTTACTGATACGGACGGCCCGCGTCTCACCGGTGAACAGATCGACACTGGTCGCTCGATCACTGGTGGATTCAACCCGCAGTCGAGCCAGATGGAGATCAACTTCGCTTTCAGCCAGGCCGGCGAGTTTAATGGCTCGTCTACCTGGGCGCAGCTGACGAGTGAGATGATCGGGCAGCAGATCGCGATCACACTGGACTCACAAATTATCTCCGCACCTGTCATTCAGGGCGCAACCCCAGTCGGTTCCGCAACCTCTATTACAGGCAACTTCACTCAGGAGGAAGCTGAGAGCCTCGCAAACAACCTGCGTTACGGTGCGCTGCCGCTTTCTTTCGCGGGTGAGAATGGCGAACCTGGTGGTACAGCGATGACAGTGCCGCCGTCACTAGGTCTGGCATCCTTGCAGGCTGGCTTCTATGCAGGCATTGTCGGTCTGATTTTGGTCGCAATTTTCGTGTTCTTCTACTACCGGCTCTATGGTCTTATTTCCCTGGCTACGCTTTTCTTTGCGGGTCTTCTCGTTTACGGCTCGCTAGTTCTGCTGGGGCGCTGGATCGGCTACTCGCTGGACCTCTCCGGCGTCGCCGGTTTGATCATTGGTATTGGTACTACTGCGGACTCCTTCGTCGTCATCTACGAACGCATCAAGGACGAAGTTCGTAAGGGCAAGACTTTCCGCTCTGCATCTGCCTCCGGCTGGGATCGAGCGAAAGATACAATTATTACCGGTAACATGGTGACCCTGATCGGCGCGGTCATTATTTACTTCCTTGCGGTTGGCGATGTGAAGGGCTTCGCATTCACGATGGGCCTTACGACCGTATTTGACCTGCTAGTGACGTTCTTGGTCACTGCTCCGCTCATGGTGTTCGCTTCCCGGTCCCGCTTCTGGTCGAAGCCAGCTGTCAACGGTATGACCAAAGTGTTTGCTGCAGCGCAGCATGACAAGGACGTGAGCGAGGAAGCTCATCAAGGCGTGGCTGCAGAAGCCGCGTCGGAAAGTATTGAGGTGAAGTAGCAATGTCGTCATCGCAAATTGAAACCGTTGCTTCCGTCGTACCAACAGTCAAGGAGCCTGGCCGTTGGGAGCGTCTGTACACCGGCGATGCAGCGATCGATTTCGTCGGTCGCCGTAAGCTCTGGTACGGGATCACCATGGCACTGGTAGTTATCTCGCTGCTTGCGATGCTGGTCCGTGGATTCAACCTTGGTATCGACTTCGAAGGCGGTACCAAACTCTCGATGCCGGCCGACGATCTCGTTGCCGAAGAAGTCGAGGAGACATTTGTCGACGCGACTGGCGTCACTCCTGAACTGACTCAGATTATTGGTGCCGGTGATGCCCGGACACTTGAGATTAATGCTGAGCATCTGAGCCAGGAACAAATCGACCAAGCGCGGCAGGCGATCTTTGAGAAGCATCACACCAAGAATGCTGAAGGGGAAGTGTCTGCCGACGCAATTGGTGATTCGACTGTTTCCGAATCGTGGGGTGACACAATCACGAAACGGATGTTGATGGCGATGCTGGTCTTCCTCGTCGCTGCAGCCGTGTACGTGGCTGTCCGCCTGCAACGAGAGATGGCCATCGCGGCGATGGGTGCTTTGATCATTGACGGCATATTGATCGTAGGGTTCTATGCACTCTTCGGGCTGGAAATTACCCCAGCCATGATTATCGGTCTGCTTACCGTTTTGACGTTCTCCATTTATGACACCGTGATCGTCTTCGACAAGGTGAAGGAGAACACTAGTGGTGTATTGGACTCGCGTCGTTCGACCTATGCTGAAGAAGCGAACCTGGCAGTGAATCAAACGGTCATGCGCTCGATTTCAACTTCCGTCATTTCTGCACTCCCGATCGTCGCGCTGATGATTGTGGCTGTTTGGATGCTCGGTGTGGGTACACTCCGGGATCTCGCCTTGATCCAGCTGATCGGCGTCATCGAAGGTATCTTCTCCTCGCTATTCCTCGCGACTCCGCTGCTGGTAACGCTTATGGAGCGCAAGCGCGCTTACAAGGAACACAACGTTGAAGTAGAGAAATACCGCGCCGGTGAGATCGTCGACCACGACGATGAAGCCACTGTAAAGCCAAAGCGCACCGTTGATACACCGGTTCGTAGTGCTGTGGAAGGCAGCGATGGAGACGAATCGCCGGCAATGAGCACTTGGCGGCCGTCGACACGCTAGGTAAACCAAGTATGAGTAGCGTATTTTCACGCGCCGTTGCTGCGTGTTCTGTCGTGTTTTTAGCAACGGCGTGTTCCGACGGTGGTGCAGCGTCGAACTCTAATAGCGAAGAGTTTGGCTATCAGGTACAAGCACCACTGGTCACAGTGAACGCGGGTAGCGCTGAGGGGCACTCGACGTTGGCGCAAGAACTATCTGGTCGTTTGTACCCCGGAGTTTACGTTCCGGGCCCCAACGGACAAATGATCCCCAATACCGACTTGGTAGAGACGCAAGTGCTGCCCGGCGACAGGCGTCAGGTGATTTACACCATCTCCGATGCGGCAGTGTTCTCCGACAATACCCCAGTAACGTGTAATGACTACCTGTTGACGTTCACAGCTGGGAAGCTACCAGAGCTCTTCGATTCTTGGATGCCTCTTTTCGACGACGCTGATACATTGGCATGTCAACCCGGATCAAAAACTTTCACTCTCACAATGAAGGAGAACCGTGGCGCCCGTTGGCGCGATCTTTTTGAACCCGGAACAGTTTTGCCGTCACACGCAGTTGCAGCGCGTGTCGGAATGTCGGCGGAAGAGCTCGTCGATGCGCTTACTGCACGTGACCCAATGAGCCTTCGAAGCATCGCAGATATTTGGCGTTACGGTTTTGATCTGAAGCAGTACGATCCTGAACTTCAAGTATCGTTCGGACCGTACAAGATTGAGAGTGTTGGCAAAGAAGGCGAAGTAGTCCTCGTCGCTAATGATTCCTATTACGGTGATGCTCCAGCGCTGCAGAAGATCGTGGTCTGGCCAGGGAATGCAGATTCCGGTGAACTAGTTGCCTCCGGCGGATTGAAAATCGGCAACCTCGAAGAACCCGCACCAGACTGGTACGACGTAAACGCAGAGAGAGAACCAGTTGATGTGACGAGCGTTGTGGGGGAACTCACTGACGCGTTGGTCATGGCCAAGTCAGGCCCCTGGGCAGAACCAGAACGGCGCAGAGCGCTTGCTCACTGTGTGAATCCGTCTGAAGTCGCACAAACTTCCTCGAAGATGTCGGGCCTAGAGGTTGCAGCTGCTCCAGTACAAGTAGTTGCGCACAGTGACCCGCTGGCGTCGAAAATTGAAAGTGTCGGTGAGACGGCAACTGAGTATGACGTCGAAAAGGCACGTGCTGCAAGTGGCAGTATTTTGCGGATCTCGACGCCGATGCGGTCGGCACGGATCTCCGCAATGATTCAGACGATCCGAGCACAGTGCGAACCGGCGGGTATTGAAGTTCTCGACCAGTCGGAGAATCTGGCGACGTTGGCCGAGTTGCCGGGCTATGCCATGGACGAACAAGGCCAGATCGTAGAGAAAGAGGGCACCGTCGATGCGCTTTTGATGCCAATCGATTCTCAAGTTGAGTACCCAGCTGCGAACAATCGGGTGCAGGAACTCGACGCATTGCGGAGTCAAGAGAATTGGCTTTGGCGGGAGATTCCGATTCTGCCACTTTCAGCACAGCCTCGCTCGTTCGCGATTGATCAGCGAGTTGAAAACGTTGTTATGTACACAGGCTTGTCGGGAATTGGCTGGAATATGGATCGATGGTCCGTTGATGAGTAAAGAAATGAAGCTATCCAAGGAGAAACCCATGGGCGATTCGAAGGACACGTTTGAAAGCGCAAAGGAAGCGCTTCGAGAAAGGATCCGTAAAGTACCAGATTTTCCCGAAAAGGGCGTGTTGTTTGAAGACCTCACACCGGTGCTTGCAGATGCACATGCCTTGCGGGTTGTTATCAAAGAAATGGCGCGTGTATCTGAGAATCTTGGAGCAGACCTTGTTGGCGGCCTGGATGCCCGTGGTTTTCTCCTGGGCTCAGCTGTTGCATACGAGATGGGCGTAGGCATCCTCGCCATCCGTAAGAAGGGGAAGCTCCCTCCGCCGGTGATTACACAGGAATACAAAACCGAGTACAGCACTGCAGCTTTGGAAATCCCGGCGTCGGGAATTGACCTCGACGGTAAGAAGGTTGTTCTCGTTGACGATGTACTTGCTACAGGCGGAACTCTTTCCGCAGCAACCGATTTAATCCAACGCGCAGGTGGTAGCGTTGTTGGATACGTAGTAATGCTCGAGGTACAAGGACTGGACGGTAGAAGCCGCTTAGGAGATGTTCCCGTGGTAGTGCTCGACCAATAGGAGAGTTTGGAGGCGGACTGTGACTCAAGAGAAAGCACCGAAGAGGAATACACCCTCGATGCGAAGTGTGTCCGCAATACTTGCTCGTTCGCTCACTGGCGGTGCGCGGGTCCGTAGCAATCCGGTCCTGGACCCGCTGTTATCGATTCATCGACGGCACCATCCGAAGTGCGACGTCGCATTATTGAATCGTGCCTATGAGACGGCTGAGCAGCTTCACGATGGCGTGTTCCGGAAATCAGGCGACCCATATATTACGCACCCGCTTGCCGTAGCCACGATCTGTGGTGAAATTGGTATGGACACCACAACGTTGGTGGCAGCACTGTTGCATGACACCGTTGAGGACACTGACTACACCCTGGATGAACTTACGGCCGACTTCGGGCCTGAGGTGGCACGAATCGTCGATGGCGTAACGAAGTTAGACAAGGTTGCGCTTGGGGCGTCGGCAGAGGCAGAAACGATCCGGAAAATGATCGTTGCCATGGCGGAGGATCCCCGGGTACTTGTGATTAAGGTTGCGGATAGGCTCCACAACATGCGCACGATGCGCTTTCTTCCTCCTGAGAAGCAAGCGAAGAAGGCGCGCGAAACCCTTGATGTGATTGCACCGCTTGCACACCGCCTCGGGATGGCGACAGTGAAATGGGAGCTTGAAGATCTCGCGTTCGCGATCCTCTACCCGAAGAAATACGAAGAGATCGTGAGGTTAGTTGCTGACCGAGCGCCCTCGCGGGACAGAGCTCTTGCAGAGATTATTCGTGAGTTGCAAACCGAACTGAAGAAAAACGGTATCGACGCAGAGGTGATGGGGAGGCCGAAGCACTATTGGTCCATCTACCAAAAAATGGTTGTTCGAGGCCACGAGTTCGACGAAATCTTCGACCTCGTTGGCGTTCGCGTGCTCGTCGATAATCTCCACGACTGTTACGCAGCGGTCGGCGTCGTTCATGCTATGTATTCTGCAATGCCAGGCCGATTTAAGGACTATATTTCGAATCCGCGATTCGGTGTGTATCAGTCGCTGCACACGACGGTGATGACGAACAGTGGGCGAGCCCTCGAAGTACAGGTACGTACGCACGAGATGCACTACAACGCCGAGTTCGGTGTTGCAGCTCACTGGCGGTACAAAGAGACGAAAGGATCGCATAAGGGAGATCAGGCTGAAGTAGATCAGATGGCGTGGATGCGCCAACTGCTTGACTGGCAAAAGGAAGCTTCAGACCCAAATGAGTTTCTTGATTCACTGCGCTACGACCTGACAAGCAAGCATATTTTCGTCTTCACGCCACACGGCGATGTTATCAATCTTCCTGCCGGTTCGACTCCTGTGGACTTTGCCTACGCTGTGCACACTGAGGTAGGCCACCGATGTGTGGGGGCAAAAATTAATGGCAAACTGGTTGCTCTGGAGTCACAGCTGCAAAATGGTGACCGCGTCGAGATTTTTACCTCGAAGGACCCAAATGCCGGGCCTTCTCGTGACTGGCAAGACTTTATTGTTTCACCGCGTGCGAAAACAAAGGTGCGTCAGTGGTTCGCGAAAGAACGGCGCGAGGAACACCTCGAAGTCGGACGCGATGCGCTGGCAGCGGAAGTACAGCGGAGCGGACTTCCACTTCACCGGCTATTTACGCCTGAGTCAATGCGCGATATTGCACGCAGGCTGCGTTACTCCGATGTAGATGCCCTGTACACGGCTATCGGCGCTGGGAATGTTTCGTCCCGGCATGTTGCAAAAATGCTGGTCGACCAGTTTGGTGACGTTGAAGACGCCGCAGATCTTCTGGCGGATCGGACGCCCCATTCAAAGATCATCCGACCAGAACCCTCGGGCGATGGCCCTGTAGTCTTGGTGCAGGGCAGCCCGGATGTAATGGCCAAATTTGCCAACTGCTGCCAGCCGGTTCCTGGCGACGATATCTTCGGGTTCGTTACCCGTGGTGGAGGGGTTTCGGTGCACCGCACAGATTGCACCAACGCGAACAAGCTCAGGCAAGAACCAGAGCGGTTGATCGAGGTTTCGTGGTCCGGCGCTGGCGGCTCTGCGGGTACCTCTATCGTGACCGTTCAGGTGGAGGCTCTTGACCGGCACGGTCTCCTCGCGGAACTCACGGGGGTAATGTCTGAACAAAAATTGGCGATTCTATCGCTTTCCTCACAAGCGAAGGAAGACCGTATTGCCACGATTCGGTTCAGCTTCCAGGTTTCGGATACGAAGCAGCTCGCTTCTGTGATGAATCTGATCCGGAATGTTGAAGGGGTATTCGACGTCTACCGCGTCGGTGTATAGAAAAAGTGGGGTAACCCGGTCACGGGTTACCCCACTTGGGTGCGCTAGTGGGAGATGCCAGTGTGGCACCTAGCCAGCGGTCTACTTGCGCAGGTACTTGTCCAGGAATGCGAACAGGGTACCGAGCGCACCGATGACGGCGGTGAACACTGCGATCCAGTCACGGATTTCAGATGGGGACATGTCCTTGACGGAGGAGCCCTCGTCGCTCGACTGATCCTTAGGAGCCTGCTTCGTGGTGGACTTCTTGGAGGTGGTGTTCTTCACCGTCGGGGCCTTCTCAGTCTTGGTGTTCGAAGCTGGCTTGGCCGTGGTGGTTGGGGTGGTGCTTTCTGCAGCCTCAGCAGCAGCAACGCCAGAAGTTGCGACAGCTACAGCAGTGGCTGCTGCAAGAATACTTTTACGGAAGTTCATGAATTTTCCAATCTGACGGGATTGACAAATGTACGAGTGCAAACTCTAGTTGGCTATCAGACGTTTTGCAAGACTTTGAATAGACTGAAAACTGCTCCTGTGCAGCTGAGAGGCAACTGTGTAGTTACTTTACGGTTGCCGATTTGATGCGTACCTCTTCGGCTGGTGCGCCGTCTTGGCCGCCGCCTTCGACGCCCTTTTCAGCAATCTTGTCAAGGGTGTTCAAACCTTCTTCAGAGATTTGACCGAAGTAGGTGTACAGCGGAGGCAGCACTGAATGACCGTAGTTCAGGAAGAACTGGGATCCGTTGGTATCCAATCCAGCGTTCGCCATGGCGATGGTGCCGCGTGCGTACTTTTGCGGGTTCTGCTGGAGCTCCATTTGTTTCATCTGCTCTGCTTCTTCTGGAGATACGCCTTCCGGGGCGGGCGTGTCCGAGAGAGCCTTGAGCGCTTCGTCAGTCGGGAACTCATTTGCGAACTGGAAGCCAGGACCACCGCTGCCTACGCCGGTCGGGTCACCGCACTGCAGTACTTTAAGGCCGTCGCCATCGGTGAGCCGGTGACAGACGGTATCGTTGAAGTAGCCAGCAGAGGCGAGGTGTTCGATCGCATTCACCGTGCACGGCGAGACAGAGCGGTCGAGCTCCATACCAATCGGCCCTGCACTGGTGTCGAGCTCGACGTTGACGGTCCCTGTCGTAGAGACGTTGTCGGTCTTCGGCAGGTCTGCTTTCTTGTCACCCTGTGCTGTATCGGGGGTGTATTCACACGAGACTGAGGCGGGGAGTGCTTCGGCACGCTTCGTCGCGATTGCCTCGTAGTTGTTGGCGTCGAATTCGCTTGGGGCGGTGGTTTCTTCAGCCGAGCTTTGTGCTTCGCTGGTGCTGTCGCCGTCCTGGTTCGCCAGGAAGTAGATGCCGCCGCCTAGCGCCACGATTACAACTGCGGAAAGCGCCGCGATCGACCAGGGCTTTGAGTTCTGCTTTCGATCGCGTGAATTCAATTCACGCTCCAGATGTTTAAGGGCTTCTTGACCGCGCTCTTTATTGCTCACCGTAGTACCTCTATTCTGACTAGTTGACTGGGAAATATTAGCAGGTGTAACTGTACCCGTCGTATTTTGCTGTGTTTTGTGCGACTGCTTGCTACCGATAGTTCATGTAGGGTCGTGGGCATGGCAAAGGTATTTTTTCAAGGTAATGAATCGCAAACATCTGGATCTCTTCCGAAGGTAGGCGACACCCTTCCTGACGCCGTGCTAGTCGCAGGCGATCTTTCGGAAAAGAAGTTGACCGATTACGAGGGGAAGCGCCTGGTACTGAACGTTTTCCCATCGCTAGACACTGACGTGTGCGCAAAGTCTGTGCGGGCGTTTAATGAGCTTGCGGGATCTGCAGAAAACACTGCAGTGCTTTGTATCTCGAAGGACTTGCCGTTTGCTCAGCAGCGTTTCTGCGCGGCAGAGGGCATCGAGAATGTAGAGGCCCTCTCTGCATTCCGCTCTGATTTCGGCACGGCGTTCGGCCTCACGCTTGACGGAACGCCACTCAAGGGATTGCTTGCACGCGCGGTCATCGTGACTGACGCCGATCATCGCGTGGTGCACGTCGAGCTGGTCGAGGAGATCACCAACGAGCCCAACTACTCGACTGCCGAGGCTGCCCTTTCCTAGTCGGAGAGGTTTAGGTAGACAGCGAGGTAGGCATTGCGAATCTTAGGTTTTACGTCGGGACCGTTTCAGACGAACTGCTACGTCATCATCGATGATTCTGCGAAGCTAGCCTGCCTCGTCGATGCCGGCATGGGAACGCATCAGGTCGTTTCTGCGTTTCTCAAGGAAGAGGGGCTGCAACTTGTGGCCATCTTTCTTACCCACGGCCATATTGACCATACGAGAGATGTTGCGAGGTACCAGGTTCCCGTATTTATCCACGCAGCGGACGCGTTCATGCTTGATCATGGACGCGGCCTTCCTACCTCAACACTCGAGCTTTTCGACGCCGCTTCGATGGAGACCGCATCGGACCTCCGCACGTTTGACGCAGATGGGCCACTTGAAATCGCCAGTTTTAGGGCTGATGTAACTCATACTCCAGGCCATTCTCCCGGCAGTGTCCTCTATCAGATGGGCGACGTCATGTTTTCAGGCGACGTGCTGTTCGCGGGGTCCGTCGGCCGGACTGACCTGCCACACTCCGATCCAGAGGCAATGAAAACCTCTTTGTGTGGACCGGTTTGGGCGATTCCTGACGAGACAACGTTGTTGCCTGGACACGGACCCGGTACAACCATGGCGCACGAACGAACCACGAACCCGTTTCTCCTTGAGGCTCGTAATCAGTAGCCATGGCTGCGGTAGCGACTGAGAACAGCTAGACTCAGTCCCCGTGAGTGATACGAAGAAACCCCAAAAAGAAAATTTCAAGGCACTGAGCGCTCCAAAGGGAGTGCAGGAGTACGTGCCCCCGGCGTCGTCGAAGTTCCTTTATGTCCGCGATGAGTTCGTGCGACAGGCGCATGTTGCGGGTTTCCAACACATCGAGCTTCCGGTTTTCGAAGACACAACTCTTTTCGCCCGTGGTGTCGGTGAATCTACCGATGTTGTGTCGAAGGAAATGTACACGTTTGCCGACCGTGGCGGGCGTTCTGTGACCTTGCGTCCAGAGGGGACTGCAGGCGTCATGCGTGCAGTGATCCAACACAACCTTGACAGGGGTTATCTGCCGGTGAAACTGAACTACGCCGGTCCGTTTTTCAGATACGAGCGTCCGCAAGCTGGCAGGTACCGCCAGCTGCAGCAAGTTGGTGTCGAGGCAATTGGCGTCGACGACCCCTTGCTTGATGCGGAGATTATCGCACTTGCAGATCGTTGCTACCGGAGCGTTGGGTTGAAAGGCTTTCGCCTCGAGCTGACAAGCCTTGGCGATCACACCTGCAGGCCCGCATACCGGGAAAAGCTCCAAGCTTTCCTCAAGAAGCTCCCGTTAGACGAGGAGACGCAGCACCGCGTGGAAATCAATCCGCTTCGTGTTCTGGACGACAAGCGTCCGGAAGTGCAGGAGCTTCTAGCCGATGCACCGTTGATGCTGGACCACCTCTCAGATGCGTCTCGCGAGCACTTCGAGACTGTTACCGGGACGCTGAAGGATATGGGGGTTCCGTTTGTGATTAACCCGCGGATGGTGCGAGGCCTTGACTACTACACAAAGACTACTTTCGAGTTTGTGCACGATGGTCTTGGGGCTCAGTCGGGTATCGGCGGTGGTGGACGTTACGATGGCTTGATGGCGCAGATCGGTGGCCAAGATCTGTCAGGCATCGGATTCGGGCTTGGCGTTGATAGGACAGTGCTCGCGCTGGAGGCTGAGGAGGTGGCGCTCCCGAATATGGATCGTCGCGTTGAGGTGTTCGGCGTAGCAATCGGTGAGGAGGCTCGCCGCAAGATGAGCTCGCTTATCGACGAGCTCCGTGCCGCAGGAATTTCAGCGGACATGGCGTACGGTGGTCGCGGTTTGAAAGGCGCAATGAAAGGCGCTGACCGGGCGGGTGCGCGCTTTGCTCTCGTGCTCGGGGACCAGGAGCTGGCGAACGGGGAAGTGGCGGTCAAGAATCTCGAGAGCCACGAACAAGTTGCCGTTCCGCTTCAGGCTACGGCCATTATTCAGGCAGTGAGCTAGCCTGATTTAGCACTCTGTGATGTTGACCGGGAGGCCAAGCTGTACAGCGAGGCCTCCCATTGACGTCTCTTTGTACTTGCTCATCATGTCGTGGCCTGTCGCTGCCATCGTTTCTACTACATCATCGAGCGTGACTTTATTGGTTCCATCACCAAGCTTGGCTAGGCGGGCCGCGTTGATTGATTTCACCGCTCCGATGGCATTTCGTTCTATGCAAGGAATCTGCACAAGGCCAGCCACTGGATCACATGTGAGTCCGAGGTTGTGCTCGAGGCCAATCTCAGCAGCGTTCTCTATCTGCTGCGGAGTGCCGCCCAGAATTGCGCACATACCGGCTGCGGCCATGGACGATGCGGACCCTACCTCGCCCTGACACCCGACTTCGGCACCGGAAATGGAAGCGTTCGTCTTAATGATGGCGCCGATCGCTCCAGCGGTCAGCAGGAACTGATGCGCAGCATCCCTGTCGAAGTCGTCGGTAAAATCCCGGCAGTAGTGCATGACAGCCGGGATAATCCCCGCCGCACCATTCGTCGGGGCGGTCACGATGCGCCCGTGCGCGGCGTTTTCCTCATTGACAGCGAGAGCGTACAAGTTGACCCATTCCATCGCGTCAAGGCCGCGAGATGCGGAGGCCTCGTATTCGGCCGTCAATAAGCGATGTAGCCGAGGAGCGCGGCGACGAACTGATAGTCCACCTGGAAGCTCGCCTTCCGTTTTTAGGCCGTGGGCGACGCACTCTTGCATGGTGTCCCAGACCGCGTCGAGGTGAGCATCCAGGACGTCCTTGCCGTGTATCGCTTCTTCGTTCGCACGCATGAGTTCTGCGATAGATAGCTGATGAGTTTCGCACTGGCGCATTAGGGACGCACCATCGGAAAATGGGTAGGGGACGTTAACCGCATCGCGTACGGTGGCGACGCCCGCCTGGTCGCGGTTTGCTTCCATCTGCGTGCGGTCGAGGATAAAACCACCGCCAACGGAGTAGTACTCTTTACGGGAAGCGATGCGCACGCCCTCGGTGTTCCACGCATCGAAAATCAGGCAGTTTGGGTGCTTAGCGACGGGCACCGGGTTCATCGCGACTTCATAGTCGAGTTCACGCTCTGGACCTTGGATGTGCCCTCGTTCTGGAATGAGCTCACCAGGAAGCGGCCGGGTGTCCGCAGAAGTAGTAAGTGGGGTATAACCGACAAGTCCCAGTAGCACAGCTCGGTCGGTTCCGTGGCCCACACCCGTTGCCGCCAAGGAGCCTCGCAGCTCAACCTTGACTGCGGCGGGCGCTTCACTCAAATCCTCGATAAATGCAAGCGCGGCACGCATAGGGCCCACCGTATGAGAAGACGATGGGCCGATTCCGATGCTGAACAAATCAACGACGCTGACTGCATTGTGTGACATGCGCGCGATGTTACATCACCAGAAAGATTTAGCTGTTGTAGACGCCACGGTTGAGAGTGTCGCAGGCGGACATTTTGCCGGTCCTGTACCCGGACATAAACGCAGTCTTTCGCTGCTCAGAAGAACCATGTGTCCAGGTATCAGGGTTGACGTCGCCGCCCGAGCGGCGTTGGATGTTGTCGTCCCCGATAGCCTGTGCGGTCTCAATTGCAGCGAGGACGTCGTCTTCAGTTAGCGGCTCAAGCAACGCGTTGTCACCCTTGTCCGCGTAATGTGCCCAGATACCCGCGTAGCAGTCGGCCTGCATTTCGATGGCTACGGCAGCAGAATGCTCACCAGGATCGTTATAGTTGCTGAGACCGAGGGTGCCCTCAATCTGCTGCACGTGGTGTCCAAACTCGTGAGCCGTCACATACATTTGCGTGAACGGGGCGTCGTTCCCGCCGAGTGCATTGAGCTGCTCAAAAAACGTGGTGTCAAAGTACGCTGTTTGGTCGGCGGGGCAATAGAAAGGACCAGTAGCTGAGGAAGCGTAGCCGCAGCCAGTCTGCGTCGCGTCCCGGAACAAGGTGAGGCCTGGTTCGGTGTAGTCAAGGCCAGCTTGCTCTGGCAAAAGAGTTTTCCAAACACTGTTGACGGATACGCCGGCTGCCTCGACCCGGCAGTCGTCGTATTTGTTAGCAGCGTTGTCCTCGTTGCAATGCTCCAAGGAGTAGCTCGAATCCGGCTCTGTGCCGGATGGAGATTGCTCGATGAGATCAGCCGGATTTCCGCCCAGTGCAATAAAGAGAACTATGAGTACAAGTCCACCAATACCGCCGCCTGCGGCGATTGGGACGCCACGCCGCCCACCTGAACCAGTCTTTGCGTAGCCACTTCCGCGCTGATAGTTGCTGTTAAACGTCATGGGACAAGCATGCCATAGACGCAGGCGTTTATGGGGAATTGGTACGGTCTTCGGACCCGTCCCTTCGCATGCGAGACAAAGGGGGTACACTTTCAACAGTTAATGTTGTACCTCACGTGGAAGGACGTGGAACAGACTGTGCTGCGCACTCATCTCGCGGGCGAGCTCCGCAAAGACCTTGAAGGACAAACCGTCACGCTGGCAGGTTGGGTAGGCCGTAGGCGCGACCACGGTGGCGTTATTTTTATCGACTTGCGTGACCGCTCTGGCTACGCGCAGGTGGTTTTTAGGGATTCGGAAGTCGCTGAAGCTGCGCACGATTTGCGTAGCGAGTACTGCATTCAGGTAACTGGTGTTGTTGAACCACGCCCAGAGGGCTCGGCTAACCCGAACCTTGCGTCGGGTGAGATCGAGGTCAACGTTTCTGAGCTGAAGGTGCTCAACAAGGCTGCTGCGTTGCCGTTCCAGATTGAGGACGCCTCCTCGAACGAGGTAGGCGAAGAGACTCGCTTGAAGTACCGCTACCTTGACCTTCGTCGTGAGCGACAGGCCGCAGCACTTCGCCTCCGCGCAGCGGCGAATCGCGCAGCACGTAAGGTGTTGGACGCGAATGATTTCACGGAAATTGAAACGCCAACGTTGACCCGTTCTACCCCTGAAGGTGCGCGTGATTTCCTGGTGCCGGCCCGTTTGCGCCCTGGTACCTGGTACGCATTGCCGCAGTCGCCACAGCTGTTCAAACAGCTTTTGATGGTCAGTGGCATGGAACGCTACTACCAGATCGCGCGCTGCTACCGCGACGAAGACTTCCGTGCGGACCGTCAGCCGGAGTTCACACAGCTCGATATCGAGGCGAGCTTTATCGACCAGGACGACATCATCGCTCTCGCGGAGCAGATCGTTGTTGAGTTGTGGAAGCTGATCGGCTACGAGGTCTCTACTCCGATCCCGCGCATGACATACAAAGACGCGATGGAGAAGTACGGCTCGGACAAGCCGGACCTTCGTTTCGATATTCAGCTGGTGGACTGCACTGAGTTTTTCAAGGACACGACCTTCCGCGTCTTCCAGAATGACTACGTCGGTGCCGTTGTCATGGATGGTGGCGCTTCGCAGCCCCGCCGTCAGCTTGATGCCTGGCAGGATTGGGCAAAGCAGCGTGGCGCGAAGGGCCTGGCGTACATCTTGGTGCAGGAGGACGGCGAGCTCGGTGGTCCTGTTGCGAAGAACATCACCGAGGAAGAGAAGGCCGGCATTGCAGCACACGTTGGTGCGAAGCCTGGCGACTGCATCTTCTTCGCAGCAGGTGACGCGAAGAGTGCACGTGCATTGCTCGGCGCAGCGCGAGGGGAAATCGCTCGCAAGCTTGGCCTGATTAAGGAAGGCGATTGGGCGTTTACTTGGGTGGTTGATGCTCCTATGTTCGAGCCGTCCGCTGACGCGACAGCCTCCGGAGACGTTGCGCTTGGCCACTCGAAGTGGACCGCTGTGCACCACGCGTTTACCTCGCCGAAGCCAGAATTCAAGGCAGACTTCGAGAAGAACCCAGGCGAAGCTCTGGCATACGCATACGACATTGTCTGCAACGGCAACGAAATCGGTGGCGGATCCATTCGTATTCACGAGAGAGACGTCCAGCAGCGTGTCTTCGAAGTCATGGGCATCACCGAGGAAGAAGCCAAGGAGAAGTTTGGCTTCCTGCTTGAGGCATTTGCTTACGGTGCGCCACCGCACGGCGGCATCGCATTCGGCTGGGACCGCATTGTGTCCTTGCTTGGCGGGTTTGACTCCATTCGTGACGTCATTGCCTTCCCGAAGTCCGGCGGCGGCGTAGACCCACTGACGGATGCGCCTGCGCCTATTCCAGACGAGCAGCGTAAAGAGACTGGCGTTGATTTTAAGCCGAAGAAGTAGCGTCGACATTGCGCACGGATGAGCCGGCGCAATGAAACAAACGCGTGCCGGAGCGTCGGCAACCGTGTAGGTTGTTGGGGCTCCGGCTTTTCTCACAGGTGGTCGGCCTGCCGGGACTGAGCGGTAGTTTTTGAGGAGAGTAAACATGTCGCAGGGTGATCTATTCGGTAACTCCTTACCGACTAGTGGCCAGCAGACTGCCAATGATGGTGGCGCACAACGTGGCTCAGACTTTTTTGCAGCAGGTCACGGTGCACCACTCGCTGCCCGAATGCGCCCTCAGAGTTTGGATGAAGTTGCTGGGCAGCAGCATCTTCTTTCCGAGGGCAAACCTCTACGTCGACTTGTAGAAGGATCGGGTGCAGCCTCAGTGATACTTTACGGTCCACCTGGTACTGGTAAAACAACCATCGCTTCGTTGATCGCTAAAACAATGGGGCAAAACTTCGTTGGTCTTTCTGCACTGTCTTCAGGGGTGAAGGAGATCCGCGCGGTCATCGATGCAGCGCGTAGAGATTTGATCTCGGGTGAGAGTACGGTCCTGTTTATTGACGAGGTTCATCGGTTTTCTAAGACTCAACAGGATGCGCTGTTAGCTGCCGTCGAGAATCGCACGGTGTTGCTTGTAGCGGCTACGACAGAGAATCCGTCGTTTAGCGTGGTAGCCCCGCTGCTTTCACGCTCGTTGCTTCTGAAACTTGAATCCTTGTCGGCTGAAGACCTCGGCGTGGTGATTGATCGAGCGATACAAGACGAACGTGGGCTCGCGGGTTCCGTGAAGCTTGCCGACGATGCGCGAGCACAACTCATAGCCTTGGCGGGTGGAGATGCACGCCGCAGTTTGACGTACTTGGAGGCAGCTGCAGCATCAGTCGAACCGGGGGAGACAATCACTCTTGATGTCGTGAGGGAAAGCGTGAACCGTGCGGTGGTGCGTTACGACCGGGACGGCGACCAGCACTACGACGTAGTTTCCGCATTCATCAAGTCGATTCGAGGCTCAGATGTCGACGCAGCGTTGCACTATTTGGCACGGATGATTGAAGCTGGTGAGGATCCTCGCTTTATAGCGCGCAGGCTGGTCATTCATGCTTCGGAGGACATTGGTATGGCCGATCCATCAGCGTTGCAAACTGCAGTTGCCGCAGCGCAGGCGGTACAGCTGATCGGGATGCCTGAGGGTCGACTGACACTTGCACAAGCGACGATTCATTTGGCTACCGCGCCAAAATCGCCAGCAGTGATTCAGGCGATTACGCGCGCCCAGGAGGACGTGCGCGCGGGAAAGATCGGCCCGGTTCCAGCGCATTTACGGGACGGGCATTATGAGGGCGCGAAAGCGATGGGCAATGCAGTCGGTTATGTCTACCCGCATGATGACCCGAAGGGGGTAGTACAACAACAGTACATTCCCGACGGCTTAGAGGATGCGGTCTACTACACACCAACGGACCACGGTGACGAGCGAAGAATTTCCGGGTTCTTGGGTAGGCTGCGTAGGTTAGTACGTGGTTGAGGGGTAGAGTAGTTCGAGATTGATTCGAACTTGAAAGGAAACTACTCCGTGCAAACCCATGAGATTCGTGAGCGCTTTACGCAGCACTTCGTTCGTGCAGGACATACACCAGTTCCGAGCGCATCGCTTATCTTGGACGATCCGACACTGCTGTTCGTGAATGCGGGCATGGTTCCGTTCAAGCCGTATTTTCTTGGCCAACAGAACCCTCCCTTTGAACATGGGAAAGCGACTTCGATTCAAAAGTGCGTGAGAACGCTTGATATTGAAGAAGTAGGTATCACGACTCGCCACAATACGTTTTTCCAGATGGCCGGCAACTTCTCCTTCGGCCAGTATTTCAAGGAAGGCGCGATTACTCACGCATGGGAGCTGCTGACGGGCAGCGTAGAGGATGGCGGTTACGGCCTCGACCCAGAGCGGCTGTGGGTGACGGTGTATCTGGATGACGACGAGGCTGCTTCGATTTGGGAAAACAAGATCGGGGTAGATCCGTCGCATATCCAGCGAATGGGCATGGAGGACAACTTCTGGTCCATGGGTATTCCTGGGCCATGTGGTCCGTGCTCGGAGATCTACTATGACCGTGGCCCTGAATACGGTAAAGAGGGCGGGCCAATCGCTGACGATAACCGCTACATGGAGATCTGGAACTTGGTCTTCATGGAGTCGATTCGCGGTGAGGGCGACAAGAAGGGCAACTTTGAGCTCGTCGGAGAGTTGCCAAAGAAGAACATCGATACCGGGCTAGGCATCGAACGCGTTGCCTGCCTGCTGCAGGGCGTCGACAATGTGTATGAAACAGATCTGCTCCGCCCCGTTATTGACGCGGCAGTTGAGCTTACCGGCACTAAGTACGACGCAGGAGTGCACGAAGATGATGTAAGGTTCCGCGTGATTGCGGACCACTCGCGTACAGGCATGATGATCATTCTCGACGGTGTTACGCCGTCGAACGAGGGGCGCGGTTACATTCTGCGCCGCTTGCTGCGCCGAATTGTTCGCTCTGCACGTCTTCTAGGCGCAACTGGGAACGTGCTTGAGGTCTTCATGAACACCATTATGGATACAATGACGCCGTCGTTCCCGGAGATCGCGAAGAACCGGGAACGTATCCTGCGGGTTGCTTTGGCTGAAGAACGTGCCTTCTTGAAGACCCTCGAATCCGGTACACACCGATTCGACGAAACAGTCGAGCAACTGCGTGCATCCGGAGCGAAGACTCTGCCTGGCCAGCAGGCATTCGAACTCCACGACACGTACGGTTTCCCAATTGACTTGACGTTGGAGATGGCGCATGAGGCCGGACTTGACGTCGATATGGACGCATTTAACTCCGCCATGCAGGAGCAGCGAGCTCGGGCGAAGGCTGACAATAAAGCGAAGAAGCACCGTAACGTTGATGAATCGCTCTATCGGGAGTGGGTGGACAACCACCCGACCGAGTTTGTGGGCTATTCAGAACTTGAGCATGATGCCCGAGTCCTCGGTCTCGTCCGCGACGGTGACAAGGTGAACGAGGCTGCGGAAGGCGATGAGGTCGAGGTTATTCTCGACGTCACTCCGATGTACGCCGAAGCCGGTGGCCAGATGGCCGACCGCGGTCTGATTCGCGTTGGCGATACGATGTTGCAAGTTCACGACGTGCAGAAGATCGGCAAGAAACTGTGGGTGCACAAGGCAACCGTGGAACATGGCGGCATTGGCCTCGGCGATCAGGTACAAGCTGAAGTTGATGAGAAGTGGCGTCATGGGGCGCGACAGGCGCATACCGCTACCCACCTCATTCACGCTGCGCTACGTCAGGTGCTCGGCCCAACCGCTGTCCAGGCTGGTTCGATGAACAAGCCTGGCTACCTGCGTTTCGACTTCAACTACACCGAACAGCTGACTGATGCTCAGCTCCAGGAGATTGCAACCATTACGAACCAGGCGGTGGACGCAGACTTCGCGGTTAACACCATCGAAACTTCGCTATCAAAGGCGAAGGAAATGGGCGCGATGGCGCTATTCGGCGAGAACTACGGTGACCAGGTGCGGGTGGTAGAGATCGGCGGGCCGTTCTCTATTGAGCTGTGCGGTGGTACACACGTTGAGCACTCGTCACAGATTGGACCTGTTGCTGTGCTCGGCGAGTCTTCTGTTGGCTCTGGCGCACGCCGTATCGAGGCGTACTCCGGCATGGACTCCTTCCAGTACTTTTCGAAAGAAGCTGCACTGGCCTCGGGGCTCGCTGCCGAGCTCAAGACTCCAACAGGCCAGCTGCCGGAGCGCATTGCGCAGCTCACAGAGCGGCTCCGAGCTGCTGAAAAAGAGATTGAGAATTTGCACCGTCAGCAGTTGCTGTCGAAGACTGGTGAGTTCTTGGACCGCGCAGAGACCATTGGTGCGTACAAGGTGATTGCTGCGAAGCTGCCCGACGGTATCGAAGCTGGCGATGTTCGCACCTTGGCGAACGACCTTCGCGGAAAGCTGGAAGGTGAGGCCGCGGTCATTGCGCTGGCCTCTGATAACGGCGGCAAGGTGCCGTTCGTGTTTGCGGCTACCAGTGCGGCGGTAGAGAGCGGGATCAAGGCTGGCGAACTTGTGAAGTCCTTCGGTGAATACGTCAACGGGCGCGGTGGCGGCAAGCCGAACCTTGCTCAGGGCTCCGGCTCTTCCGCTGATGGTATCGATGCCGGCTTCAAGGCAATCCGCGACGTACTTGGTGCCTAAGCCCCGTAAGCACGGATCAATAGTGCGACACGCCGTATTTGGATATCCGTTGTCCCAAAAAACCAGTAGGTTTTAAGGGAAGGCACAGAGTAAACGGTTGGAGTGATGGTATGACGGTGCAGCCCGATCGCCCCGGGGTTCAAGATCCCGGGCCGGGACGTCGCCTCGGAATTGACGTCGGTACAGTTCGTATCGGTGTCGCATCGTCAGACCGTGATGCAAAGCTAGCGACTCCACTTGAGACTGTTGCCCGTGTTACAGGATTTAAAGATCGCGACGGAGCAGATATCGATAGAATCATCGACATCATCGACGAGTACAAGATCGTTGAAGTTGTTGTTGGTCTGCCACGCGATTTAAAAGGTCACGGCTCACGTAGCGTCAAACACGCGAAAGAGATCGCGTTCCGGATTAGGCGACGATCTGGGCTTCCCGTAAGAATGGCTGATGAACGTCTAACAACTGTTGCTGCAGCTCACGCCTTGCGTGCGAGCGGCGTGAACGAGCGCGCTGGTCGTAGTGTGATTGATCAAGCTGCGGCGGTTGAGATTTTGCAATCCTGGCTGGACGGCCGAACGAATTACTTCAAGGAGAATCAATCGTGACGACCCCAACAACCTCGAAACGACGTACACGGGGCACGGCGGTGCTCGTAACGTCGATCTTGCTGATCATTGGATTGATTGCCTGGATCGCGGTGATGCGTAACGGCACGAACGCCGATTTTAACGGTACCGGTAATGGTGAGGAACAAGTCGTCGAGATCCCCGAGGGCTCGAACATTTCGTCGCTGGGTCCTGAGCTTGAAGAACGTGGCATTGTTGCTTCGAACGGAGCGTTCCAGACTGCAGCTGCGAATAATGCGGACTCGGACAACATTCAGCCTGGATTTTACCGCTTGGAAGGTGAGATGAGTGCGGACAGTGCCGTGGCTGCGCTGCTCGACCCATCTAAGCGCGTAACGCCACTACAGGTTTATGGGGGTGCAACGCTCATGGATGTCAACGTCGTTGGTGGGCAACGGCGTCTTGGTATCTTGTCCATGATTCAGCAAGTTTCTTGTGGTGAAGAAGTCAAACCTGGTTGCGTTACTGTTGAAGAGCTGCACCACGTTGCGGCCGATGCGGATCCGGCGAGCCTCGGCGTTCCAGAGTGGGCACTCGAGGTAGTGAACGCTCGAGCGGGAGACGCGAAACGTCTTGAAGGACTTATTGCTCCGGGTGAGTACATCGTGGATCCAGGGGCGTCTGCCGAGGCCGTGCTCACTGATTTGATTACGCGATCTGCAAAGCAGTATGAAGCGACAGACATAGTCACGAGGGCAAAGTCAGTTGGATTGACTCCGTACGAACTCGTCGTAGCTGCATCTCTGGTTGAGCGTGAGGCTCCTGCCGGAGAGTTCGATAAGGTGGCTCGAGTTATCCTGAACCGTCTCAAAGAGCCTATGCGTCTCGAGTTTGACTCGACCGTCAACTATGGGTTGCCCTCTGTTGAGGTTGCGACGTCACGTGAGGACCGTGAGCGGGTCACTCCTTGGAACACGTACGCGATGGATGGACTACCGCAAACGCCGATTGCATCACCATCGATGGAAGCAATTGAGGCGATGGAGCGGCCTGCAGAAGGTGATTGGCTGTTCTTTGTGACCATCGATAAGGATGGCACGACAGTCTTTAACCGCACTTTTGATAAGCATTTGGAGGATACGCAGCGCGCGTATGACTCTGGCATTCTCGATTCTCAGCGCGAAGGAAATCGGGAGCAGTAATGTACCAAGCAGCCGTCCTCGGTTCCCCGATTAAGCATTCACTCTCACCGGTCTTGCACCACGCTGGGTATAAGGCTCTGGGGCTCGATGATTGGCGTTACACAAGGATTGAGTGCGTCGAAGCAGACCTTCCCAGGGTCGTGCTTGAGGCGGACGAGAGTTTCCAAGGGTTTTCAGTTACGATGCCCGGCAAGTTTGCTGCGTTAAAGGTCGCGGATCGGGCAACCGATCGGGCAATTGCGATCGGGTCCGCGAACACCCTGGTCCGCACACACCAGGGGTGGCGGGCGGATAACACTGACTGCGAAGGAGTGCTGTACGCGCTTCGCCGTTTGCTTGGCGGAGCAGATATCCAACGAGCGGTCGTGATCGGCGCCGGCGGTACTTCTCGGGCTGTGATTTGGGCCCTTCGGGAACGAGGGGTTGAGGAAATTACTGTTATCAATCGTTCAGATAGGAGCGGCGAGCTTCGAGGACTGACGGAAGGCATTAGGTGCAACTTCGTATCTTTTGACAGTGATCTTTTCAAAGTTACGGCTGCTGCTGACGTGGTTGTTTCGACTGTCCCCGCAGATACGCTGCGGCCCTATGTTCAGCAGCTGGCTCACGCCCCGTTGCTCGACGTCATATATGATCCGTGGCCGACTCCGCTGGTATCCCAATCTGCTGCGAACGGTTACAAAGCAGTCGGGGGGCTGACGATGCTAGCGGGGCAGGCGTTCTCACAGTTCGAACAGTTCACGGGACGCAATGCGCCGCGTGAAGAAATGGAAACGGCGCTCGTGGAGCATTGGAACGCGCTAGAGCAGCAAAGTCACTAGAAGATGGCGGGGGGAGTTGTTTGGGGCGCGGTCGCTCTGGGGTTGGCCTGGTCGATAGTGACATGCTGGTACGACCTGAAATACGCGCGGTTGCCTAATTGGCTCACGCTGCCACTGTGCGTTGTGGCTGTCATTGCCGTCGCGTTCGAGCCCTTCTTATCTGTGGGTATGCTTTGGCCTGCTACCTATTTGCTGTTTGGACAGGGCATTGGTGGCGGTGACATCAAACTCGCGCTTCCACTGGGCGTTGCTTCAGCAGCGGCTGGGGGATTCATCGGTGTTATTGCGGCGTTGTTTATAAGCAGCTTCTGCACGGTATGTTTCGCGTTACTCGTGAGGTCTCGCCGTGTTCCACATGGCCCGTCGATGGTGTTGGCGAGTTGGGCAGTAATTGGAATCTATGCCGGAAACTGCATCTTCTCATGAGAAGTGTGACAGAATAGCCATCATGTTTCGCTGGACCACTGCCGGAGAATCCCACGGCCAAGCCCTGATAGCACTTGTTGAGGATATGCCTGCTGGCGTGCCAATTACTGAGCAGGAGATCGCACATCAGCTCGCTCGTCGCCGTCTCGGGTATGGACGCGGCGCGCGGATGAAGTTTGAGCAAGACAAGCTGGAGCTGCTCGCTGGAGTTGTGCACGGCACCACGATTGGTAGTCCGATCGCGATTCAGATCGGCAATACCGAGTGGCCAAAGTGGACGACGATTATGTCTCCGCATCCGTTGGATACTTCGAATGAAGATGTGCAGAAGGCCATGTCGTCTGGGCGTGGTGCAAAGTTGACTCGGCCGCGACCAGGGCATGCGGATCTTCCAGGCATGATCAAATACGGATTCGATTCGGCACGACCTGTGCTTGAGCGTTCGTCAGCACGTGAAACGGCTGCGCGAGTCGCCGCAGGAGCGGTTGCGCGTGCGCTTTTGCGTGAGGCCCTGGGCGTTGAGGTGTTTTCGCACGTGGTTTCAATTGGGGACTCAGTGCCTGATCGTGACGTGTTGCCTTCGTTTGCTGACATTGATGCTATCGACGCCTCTCCGGTACGTGCCGCGAGCAAGGAAGCAGAAGCCTCGATGGTTGCGTGTATCGAATCCGCAAAGAAAGCAGGGGACACCTTGGGTGGAGTCGTCGAGGTAATTGTCGACGGCCTCCCTATCGGCCTGGGCTCCCACATCTCTGGGGAAGCACGCCTCGACGCTCAGCTTGCGGGCGCCTTGATGAGCATTCAATCCGTGAAGGGCGTCGAAATCGGAGATGGTTTTGAGACTGCTACGCGCAGAGGGTCGCAAGCGCACGACGAGATTACGTTGAAAGATGGCCGGGTTCAGCGGCTGTCTAACCGAGCCGGTGGCCTTGAGGGTGGTATGACCAACGGTGAGCAGCTTCGTGTGCGAGCTGCCTTCAAGCCGATTTCTACGGTGCCTCGCGCGCTGCAATCTATCGATATGGCTACCGGAGCGGAGGCCACAGGTATTCACCAGCGATCCGATATCTGTGCTGTCCCAGCGGGAGGCGTGGTTGCAGAGGCGATGGTGGCACTTGTGCTTGCGGAAGCGACATTGAAAAAGTTCGGTGGGGACAGTCTCGACGAGTTGAGGCGTAATATTGCGTCGTATCAGCAATACGTTGCGCAGCGCTTCCGTTTTGACGGGGAGTAGTCCGCAAAGAAAGGATGACTGTGAACGCAGATACAGGTTCCCGACCAGCCATAGACGAGGTTCTAGGGTCGTGCGAGTCCGGTATTCCAAAAGTCGTGCTTGTTGGCCCTCCAGGCGCTGGGAAGACGACGATTGGGCGTCGATTAGGGAGGGCATTGAACCTTCAGTTCGTGGATTCTGATTCGATAATCGAACAAGCTGAAGGTAAACCGTGCGGTGAAGTCTATGCATCGTTGGGGGAGGATGCGTTTCGTGATCTTGAGCACGAGGTTGTGAAGCAGGTATTAGGGAGCAAGGGCGTTGTGAGCCTAGGCGGTGGCGCTGTGGTTCGGCCTGAGACGAGAGCTCTGTTAGAAAACCACCTTGTCGTGTGGGTTGACGTCGGGGTGAAAGAGGGCACTCGACGGACTGCAGGAGACGGGACTCGTCCAGTGTTGGCAGCAGAAGACCCTGAAGCGCGTTACCAGGCGTTGCTTACTGAACGTGAGCCCTTCTACCGCGAGGTTGCTGACTACCGCGTTCGCACTGACGATCGTCCGCCACAGCGCATCGTTGCTGAAGTGTTAGGCGTCATCGATAGCGAATAGAACGATTCCTAGAGAGAAGAAAGGCGAGTCATGGCCGTAGTGGATGTTTGTGGGCCCCAGCCGTATCAGGTCTTCATCGACCACGACACAACTATGAAGGTCGGTATTCGCGTGCAGGAGCTTGGGGCGAGGAAGGCCCTGATCGTGCATCAACCTCCGCTAGCTGCCGTTGCACGAAGTATCGCGCAAGACTTAGAAAACAACAACATTGAACCCCACCTGGCGGCCGTCCCTGATGCGGAGGACGGCAAGAGCATTGCGGTTGCAAGTGAACTTTGGGATGTTCTTGGGCGTGCCGGTTTCTCGAGGCAGGACGCCGTGGTCACTGTGGGCGGCGGTGCAGCAACTGATATGGGTGGATTTATCGCTGCTACTTGGATGCGTGGCATTGACGTCGTGCATGTCCCAACTACATTGCTAGCAATGGTGGACGCCGCAGTAGGCGGGAAGACTGGGATGAACACAGCGGAAGGTAAGAACCTGGTCGGTGCATTTCATGAGCCGAAGGGCGTCTTCATCGACTTGGAACGCCTGTACACCCTTCCAGAAGAAGAGATCGTGTCTGGCTCCGCAGAGTTGATCAAGACGGGTTTTATCGCTGACCAAAAGATTTTGGATCTATTCCAGGAGGGTGCCTCTCGTCACTGGCCTGAGCTTATCGAGCGCTCTGTCGCTGTCAAAGCAGGCGTTGTCTCCGAGGACCTCAAAGAGTCGGGACTCCGTGAAATCTTGAACTATGGGCACACGCTTGGTCATGCAATCGAGCGTCGTGAGCAGTACCGTTGGCGGCACGGAAATGCTGTTGCTGTGGGAATGATGTTCGTTGCGTACCTTGCGCTGCAGCGAGGACTTATCGACGAATCGGTTGTTTCGCTACACCGTACGATCCTTGAAGCGGCTGGGTTGCCAACGCGCTACGAGCATGGCGTGTTCGATGAGCTCTATGAGGGAATGACCCGCGATAAGAAGAATAAGAACGGGCACATTCGGTTCGTGGTACTCGATGGTATCGGTTCTTGTACACGAATCGAAGACGCCACCAAAGAAGAGATGCGTGCTGCTTACGAAGCCATGATGGGGGACTAGCGCGATGATGATCCTTGTTCTCAACGGACCAAACTTGGATAGACTCGGCAAGCGGCAGCCCGAAATCTATGGCGCCGAAACCTTGGAGACACTCACACAGCGGCTGCAGAGCAAGGCTACAGCGGCAGGCGTGGATGTTGAGGTTCGTCAGTCCAACCACGAGGGCGACTTGATCGATTGGGTGCACGAGGCGGCTGACAGTAAATGGCCTGTCATCATTAATCCGGGCGGTTTTACGCATACATCAGTGGCGCTGCGCGATGCTGTTGTTGAGTTGGGAGACGGTCCGGGGTTTGTGGAGGTGCACATTTCGAATATTTTCTCGCGTGAGGCCTTCCGACATCATTCGTATTTGTCGCCGTTAGCGCGTGGCGTAATTGCCGGTCTTGGTCTGGAAGGTTACGAGCTTGCAATGCAAGTATTTATCAACGACTTGAAGGAGTCCCAATGGGTTTAGCAGATACTCGATTTGAAAACCGGCGCCGTAAGCTGGCGTCTCTTTTAGCTGGTCACCGGATCGACGACATGTTAGTAACCCATTTGACGCATGTCCGTTACTTGTCTGGATTCTCTGGTTCCAATGGTGCGCTATTGATCTCCAAAGACCGCTCAGCTCGTATCACAACAGACGGGCGATACGCGACGCAGGTCGCAGAAGAAGTTCCTGATATCGAGGCAACTATCACCCGAAAAGTCGCCACCGAACTGCTGAGCGTAGTTGTGGAGGGCCACCGCGTTGGGTACGAAGCAGACTATGTCAGTGCATCGCAGCTTGAGGCTCTGAAGCAGGCTTGTCCTGAAGGGGTGACGTTGGTGCCTGTCGCGCAACAAATCGAGGGAATTCGGTTAGTGAAAGATGAACTGGAGCTTCAACGCTTGGCTGAGGCCGCGGAGCTGGCATCGACAGCGCTTCGCGAACTAGTTGACGCCGGTGAGCTCGCAGCAGGACAGTCAGAGCGCCAAGTCGCTGCCAACTTGGAATACCGGATGCGATTGCTTGGCGCTGATCGCCCGAGCTTTGACACGATTGTCGCGTCGGGTTTGAATTCGGCTAAGCCGCACCATGGTGCCTCTGACCGCGTGATCGAAGACGGTGACTTTGTCACGATTGATTTCGGAATGTACCGTGCAGGGTTCAACTCCGACATGACAAGAACATTTGCGGTGGGGGAACCTTCTGCGTTTCTCCGCGAAATCTACGAGGTTACTCGTGAATCCCAGCAAGCAGGTGTCGAGGCGGCTGTTGCAGGTGCGAAGTTAGTCGACGTAGACAAAGCATGTAGAAGCATCATTGAAGACGCGGGCTACGGCGAATACTTCGTGCACTCGACGGGTCACGGTATCGGGTTGGATGTGCACGAGGGACCATACGCGGCGCTGACTGGCACTGGAGAGCTAGAACCATCGATGACCTTGACCATCGAACCGGGTATTTACGTTCCTGGGAAGGGAGGTGTCCGAATTGAGGACACCCTGATTATCACCAGCGGTGCACCACGTATTATCACCCAGTTCCCCAAGGAACTCATCGTGCTGTAGCATAATTGTGATTGCGAGAGCACATCTATTGTTAGAAAGAAGGAAGGCTTCAAGTGGCAACTACTGCTGATTTTAAAAACGGTTTGGTTCTGTTGGTAGATGGGAAACTCCAGCAGATTGTTGAGTTCCAGCATGTGAAGCCCGGTAAAGGCCCAGCTTTCGTTCGTACTAAGTTGAAGGATGTTGTCTCCGGCAAAACCGTGGACAAGACCTGGAACGCTGGCGTTAAGGTTGACACGGCAACGGTTGACCGCCGTGACATGACCTACCTGTACAACGACGGAACCAACTACGTGGTCATGGACGACAAGACCTTTGAGCAGTTCGAGCTTCCAGAAGAGAAGTTCGGTGATGCCGCAAAGTTCCTGCTGGAAAACATGCATGTCCAGGTCTCGTTCTACGAGGGCGACGCACTGTTTGCAGAACTACCGATCTCGGTCGATCTCAAGGTCGAGCACACCGAGCCGGGTCTGCAGGGCGATCGCTCCACCGGTGGCACCAAGCCTGCAACCCTGGAGACCGGCGCCGAAATTCAGGTCCCACTGTTTCTTGAGACCGGTAATGTAGTGAAGGTTGATACGCGTACTGGTGAATACCTTTCGCGTGTGAACAACTAATGGAGAATTTCAAACGCCATGGCGCACGATACCGTGCGCGTCGTAGAGCCGTCGATATCCTCTTTGAAGCCGAAGCTAGAGACATCGACCCGGTTGCTATTGTCGAAGACCGAGAGACGCTGTCTCAGAACCCGCTGAATCAAATTGCCCCGGTGGCTCCGTATACCCGGACCATCGTGGAGGGCGTGGCCCTTCAGCTCGATGATATTGACGACGCAATCGAGAAGTTTCTCAGCAGCGATTGGGAGTTGGATCGAATCCCCGCAGTGGATCGGCAGATCTTGCGCGTAGGTATCTGGGAGATCCTGTTCAACGCAGAGGTTGATGCCCCAATCACGATCTCGAATGCGGCTGAATTAGCTACGCAATACTCAGGTGCGAAAGCGGCACCGTATATCCACGCGGTGCTCGACGGAGTAATTCAATCGCAATCTGAAAATGCTCCAATGTCTCAGACTCACGCAGAAGAACCTGCTGACGGTCAGGAGGGCGAGGAAGCTTAACGAGTTTTCCGCTGTAAAAAAGTGGGAGGCAACGAATCAACGCGTTGCCTCCCACTTTTTAGTTTCCGCGTTGGGCGGCTTCAGCGATCGTTTCTGATAGCACTTTCATCATATTTTGTGCATAGAGCACCTGGTCGACACTACGGCGGAGAGCACTCGAAAGTTGTTCATCGGTCATGCCCGCGGCAACGTGTATCTCGCTTTCAGAACGGACAACTAGTGTCTCCCCTCTGTTTGCCACAACCGCGCGGCAACCGAGCAGCGAAGAGTTCGTCTGGTTCGCGGCGAGATAGAGTGAGGGATCTGTGGAGTCGGAAGGAACGTCTGTTTCGGCATCGGCGCGGACGATCAACACGGTGTCCAGGAGTACAAACAAGACATGGAAATCATTCAGGTTTGCATGCGCGACGCGCCCTGTCGGATCATCGGACAGTTCGATGCCGTGACCCCGCATTTGTTCAATGATGCGTTCGATCGTTACCTGGGGTGTAGAAGTACTAGTGCTCAACGTGGGGGTCCTTCCAGTTCACTAACGTGGGAAATGACGTTTCCAGAAAATCAAAAGCCTGCAGTGTTGATTCGATCGATGTGACGATAAATGCGCCCAATTGATCTGGTGTTAACCCGTTTGTGACGTCTGTCGTACGGATTGCGCTCACCGCCAGCGATGGTGCATCGCTTCCTGTTTCGTTTTCGAAGAAACGCAAGGTTGGCGCAAAATGGGTTTGGTTATGTTCGTTCATTGCCAAGAGCAAGTGTGAAGCCATTTCTTGTGGCACAGCACCGCGCCAAATGGATTCGAAAATCAGATAACTATCATCCAAAGCGCACACAGTCGCGCAGTTGACGAATCCGCTTCGCAAAATATTTTCTTCAATGCGGTACTCAAGGTCCTCATTTTCAAAAATGGCTGCAACATCTGCAAGCGAAACCGGACTGGGCTGGTCAGGGATTTGTTGCGTCGTCATTGTTCCAACCCTACCAATCATTCGTCGGCCAACTACCTATGCGGAATCCTGAGAAAACTTGGCGGGTACACCTGTATAGGGGAAGCGAGCAATCTAGTGAAGAGAATTATTGACCGATATAGCGAGACGCCTTTGTGAAGGTGCTAAGATTCTGACCAGTCTCAGCATAGACAAATACCAATTTCGACATCCTTTAAATTCCGCACAGCGAGGCGGGGAAGGAGGTTCGATGAGTGACAAGCAACGCGTGACGTCTGCGCTATTAAATGAGCGTGACGTTGAGCGAACAATTGCACGCATCGCGCACCAGATCATTGAAAAGAATGCGCTTGATTCGGAGTCTTCAGACACTCCAGTCCTATTGGGTATTCCTTCGGGGGGAGTGCCACTAGCAGAGCGGATCGCGGATGCGATTCAGTCGTTTACCGGGATCACCGTCCCCGTAGGCAGCCTGGATATTACGCTGTACCGAGACGATCTCCGAGACAAGCCTCATAGGGCGCTAATGCCGACGAACATTCCGGTTGAGATCAATAACGCAACGATAATCCTCGTAGATGATGTTTTGTTTTCCGGTCGGACCATCCGCGCGGCACTCGATTCGTTGCGGGATCTTGGGCGACCACGCACTATTCAGCTTGCAGTCCTAGTTGATCGTGGACACCGCCAACTACCAATTCGCGCCGACTACGTTGGCAAGAACATTCCAACCGCCATTGCTGAAGATGTCACGGTGTCTCTGACCCCAATTGATGACATCGATGCGGTGACGCTGACCAAGGAGGTCACCACCGAATGAAGCACCTGATTTCGATCGACGATCTCAGCGTTAACGACATTCACCTCATCATGGATGAGGCAGATCGGTTCCGAGAAACCCTCGAGGGTCGCGAGATTAAAAAGCTACCAACGCTGCGTGGACGTACGATCTTCACGCTGTTTTACGAGAATTCAACGCGCACGCGCTCCTCATTCGAGACTGCAGGTAAGTGGATGAGCGCTGACGTCATCAATATTTCTGCGTCCTCTTCTTCCGTGAAGAAGGGCGAGTCGCTGAAGGATACGGCCTCGACGATCGCTGCAGTCGGCGCTGACGCCATTGTCGTTCGCCACCCATCGTCTGGTGCAGCGAAACTCATTGCTGACTGGGTTCCTAATGTATCTGTTGTCAATGCGGGCGATGGCCAGAACCAGCACCCGACGCAGGCGCTCCTTGATGCGGTAACGATGCGTCAGAAGATTGGTGAAATCGCCGGCAAGAAAATCATCATTGTCGGCGATATTTTGCATTCAAGGGTCGCACGCTCCAACGTGCAACTGCTGTCGAAGCTTGGCGCGGATGTCGTACTCGTTGCACCACCAACCCTGTTGCCAGTTGGGGCGGAGTACTGGCCATGCCGTATCAGCTACGACTTTGATGCCGAGATTCCAGACGCGGACGTTGTAATGATGCTGCGCGTTCAGGCAGAGCGTATGCATGGCGGGTTTTTCCCATCGCACCGCGAGTACGCCACGCTGTTCGGACTCAGCAAACAGCGAGCACAGCAAATGAAACCTGGCGCCATCATCATGCACCCGGGCCCAATGCTGCGCGGTATGGAAATCAACTTTGATGTTGCAGACCGCGAAAATACTGCTGTACTGCAGCAGGTCTCAAATGGTGTTTATACGCGAATGGCTGTGCTGTTCGCTTTGTTGGCTGGAGAGGATAGCTAGAAATGTCAGTAATTGCATTGACAAACGTTCGGCCATACGGCGAATCCACCGTAAACGTCCTGATCAAAGATGGGCAGATTGCTTCGGTAGGGGAAGACGTCGATACCTCGAAGGCTGACGAAGTACTAGATGGTCAGGGTTGGGTGCTGCTGCCTGGCCTGGTGGACATGCACGTCCACCTCCGTGAGCCGGGCAGGGAAGATACGGAAACCATCGCTACAGGTTCCTACGCAGCTGCGAAGGGCGGTTTTACAGCCGTGTTTACGATGGCTAATACGCGGCCGGTGATTGACCAACCATTCCTTGCTGAAGCAGTGTGGAACAAGGGACAAAGCTACGGTAAGTGCGACGTGTACCCGGTTGGATCTATCACGCAAGGGCTTGAGGGCAAGCAGCTCACCGAGATGGGATTGATGTCGAAGTCCCATGTTCGTATGTTCTCGGACGACGGAAAATGCGTGAACGATCCACAAATCATGCGGCGCGCAATTGAATATGCGAAAGCATATGATGTGCTGCTCGCACAACACGCCGAGGATCACCGTCTGACTGAAGACGCCAGCGCTCACGAAGGGCCAATGGCTGCGAAGCTGGGCCTTCGTGGATGGCCGCGCGTAGCTGAAGAATCGATTGTCGCCAGGGACATGATCATGTCGCGCGATTACGGCGGACGTCTCCACGTCTGCCACGCTTCGACGGAAGGAACTGTTCAGCTCTTGCGCCTGGCGAAGCAGCATTCCTCAAAGATTACGGCGGAGGTTACACCGCACCATCTGCTGTTGACAGATGAGAAGCTGGAAACGTTTAACGGAAACTTCCGGGTAAACCCGCCGCTGCGTGAGCACAGAGACACAATTGCGCTTCGTGACGCTTTGCTGAACGGGATTATTGACGTAGTTGCGACGGACCATGCCCCGCACGGTTCGGAAGAAAAGTGTGTGGAGTTTGAACACGCGAAGCCAGGCATGCTGGGGCTCGAGACATCGCTGGCAATCATCGCGCGTGTCTTCGTTGAAGCGGGGTTGGCGGACTGGCGGTTCGTCGCAAAGGTAATGAGTGAGAGACCAGCTGAGATTTTGAGGCTGGAGGACCAGGGGAGACCGATTACTGCTGGCGAACCAGCAAACCTCACCTTGGTCGACCCGAATTCGCCGTGGACGGTAGAGCCGGAAGAGTTGGCGTCGAAAGCCTCGAACACACCATACGAGGGAATGCAGTTCAATGCGCAGGTCAAAATGACGATGCTGCGTGGAGCTATTACGTACCAAGCTGATAACGAGTAAAGGAACTAAACAATATGGTTAATGAACGTATCCCAGCGCTTCTCGTGCTTGGCGACGGAAAGGTTTTTCGAGGCTTCTCATTTGGGGCGAAGAAGCAGGTCTTCGGAGAGGCAGTGTTTAGCACCGCGATGACGGGCTACCAGGAAACGATGACTGACCCGTCCTACCACAAGCAGATCGTGACCCTTACAGCCCCACAGATCGGCAACACCGGTTGGAACGACGAAGACAATGAGTCCCACGACAACAAGATCTGGGCTGCTGGCCTTGTGATCCGCGATCTTTCCACCGTGCACTCGAGCTGGCGCGCAAAGCGCAGCCTTGCAGAACAGATGGAAAACGAAGGTATCCCGGGCATCTACGGGGTGGACACTCGTACTCTGGTGCGTCATCTCCGCAATCACGGCTCTATTGCGGCAGGAATTTTCGTCAGTGAAGACACCGAGCGTCCAGTCGATGAGCTAGTGAAGCTGGTGAACGAGCAGCCTGCGATGGCTGGGGCAGACCTCAGCGAAGAGGTCTCGACGAAGCAGCCGTACACTATCCCCGCTGAAGGCGAGAAGCGTTACACCGTCGTCGCCTACGATATGGGTATTAAGACTGCTACGCCTATGCAGTTTGCACAACGGGGCATTGAGACCGTCGTGGTGCCGGCAAATACTCAGCTAAAGGATATTGAACAGTACCGACCGGATGGTGTGTTCGTCTCGAACGGTCCAGGAGACCCATCCACCGCAGACGAAATGGTGGCGATTGTTCGCGATATTATCGCTGCTGAGATTCCGTTCTTCGGGATCTGCTTCGGTAACCAAATCTTAGGTCGTGCGCTTGGCCTCGAGACATACAAGCTGCGCTACGGCCACCGGGGAGTCAACGTTCCGGTGAAGAACCTGCGCACGGGAAAGATTGATATCACGAGCCAAAATCACGGTTTTGCCCTCCGCGGCAAGGAAGGCGACACATTCGAGACAGATTTCGGCCCGGCGTCCATCACACATGTCTGCCTGAACGATGGCACCGTCGAAGGCGTGGCATTGGACAACAACATGGCGTACTCCGTGCAGTATCACCCCGAATCAGCCGCCGGACCGCACGATGCGAACCCGCTGTTTGACCAGTTCATCTCGTTGATGGACTCGAAGAGCCCGAACAACCAGTAACCAGCATTAGAGGAGATTCACACAATGAAGCGCGAAGATATCAACCATGTGATGGTTATTGGCTCCGGGCCAATCGTTATTGGCCAGGCGTGCGAGTTTGACTACTCGGGGACGCAGGCTTGTCGCGTCCTGAAGGAAGAAGGGCTACGAGTCACGCTCATTAACTCGAACCCGGCAACGATCATGACGGACCCGGAGTTTGCGGATCACACCTATGTTGAGCCGATTGACCCAAGCTACATCGACATGATCTTGGCCCGTGAAACAGAGCAGGGGCATCCAGTCGATGCGATTCTGCCAACGCTCGGCGGTCAAACTGCCTTGAACGCAGCGATCCAACTTGAGCGCCAGGGTATCCTGGCAAAGCATAACGTGGAGCTTATTGGCGCAAACATCGATGCAATTGAGCGCGGTGAGGATCGGCAGAAGTTCAAGGACATCGTCGAGAAGATCGGCGGTGAATCTGCCCGCTCACGCGTGTGCTACTCGATGGGTGAAGTCCACGAGACTGTCCAGGAGCTTGGGCTTCCGGTCGTTGTCCGTCCTTCCTTCACCATGGGCGGTCTTGGCTCTGGTCTCGCGTTCACCATGGAGGACCTTGACCGCATCGCAGGTGGAGGACTTGACGCCTCCCCGGAAGCAAATGTGCTGATCGAGGAGTCTATTCTCGGCTGGAAAGAGTTCGAGCTTGAGCTTGTCCGCGACCGCAATGACAACGTCATAGTGGTCGCCTCAATCGAGAACGTTGATGCGCTTGGTGTCCACACAGGTGACTCTGTCACCGTCGCGCCGGCTATGACGCTGACGGATAGGGAGTTTCAGACCATGCGTGATCAGGGTATCGCCATTATCCGCGAAGTGGGCGTCGATACGGGTGGCTGCAATATTCAGTTCGCGGTGAACCCAACTGACGGGCGCATCATCACAATTGAGATGAACCCACGTGTCTCTCGCTCTTCGGCTCTTGCGTCGAAGGCGACGGGCTTCCCGATTGCAAAGATCGCCTCCAAGCTGGCTATTGGCTACACGCTGGATGAGATTCAAAACGACATCACCGGGGTGACCCCAGCCGCGTTTGAGCCGACGCTCGACTACGTCATCGTCAAGATGCCTCGCTTTACGTTCGAGAAGTTCCCTGGATCAGACGAGACGTTGGGCACCTCGATGAAGGCTGTTGGCGAAGCAATGGGCATTGGGCGCAACTACATCCAAGGCTTGAATAAGGTCATGCGGTCAATGGAAGAGAAGCCGAACGGTTTCTGGACGAAGCCGGATAGCTACTTTGCTGAAGGCCGTGAGAATGATGTGGATGCTGTCCTCCAGGATCTGCGCGTCCCGACCGATAAGCGCATGTACGATGTTGAACTCGCGCTGCGCTTGGGCGCGAGCATCGAGCAGGTCTACGAAGCCAGTGGGATTGACCCGTGGTTCCTCGCTGAGTTGGCAGCGCTCGTTGAGTTCCGCCAGGCGCTTATCGACGCCCCCGTTCTCGACGCTGAGATGCTCCGCGAAGCGAAAGTTTTCGGGCTCTCTGATGCACAGATTGCCGCGCTTCGCCCTGAGCTAGCCGGCGAAGATGGCGTACGATCACTCCGGTGGTCTCTTGGTGTCCACCCTGTATACAAGACCGTTGATACTTGCGCGGGTGAGTTCGAAGCGCAGACGCCGTATCATTACTCCGCGTACGAATGGGATCCGGAGGCAGAGTCTGAGGTCGCCTCCTCCGATAAGGAGAAGGTGCTGATCCTGGGCTCAGGCCCGAACCGCATCGGTCAAGGCATAGAGTTTGACTACTCGTGCGTCCACGCCGCGCTGGAGCTCTCGCGGGTTGGCTACGAGACAGTGATGATCAACTGCAACCCGGAGACCGTTTCCACTGACTACGACACGGCTGACAGGCTCTACTTCGAGCCTCTGACATTCGAAGATGTCATGGAGATCTATCGCGCTGAGTCTCTGTCTGGCACGGTTGCAGGGGTTATCGTGCAGTT
The DNA here is from genome assembly GCF_024453945.1 of Corynebacterium sp. CCUG 61414. Taxonomy (NCBI): domain Bacteria; kingdom Bacillati; phylum Actinomycetota; class Actinomycetes; order Mycobacteriales; family Corynebacteriaceae; genus Corynebacterium; species Corynebacterium sp. CCUG 61414. The sequence goes on from NZ_JAGPYU010000001.1 coordinate 340,145, forward strand.
GGGTGGTCAGACGCCACTCGGGCTCGCGCAGCGACTCGCTGACGCCGGGGTACCGGTAGTCGGAACTACCCCCGAGGCCATCGATTCCGCGGAAGACCGCGGCGAGTTTGGCAAGGTGCTCGACGCTGCCAAACTGCCTGCGCCAGCGTACGGTACCGCCGTTTCTTTCGAAGAGGCACGTCGAGTAGCAAATGAGATTGGATACCCCGTCCTTGTTCGTCCTTCCTACGTGCTGGGCGGCCGAGGCATGGAGATTGTCTACGACGAGCAAAGCCTTGAAGACTACATCAATCGCGCAACCGAACTCTCGCCGGATCACCCTGTGCTTGTTGACCGCTTCCTGGATTCCGCAATTGAGATCGACGTCGACGTGCTGTCGGATGGTAAGGACGTCTACCTCGGTGGCGTCATGGAACACATCGAGGAAGCCGGCATCCACTCCGGCGATTCGGCCTGTGCGCTGCCTCCGATGACCATTGGGCCAGAGGATATTGAAAAGGTGCGTCGTTCTGCAGAGGCGTTGGCGCACGGTATTGGTGTCACCGGTCTGATGAACGTACAGTTCGCGTTGAAAGACGACATCCTCTACGTCATTGAAGCCAACCCGCGTGCGTCGCGAACCGTTCCTTTCGTGTCGAAGGCGACCGGCGTACACCTAGCCAAGGCGGCTGCTCGTGTGATGATGGGTGCGACCATCGCAGAGCTGAAGGCCGAAGAGATGATCCCGAGTGACTACGACGGAGGCTCGCTGCCACTTGATCACCCAATCGCAGTGAAAGAGGCCGTGTTGCCGTTCAACCGCTTCCGTCGGCCGGACGGTGCGATGCTCGACACCATCCTTGGCCCAGAGATGAAGTCGACTGGCGAAGTGATGGGCTTAGCGCCGTCGTTCGGAGTTGCCTACGCGAAGGCCGAGGCAGCAGCCTTTGGCGCACTTCCGACGGAAGGCACAGTATTCGTTTCTGTCGCTAACCGTGACAAGAGAACCCTGATTTTCCCAATTCAGCGCCTTTCCACAATGGGATTCAAGATTCTGGCTACAGGCGGCACAGCCCAAATGCTGCGAAGGAATGGGATCCCTTGCGAGATCGTATTGAAGGCCTCAGACGTCCGAAACGGGGCGGAGGGCAAATCGATCGTCGACTGCATTAACGATGGTGAGATTGACCTGATTCTGAACACGCCCGCAGGATCTTCAGGTGCACGCCACGACGGATACGATATCCGCGCCGCAGCCGTTGCACACGGTGTACCACTCATGACGACAGTTCAGGGCGTTACCGCCGCGGTCCAAGGCATCGAAGCGCTTCGTGACAATGAAATCGCTGTCATGAGCCTTCAGGAACTTGAGTCCGAAACTCGGACTGAGAACGGAGATAAGTAGCCGTGTCCTTTGCGCTCGACTTACACAGTGCTGCCCGTGAACACGGGCAGCTGTGTGTGGGCATCGACCCGCATGCACAGATCCTTGAACAGTGGGGTCTCCCAGATACCGTAGATGGCCTTGCCGCGTTTTCCGATGCCTGCGTTGAGGCGTTTGCTGGCCATGCAGCTGTGGTCAAGCCACAGGTCGCGTTTTATGAACGATTTGGATCCGCAGGCTTCGGCGTCCTAGAGCGACTCATTCAACGCTTCCGGGAGTCACGAACGCTTGTGATAGCAGATGCGAAGCGAGGGGATATCGGTTCGACAATGCAAGGGTATGCCGACGCTTGGCTTCGACCGGGATCGCCCCTAGAAGTGGATGCCCTCACGCTGACTCCGTTTCTTGGCGTTGGTTCCCTTGCCCCTGCAATCAACACTGCCTTCGAGTATGGGAAAGGAGTATTTGTTATGGCTGCTAACTCGAACCCGGAGGCGCAGGAGTTCCAATCTCAACAGATAGACGGTGTAACAATTGCGCAGCAGATGGTTGATGCCTGTGAGGCGCTGAATAGCACGCACTGTTCAGATGTGGGGATTGTGGTGGGGGCGACGCTCTCATACGCGCTTGATCTTTCGAGGTTTACTGGGCCAGTCCTTATGCCAGGCGTTGGCGCACAAGGGGCTAGCTTTAACGACGTTCGTGAGATCGCGGGGAAGAGAATTAGGCAGTTTTATCCCAATATGTCACGTGGGATTCTTACTGCTGGTCCGGACCCAGATGAACTGCGAAAACGTGCTGTTGACCAGGCGAATTGGCAATAGAGATAGCTCGTATTTACCAGATTGCATAATTGCTGGTAGTTTAGTTGCGTCGATGCGTTGACGTGGCTAAACGCCATGCAATACATCATGAAGAAAACTTCCTAGTGCTACACTGGCTCGGAGCCGCTTGCTTAGTCCGGTACTATCGGGGCTGGTAAATCGCGGTCCGGTGCCAAAGCACTGGAGCAATAGAACTACTATCTACATGGAGGAAACCGTGGCACTTCCACAGTTGACCGATGAGCAGCGCAAGGCAGCACTTGAGAAGGCAGCAGAAGCGCGTAAGCAGCGTGCAGAGCTGAAGGCTTCGCTGAAGCGCGGCGACACGAACCTCGCTGAGGTTTTGGAGAAGGCAGCTACCGATGAAATCATCGGTAAGACCAAGGTCTCTGCGCTCCTGGAGGCTCTGCCAAAGGTTGGCAAGGTGAAGGCTCGCGAGATCATGGAAGAGCTTGAGATTGCACAGACGCGTCGTCTGCGCGGTCTGGGTGACCGTCAGCGCCGTGCCCTGCTTGAGCGCTTTGGTTTCTCCGAGGACTAATCCAGTGTCGACTCCCACTTCACGCGGTAATCTCGTAGTTCTGGCCGGCCCGTCAGCGGTAGGGAAGTCAACCGTTGTGCAGCGCTTGCGCACAGAAGTTCCTGAACTGTACTTCTCTGTCTCAATGACAACGCGCGCACCTCGGCCGGGCGAACAGGACGGCAAGGATTACTTCTTTGTTACGCCCGATGAGTTCCAACAGAAGATTGATTCGGGCGAGATGCTTGAGTGGGCAGATATCCATGGAGGGCTCCAGCGCTCCGGTACTCCAGCTTCTCCAGTGCGCGAGGCGTTGGAGGCTGGTCGGCCAGTCCTCGTCGAAGTCGACTTGGTTGGAGCTCGAAACATCAAAGGCTTGATGCCAGAGGCGGCCACCGTGTTCTTGGCCCCGCCGTCGTGGGAGATTCTTGTAGAGCGACTCACTGGCAGGGGCACGGAGACGCAAGAGGTGATCGAGCGTCGTCTGGAAACTGCCCGCAACGAGATTGCGGCACAGGACGAATTCGACAACGTCGTGGTCAATGACAACATCGATGACGCTGTCGCTGCTATAGTGGACCTTCTTGTGGGGTCTGACGGCCGAGACACTGACAATTAATTGAAGTACAACGAGAAGTAGGTTGAATTGAGCACGATCAACAGCGATCTGTTGCAAGATGGCTCTGCGGGCGACGCGGAAGAAAAAGCATACGACACCCCTGATGGTATTACCGCACCCCCGATTGATGAGCTACTGACGAAGGTTTCGTCGAAGTACGCCTTGGTAATCTTTGCGGCCAAGCGCGCCCGCCAAATCAACAGCTACTACCAGAACTCAGACGAGGGCGTTTTTGAGTTCATCGGGCCATTGGTGACGCCAGAGCCGGGTGAGAAGCCGCTTTCGATCGCGCTTCGCGAGATCAACTCGAGTTTGCTCGAGCACGAAGAGGGCATGTAACTCCCCGCACCCTCATATCACACACTTGCCCCGCAGTGGCTCCCTAATGGAAGCGGCTGCGGGGTTTTGCGTACACTCTTTTGCTATGAACGAAGTGAGCAAGGTAGTCGTTGGCGTTTCGGGCGGTATCGCAGCGTACAAAGCCTGTCAGATTGTTCGCGGATTTCGCGAGCAAGGGGTTGACGTACGGGTTATTCCGACAGAAAACGCCTTGAAGTTTGTAGGTGCGGCCACTTTTGAGGCGCTGTCTGGCGCTCCGGTAGACACTGATGTTTTTTCGCGCGTTGATGAGGTGCAGCACGTACGAATCGGGCAGGACGCGGACGTCATTGTGGTGGCTCCTGCTACTGCAGACTTTCTGGCGCGCGTGGCTGGTGGGCGCGCTGATGATCTCTTAACTTCCACACTGCTCATGGCAACGTGTCCCGTCGTGCTTGCTCCGGCAATGCATACTGAGATGTGGAACAATCGCGCTACGCAACACAACGTGTCGGTCCTTCGCTCTCGGGGGTACACCGTACTGGAGCCAGCGCATGGGCGGCTGACGGGCAAGGACAGTGGGGCAGGTCGGCTTCTCGACCCCTCGCAGATTGTCAAGCTGACAGAGACCGTGGCTGCTACCAGGCCAATTGAGCAAACGCTCAAGGGTAAAAGAGTGTTGATCAGTGCCGGAGGCACTCGGGAGCCACTCGATCCTGTCCGATTCTTGGGGAATCATTCCTCCGGCAAGCAAGGTTTTGCTCTGGCAGAGATTGCAGCACAAAGAGGTGCCCATGTTGATATCGTCGCGGGTGCCATTGACCACTTGAGCATCCCCGCTGGTGCTGAGATACATCGTGTCACTACTGCTCTCCAGATGAATGAGGCGATGCGCAGCCTTGCTCCACAAGCCGACATCATCGTTATGGCTGCTGCTGTAGCTGATATGAGGCCACGGCATGCGGCGCAGAAGAAACTGAAGAAAGATGATAACAGTCAAGAGCTTTCTCAGGTGGACCTGGTTGCAAACCCCGATATTTTGCAGGGACTTGGTGAGATGAGGAAAGAGGGGCTTACCTCTGCGACGATTGTTGGGTTCGCTGCGGAGACCGATAACGAACTTGAGAACGCCCGGCGCAAGCTGCAGCGCAAGGGAGTGGACGGTCTGATGGTGAATTCGGTGGCGCAAGGAGCTGTCTTCGGGCAGGCACACAATCAGGGGTGGTTCCTTGATAGTTCGGGTCGGGAACAGGCGATTCCGCATGGTACAAAGCTGGAAGTTGCAGTGCACCTGCTGGATAAGGTTGAGTCACTCCACATGTAGAAACGACGTTTGAATTATTAGACCGAGTGGTCTACTCTAAGGTGCATTGCATCAACGGTTGGCGATGGTACGTCTTCGCTGGCCATTCTCTGTAGGAACGAAAGAGCAAAAGGAAGACCGCTTTGTCTACACGTGATACTGGTACGTACTACCGTTTATTCACCAGTGAATCGGTGACTGAAGGTCACCCCGACAAAATCTGCGATGCAATTTCGGACGCGATTTTGGACGACATGCTCAAGCAGGATCCGTCCTCGCGTGTCGCTGTAGAAACCTTAGTGACGACCGGTCAGGTGCACGTGGTGGGTGAGGTACAAACCGAGGCTTACTCAAACATCGCCAAGATTGTCCGCGACAAGTTGGTCGGAATCGGGTTTTCTTCGTCGGAGGTGGGCTTTGATGGCCGTACATGTGGAGTGAACATCGCCATCGGCGATCAGTCTGCTGAAATTTCGGACGGCGTTAGTTTTTCTCAGGAGTCGCGCGAGAACGACACCATCGAAGCGCTCAACCAAACAGGTGCTGGTGATCAGGGGCTGATGTTTGGTTACGCTACGAATGAAACCGAAGAGTACATGCCGCTACCAATTGCGCTTGCGCACCGACTTGCGCGACGCTTGACCGAGGTGAGAAAGATGGGCACCGTTGTGGGCTTGCGCCCGGACGGTAAGACTCAGGTGACGTTCGCTTACGACGGCGACACCCCAGTGGCACTGGATACCGTGGTTATTTCCACGCAACACGACCCGGACTTCGTCGGAGAGGAACTCGAGAACGCGCTCCGCACCCATGTGCTCGAGTGGGTAATCGCTGACGCTGGGTTAGAGAAGTTCTACACGGATGACACCAAGCTGCTGATTAATCCCTCGGGTTCGTTTGTGCTTGGGGGCCCGATGGGAGACGCCGGGTTGACTGGGCGAAAGATCATCGTAGACACATATGGTGGCATGGCCCGGCACGGCGGTGGTGCGTTTTCCGGCAAGGATCCATCAAAGGTTGACCGCTCTGCTGCGTACGCAACTCGTTGGGTTGCCAAGAATATTTGTGCAGCTGGTTTAGCAGACCGCGTCGAGGTGCAGGTAGCGTACGCGATTGGGCGAGCAACCCCGGTTGGCCTCTACGTTGAGACGTTTGGCACCGCAGCTGAAGGACAGACGAACGAGTCAATTCAGCAGGCTGTGGAGAAGGTCTTTGACCTTCGTCCGGCCGCAATCATCAAAGAACTTGACTTGCTTCGCCCAATTTATGCCCAAACGGCTGCGTACGGTCACTTTGGACGCACGGATGTCGACTTGCCGTGGGAGCGTTTGGACAAGGTAGATGACCTGCGCGCTGCAGCAGGGGTATAAGGCCCGGCTGAATGTCGAAGCAGCCCGCAACCTTCCTTCCTGTCGCCAAGGTGCTACCCCAGCTTGGGTTGGCACATCTAGACCGCACCTTTGACTACTACGTAGCTGAGGAGCAGTCAGAAGATGCGCAGCCGGGAACGCGGGTGCGGGTGCGGTTCGCTGGTCGACTTGTTGATGGGTTGATTCTTGGCCGGACGGAGGCCCCTGAGCATGTAGGTAACTTGCGGTTCCTCGAGCGCGTGATTTCATCGGAGGTTGTCGCTCCAATCCAGTTACGCCAGCTTGTCGACGCACTCGCTGAGCGCTATGCCGGCGTCAGGTCTGATATCTATCGCTCAGCGATCCCTCCTCGGCATAAGAAAGCTGAAGAGACAGACACTTCTACATCTTGGGCGGAGCTTGGTGAGGCCACCGAGCCAGATCTTTCGGGATGGAGTACATATCAATACGGTGAATCATTCGTCGATGCTGTGCTTGCCAGAAAGCTAGTGCGAGCAGCGTGGCAGGTTGCACCAGGTGCTCCGTGGGCAGGTCCTGTTGCTGCTTTGGCTGCAAAAGTCGCGCTTGACGGTGGCGGAGCACTCATCGTCGTACCGGACCAGCGAGATGTAGATAGCCTCGAAGCACAGTTGAAGAAGGTGGTCGGGCCTCGGCAGATAAGCACGCTCACTTCTGCACAGGGTCCGCAGGCAAGGTATTCACGATATCTTTCGGCATTGCATGGGCAGGCCCGAATCGTGGTGGGGACTCGCTCTGCCGCGTTTGCGCCGGTACAGGATCTTCGACTGCTTGTGCTCATGGATGACGGCAACGACAATCTTGTTGATCCGCGTGAGCCGTATGTGCATGCTCGCGAGGTCTTGACGACGCGCTCCGCGCTTGAGCACGTCCCTTTAATCATCGGTGGTGTCGCAAGAACTGTAGAAACCCAAATGCTGGTCGAATCGGGTTGGATGCATGGGTTGGAGGCGTCGAAAGGCACGATTCGAGAGCGGATGCCGCGGATCTATGCAGCGGGGGATTCCGACATCGCACTAGAACGTGACCCACGTGCAAGGCAAGCAAGGCTTCCTTCTGCGGCGTTCCAAGCAGCAAAGCGGGCTCTTGAGCGTAATCGCCCGGTGCTGTTTCAGGTGCCTCGTGCTGGATACATTCGTGCGCTGGCTTGCGGTGATTGCCGCACCCCATCGCGGTGTCGTGCGTGCAATGGACCGCTCGAGTTGCCACAAAGTGGGGATGCCTCCGCACCAACCTGCCGGTGGTGTGGCCGCATAGATCCGTCTTATCGTTGTGTTGCATGTGGTTCGCGAAAGCTGCGCGCAGTGGTATTGGGCACAGACCGGACAGCAGAGGAGCTTGGCCGAGCATTTCCTCATGTTCGTGTGCGGAACTCCTCGGGCGAGAAGGTACTCGCTGAGGTTGAGCCTCAGGCACAGCTTGTTGTAGCCACGCCCGGCGCGGAACCCGTAGTGGAAGGCGGGTACGGAGCAGCGGTGCTGATGGATGCGTGGGCGCTGCTGCAACGTCCAGACTTGCGAGCGGCTGAAGAGACATATTCGAGATGGATAGCGGCTGCAGCGCTGGTTGAGCCCCATGAACGCGGCGGGGAGGTCGTCGTGACCGCTGATCCGGGAATTGCGGTTGTGCAGTTCTTCCTGCGCTGGGATCCGTCCGGCTATGCGGCGCTTGAGCTTGGACATCGAAGAGAGGTTTCGTTTCCGCCAGCTGCTCACGTAGCAGTGGTGGACGCACCACGTGTCGCTTTGGAAGATTTTTTCGCACATACGACGCTTCCTTTAGCTGCTGAGTTATTGGGGCCTGTCGACTTACCGAGCGGGGTCTCATTACCTGGCACTTGGGACGAGCAGCAGTTCGGCCCTGCGCAGCGCATGCTGGTGAGGTGCGCAGTGCAAGAACGGAATGAGCTAGGTCGTGCTTTACGGGCTGGAGTGATCAGTAGAGCGACGCGCAAGCAGGATTTACCGCTGCGGGTGCAGGTTGACCCTCTGCATATTGGATAGTGTTGCGCCCGTGGAGCCGAGAGGTGGGTAGACTATCGATCCATGACAGTTCGCAGGCTTCGATTGCTCGGGGATCCTGTGCTCAATGAAGTAGCTCAAGAGGTTACTGAGTTTGGCGCTCGGATTCGCACGCTGGTCAATGACATGTTCGACACAATGGATAACGCAGGTGGTGTTGGCTTGGCTGCAAATCAGATTGGCCACAGCCAGAGGGTGTTCGTCTTCGATTGCCAGGGGCTTCGGGGACACATTGTGAACCCGTCGTGGTCGCCGCTTTCTGGGGATAGTCAGCTGGGTACTGAAGGGTGTCTGTCCATTCCCGGTGTTAGGGCCGATGTGGAGCGATATCGCTCCGTAGTCTGCAACGGTGTCGACGCAGAGGGACATCCGTTGTCGATCCTGGGAACAGGACTCCTCGCGCGGTGCATTCAGCACGAGACTGACCACCTTGACGGCGTTGTGTTCTTGGAGCGTCTGTCTGCGGAAGAAAAGAAACAAGCTATGTCACAAGTTCGAACATCAACGTGGTGGAAGGAACGGTAATGCGTATTGTGTTTGCTGGGACGCCAGAACCTGCAGTCGTGGCGCTGGAGGCGTTGCTTCATTCAGAGCATGAAGTAGTTGCGGTGCTCACGCGCCCTGACGCGCCGAAGGGGAGGGGGCGGACGCTTCACCCGTCGCCCGTTAAGAAAGTTGCGCTTGAGCATGGCATTGAAGTACTTGAGCCGAAGACATTGCGTGGTAATGCAGAAATCGTCGAACGTCTACGTGCGATTGCTCCAGATGCGATTCCCGTCGTAGCGTACGGCAACCTTGTTCCGCCTGAGCTGCTCGACTTGCCTCAGCACGGGTGGGTGAACCTCCACTTCTCGCTTTTGCCTGAGCTCCGGGGAGCGGCTCCAGTCCAGGCTGCAATCTTGTCGGGATTGACGACGACCGGTGCCACGACATTCCGCATCGATGAGGGACTCGATACAGGTCCAGTTCTGGCTACGTTTGAGGAAGCGATTTTGCCTACCGATACCGCGGACGATCTCTTGACCAGGCTTGCGTACAAGGGTGCTGACTTGCTTGTTGCCACGATGGATGGTCTCGCCAGTGGCAGCATAGTACCGGAACCCCAGCCCGTGGATGGCACATATGCCCCGAAAATTCAGAGCAAGGATGCTCGGATTCAGTGGGATTGTGACGCCGAAGTAGTTGATCGTACGATCCGCGCATACACGCCAGGACCTGGTGCGTGGACAATGCTCGGTGAGCAGCGTGTCAAAATCGGGCCGGTGTCGATTGGTGACTCGGATACGCTTGGCGCGGGCGAAGTGGCCGTCGAAAAGAATCGGGTGCGAGTTGGGACTGGGACAGTCGATGTGATCTTGCAAGAGATACAACCGCCTGGGAAGAAGCGTATGGCTGCAGATGCGTGGGGGCGCGGGCTCGCAACCGAGACTATTGAGGCAGGGGTGAAGTTTGTATGAGCGGAGGGTTCCGATCCCGGTCTGCGGGGCGTCGTAAGCCTGCCGCGGTAAGCAAGAAGACGGCGAAGGTTGCGCAAAAGCGAACCAACCAGCAAGTGCCAAAGGTTGATATTGGTGACCCTGCTCGTGAGGCAGCGTGGTCGACGCTGATGCGCGTCGACATAGACGGGGCGTTCGCGAACTTGGTCTTGCCAGGAATACTCCGTGAACACAAGGTGCGCGGCAAGGATGCTGCATTTGCCACGGAGCTGACGTATGGAGCACTGCGATCGCTCGGAGTGATTGATGCAGTTCTTCAGGAGTGCTCGAGCCGCGCTATTGCTGATCTCGATGCTGAGGTACGCGCAGCTCTGCGATTAGGCGCTTACCAGTTGCTGTACACCAGAGTCGGGCAGCATGCCGCGGTTGATACTTCTGTGCGCTTGGTTATCGGCGCTGGGAAACAGGGTGCGAAAGGTTTTGTTAATGCGGTGCTGCGAACGATGAGTCGGCAACCCTCGAAGCACTGGATTGACACCTGCAAGCCCAATGAGCCACTGGAGCGCATCGCGTTCGAGCACGCGCACCCTGCTTGGATTGCTCGTTCTTTTGCAACGGCGTTAGGGGTTGAAGCAGATGATCCGGAGCTGGCCGAGGCCCTCGAAGCTGACTCGGAGCGTCCCATCGTGCATCTTGTCGCACGACCCGGCGAGATCTCCGCGGAGGAGTTGGCACTCATCACTGGTGGCGACATTGGCAAGTACTCCCCGTATGCCGTGTATTTGCCTGAGGGGAACCCAGGTGAGCTGCAACCGGTACGCGATGGTTTCGCCGCGGTACAAGACGAAGGCTCTCAGTTGATTGCGCGGGCGCTTGTCCAAGCGACCGTCGCTGACGACCAGGGACGCTGGTTGGACCTCTGCGCAGGCCCGGGTGGCAAGGCTGCATTCATCGGTTCCTTGGCGGCAATTGATGGTGCACGCGTTGATGCAGTCGAGGTTGCGCCTCACCGTGCGGAGCTTGTGCAGAAGGCGACGAAAGGTTTGCCGGTCAGTGTTCGCACAGGGGACGCGACAACCATTGAGCTCGAGTCTGGATACGACCGAGTGCTTGTCGACGCCCCCTGTTCCGGCCTCGGATCGTTGAGGCGTCGGCCTGAAGCACGCTGGACGAAGCACGAGTCAGATATCGCTTCGCTCACCCAGCTACAGCTCAAGCTGCTCAACACAGCCATTACTGCGACAAAACCTGGTGGCGTAATCGTGTACTCGACATGTTCGCCAGATATTCGGGAGACCAGAGGCATCGTTGACGCTGTGCTGGCCACTGGCAAAGTCGAGGAGTGCGACGCACAGCAACTTGTTGCGCCAATGGAAAACGTCGGGCCACATCGTAGTGTGCAGATGTGGCCACACCGCCACGGAACTGACGCGATGTTCTTCGCAGTTCTTCGCAAGAAAACACTAGGGTAGAGGCATGATTTATATTGCGCCGTCCATCCTTGCCGCGAACTATGCAGCTCTCGGCGAAGATGTTGAGAAAGTACCGAACGCCGACATGCTCCACGTAGACATCATGGACGGTCATTTTGTGCCGAACCTTTCCTTCGGTCCGGATGTGACGAAAGCTGTCAACGGGGTGACCGACCAGTTTCTCGACATGCACCTCATGATCGAGGAACCGGAGCGGTGGTTCGAGACCTATGCCAACGCTGGTGGTGATCGAATGATTTTCCACGTCGAGGCAACGAACGACCACGTCGCTGCTGCGAAGCAGTGCCGTGAATTAGGCGTGCAGGCGGGATTTGCTATTAAACCGGGCACACCAATCGAGCCATACCTCGACGATCTTGAGCATTTCGAGGAAGTGCTCGTGATGAGTGTGGAGCCCGGTTTTGGCGGACAGAAGTTCATGCCGGAAGTGCTCTCGAAGGTGTTTACCCTGCGTGACCGCATTCGCGCTGCTGGCTTGTCCACGGTAATTGGGATCGATGGTGGCATCGCCAACTCCACAATTGCTCAGGCGGCCGAGGCCGGTGTGGACGCCTTCGTGGCTGGATCCGCAGTATTCGGCGCAGATAATCCCGCTGAGGCAGTAGATACGCTGCGTCGGATGGCAAAGGAAGCGGCTGGCGTCGCGTGATCGAAGCAGCTATCGCAGCAGGGGATGCAGTCCGCGGGACTACGAGTCCCAATCCACCAGTTGGATGTGCGTTGTATAGCTCAGACGGAGTTCTAGTCGCCACCGGCGCGACGGCCCCCGTCGGCGGGCCACATGCGGAGGTTCAAGCACTTCGTAAGGCAGGAGCTCGTGCAGAAGGCGCTACAGCCGTTGTCACGTTGGAGCCGTGTAACCACACTGGACGAACTGGCCCGTGCACAGAGGCACTGATTTCTGCGGGTGTTGCCAAGGTTGTGTATCTCACGGCTGACCCGAATCCTCTCGCTACAGGCGGTGCTCAGCGGCTTGAAGCCGCGGGTATCGACGTCCGCTTCGAGCCTTACCGCGTTGAAGCCCTTCAGCCTTGGATTTCCTCCATACGCCACAATCGGGTCAGCGTGACCGCGAAGTTTGCGATGACGTTGGATGGGTTCACCGCAGCGATTGACGGCTCCAGCAAGTGGATTACCGGACCTGAGGCGCGCCAGTTCGTGCACCGTGACCGCGCTCAACGCGACGCCATCATCGTTGGGACCGGAACCGCGATCACTGACAATCCTTCGCTCACCGCGCGTAGACCGGATGGAAGCCTGTATCCGCACCAGCCTCGCCGCGTTGTAATCGGCACGAGAGAAGTGCCCGAAGGAAACTTACGCGAGCTAGGCTTTTTGCAGTATCCGACCCCTGAGGCAGCATGCGCAGAACTTTGGGAACTTGGCTGCCGTGACGTACTTGTTGAGGGTGGAGCGAATCTCCTCAGCAGCTTCTTTACCCGCGGTGTTGTCGACCGGGTGCAAGCATATATTGCGCCAAAACTGCTAGGCCAAGGTCGCTCGGTGCTGGACGCTGCACTGGCGCGTACGATAGGCGACGCATTCGAATTTAAGATCTGCGACGTGCACCAACTTGGCGAGGACGTATTGATAGAAATGGAGACTGCATAGTGTTTACAGGACTGGTTGAGGAAGTTGGTTCGGTGGCGTCAATCGAGCCACTCGACGACGCAGTTCGGATCCGTATCGGCGCAGAGACCGTACTTGCAGGAGTGGAACTTGGAGACTCGATTGCTGTCGACGGGGTGTGTCTCACAGTAGTTGAGGCCACAGAAAATTCTTTTACTGCAGACGTCATGCTTGAAACTTTGCGTCGTTCCCGTATCGGTGAATACAAGGAAGCAACCCTGGTCAATCTTGAGCGCGCACTAGCAGTGGGAGACCGACTTGGTGGTCACATTGTGCAGGGGCACGTCGATGCAGTGGCGACACTTCAACATCGCTCGCCTGGTGAGCACTGGGACGTACTGCGGTTTTCGCTCCCTGAAAAAGTACGAAAGTACGTGGTGGAAAAGGGCTCTATCACGATCAGCGGGATCTCGTTGACCGTCTCTGCAGTAGGAGATGGTTGGTTTGAAGTCTCGCTCATCCCTGCGACCCTACAGGCGACGACCGCAGGTTCATGGAAATCAGGCGATTCGGTCAACATCGAAGTCGATATCATTGCCAAATACGTTGAGAACATGGTGAGGCACTAACATTGGGTTCCATGAATGCTCCTCAGGACTCCGTTGGACGTAATTCGCAGCTAGACACCGTCGAAGATGCAGTAGCAGCTATTGCTCGCGGTGAAGCAGTCGTTGTTGTTGACAACGAGGATAGGGAGAACGAGGGGGATCTTATTTTTGCCGCCGAGTTCGCCACCCCGGAACTCGTAGCGTTTATGGTGCGCTACACCTCCGGATACATTTGCGTCCCGCTCGAGGACGAGCGTGCGGATGAGCTCCAACTGCCGCCCATGGTTGCTCATAATGAGGACGCCCGCGGCACCGCGTACACGGTCACTGTCGATGCAGCGACAGGATCGACAGGTATTTCCGCAACATCGAGAGCTGAGACTATTCGACGCCTCGTCGATACGAAGTATGGGCCGCATGACTTCACTCGTCCGGGCCATATCGTGCCTCTGCGCGCACGCAAGGGAGGGGTGCTCACGCGGGATGGACATACCGAGGCCTCAATCGATCTCGCGCGCTTGGCAGGACTTACTCCGTGCGGTGTGTTGTGTGAAATCGTGTCCGAGGAGGATCCGACGGATATGGCGCGGTTTGATGAACTGCGCAAGTTCAGCGACCGGCACGGTCTCAAGATGATCTCCATCGAGCAGCTTATTGCTTATCGACGCCGCCATGAGATGACAGTCGAGCGCACTGTCGAAACCAAGTTGCCGACCGAGTTCGGTACGTTTGCCGCGTACGGTTATCGCAATCGCATCGATGGTTCCGAGCACATCGCATTGGTAGTCGGGGACGTCGCGAACTGTGACGATGTACTTGTGCGGGTTCACTCCGAGTGCTTGACGGGGGATGCCTTTGCGTCGAAGCGGTGCGACTGTGGTCCGCAGCTCCACGAGTCGATGCGTCGGATTCAAGAAAAGGGTTGTGGTGTGCTCGTGTATGTTCGCGGGCACGAGGGGCGCGGTATCGGACTCCTCGCCAAGCTCGAGGCCTATCGCCTGCAAGACCAGGGCCTTGACACCGTTGATGCCAACCTTGAGCAGGGGCTGCCCGTCGATGCCCGCGAGTATTCGGTTGCCGGACAGATTTTGAAAGACCTTGGTATCATTTCGTTTACACTGTTATCCAATAATCCGGAAAAGGTGGAAGCGCTCAGCGGCTTCGGTCCGATCGTGAAAGAGCGGGCTCGAATCGAAATTGTGCCTACTCACGAGAACATCCGGTATTTACGAACCAAGCAGTTGCGCATGGGGCATGATCTCCCGTTGGCTGCTTCGTGGACTGAGCAGGAGGACGATTAGATGGCAAGTGTCGGTGCACCTGATGCGCAGACGATAAGTGGCGAGGGCTATACAGTCGCCATTGTTTCGACACTGTGGAACCAGAAAATCGTGGAGCGTCTCCGGGACCGGGCGATCTCGACTGTCCGAGAAATGGGTGCTAAGTATGTGGAATTTACCGTCGCTGGCGCGTTAGAATTGCCGGTTGTGGTGCAGGCCTGTGCTCAGCGTTACGACGCTGTCGTAGCGCTAGGGTGCGTAATTCGAGGTGAGACGGCGCACTTTGAGTACGTTTGTGACTCGGTGACCGCAGGGTTGACCCGCATCGCACTCGACGAATCAACGCCCGTCGGAAACGGAGTACTCACCGTCGAAGAAGAAGACCAGGCCTACGAGCGTGCTGGTGGAGAGGACGCGAAGGAAGACAAGGGCGCGGAAGCCGTGCAGGCAGCAATCGGTGCCCTCATCGAGCTTGAAAAAGTCCGAGCGACCCCGAAGAAACATTCATAACTGAAAGAACGTAGCGTGTGCTACGGCAGCGAGGAGTAAAGAGTAGTGAGCGAAGAACAGTCGGTTGCACGCAAGATTGATGAAGCGGAGCTTGCATACCTCAACGCACTAGACCCACACGCTTCGATCTCGACTAAGCCGTGGGAGCTGACGATTCGGTCCCCATTTCTGAAGAAAGTCGCAGCTGTATGCATTCTTGTGCTGATGGCCGTGCACATCTTCATGGCCGCCGTCGTTGACGTGGAATTTTCGGGCCTCACAATTACGTGGCTCGACAAGTTTGCTTTCGTTGGAGTCGGTATCATCCTCTCGATTCTGACCTGGCTCGTGTTGACGCGGCCGTGCGTCCAGGTCAATGAGGATGGTGTCGAGGTAGCCAACATTATCGGGATGCGATTTTACCCCTGGCTAGTTATCTACGGGCTTTCGTTCCCAAAGGGCGCCCGAATGGCCAGGCTAGAGCTTCCGGACTTTGAGTACGTTCCACTGTGGGCGATTCAGGCTGCAGATAAAGAGCTAGCGTTGCAGGCAGTTGCGGAGTTCCGCGAGCTCGAAGCTAAGTACATGCCGTCAGAATAGGGAGCGCGGAGCGTTTTGGCTGATCCCACTTCCTACCGTCCGGCTCCAGGGACGATCCCCACCGACCCAGGTGTTTATAAGTTTCGCGACCCTCATGGTCGCGTCGTCTACGTCGGTAAGGCGAAGAACCTGCGAGCTCGACTCAGCAACTATTTCCAGCCACCGGCGCAGCTCCATCCGCGAACGCGCCAGATGGTATTTACCGCCAGCTCCGTGGAGTGGACGGTTGTAGCGAGCGAAGTTGAGGCGCTGCAGCTTGAGTACACGTGGATCAAGAAATTCGATCCCTGGTTCAACGTCATGTACCGGGATGACAAGACGTATCCCATGCTCGCTGTGAGCGTGAAAGAGCGCTACCCCCGGGCATTCTTCTACCGGGGGCCGAAACGAAAAGGTGTCCGCTACTTTGGGCCGTTCTCGCACGCGTGGGCCGTACGCGAAACGCTTGATCTATTGACGAGAGTGTTTCCGATTCGTACCTGTTCGAACGGTGTGTTTAATCGACATGAGTCGCTCGGGAGACCATGCCTGTTGGGCTACATCGATAAGTGTTCGGCACCGTGCGTACAACGTGTTGATCAACAGGAATATGACGAGATTGTTGCCGGGTTCCTCTCGTTTATGGGCGGACGAACAGAGCACGTTGTCAGATCCCTCAAGCAGCAAATGGCTACTGCGGCAGAACAACTCGAGTTTGAAAAGGCAGCGCGTCTTCGCGATGACCTTGGCGCACTGGACAAAGTGATGGAGCGCCAAGCCGTAGTGCTCAGCAGTGATACGGATGCTGACATCATTGCTATGGACAGCGATGAGCTGGAAGCAGCTGTGCAAATCTTTAACGTTCGTGGTGGTCGCATTCGTGCCCAGCGAGGCTGGGTCGTTGAGAAGACCGGCGACGAACCCGGCAGTTTGGACCGGTTAGAAGAGGGGGAAAAGGACCCTGCAGTTCCCACACTGATGCAGGACTTTCTGGTTCAGTACTACTCAGATGCCGTTGAGCGTGACGCCCAGGAGCGAAAAGAAGACCTGCAAATTACAGAGCAATTCCGACGAAGGGGCGTCGATAAGCAATCGCATCGCGAAGCGGTGCCGAGTATTCCGGTGCCGCGTGAAATCCTTGTTGCGGAACTTCCAGAAGAGTTGGCCGACGTCTCTACGCTATTGACACAGCTTCGAGGTGCGCAGGTTGACATCCGCGTGCCGCAACGTGGCGACAAAGCGGCGTTGCTGGAGACAGTCCACCGCAATGCCGCTGAAGCACTCCATCAGCACAAGCTGAAACGCGTAGGCGATCTCACTGCCCGTTCACAGGCATTGCAGGATATTCAGTCGGCGCTTGGCATGGATGAAGCTCCGTTACGAATTGAGTGCACCGACATTTCTCATATTCAGGGCACAGACGTTGTGGCGTCGCTGGTCGTGTTTGAAGATGGTCTGCCGAAGAAGAACGATTACCGGCGATACCAAATCAAAGAAGCAGCCGGCGATGGGCGCTCCGATGATGTTGGGTCGATAGCTGAGGTCACTCGACGGAGGTTTAAGCGCTACCACGAGGACAAACTCGCCAATCCCGACGAAGAAGTAAGCAAGATGATGTTTGCGGAGGAGGCGAGTGAGGTTGCTTCCACTGGCAATCAACGATTTGCCTATCCACCACAACTGTTTATCGTCGACGGCGGAAAACCACAGGTAAACGCAGCACAGGCAGTATTCGATGAGCTTGGCATCGTGGATGTGCAGCTCATCGGGCTGGCAAAGCGACTGGAAGAGATCTGGGTTGCCGATGACGATGAACCAATCATTTTGCCCAGAAACTGCGAGGGTATGTACCTGCTGCAACAGATACGAGACGAGGCTCACCGCTTCGCGATCACCTATCACAGACAGCAGCGTTCGAAACGGATGAGAGCATCAGTACTGGACAACGTACCGGGGCTGGGGCCTGCTCGGCGAAAAGAACTGGTGAAGCATTTCGGCAGTGTCAAACAGATTCGCAAGGCTTCGCTTGAGCAATTGCAGGAGGTAGCGGGGGTCGGGCCGAAGTTGGCAGAGACGATTTACGAGCACCTACACAAGGACATCGAAGCCTAGCTAGTATGGGCCTATGACTTCGCCTTTATTACCTGCATCCGAATCTCGTCGCCCTGTGATAATCACCGGGCTTTCTGGTGGTGGTTTGTCGACTGCCGCGAAAGTTTTTGAAGATAAGGGATACTTCGTTTCCCAGAATCTGCCTCCGCAGCTCATTCTCGATCTTGTCGAGATGTCAACTGCGGACGATTCCCCCGTTGACCATCTTGCTGTAGTCACTGATGTACGTGCCAGGATGTTCAATGGCTCGTTAATGGAGACGATTGAGGCGATTGAGGCAAAAGGCCTATCTCCGTTCATCTTATTTCTCGACGCCCGCGATGAAGTCCTTATCCGCCGATTCGACAGTGTGCGACGTACGCACCCGTTGCAGGGCAATGACACGCTGAAAGAGGGGATCGAACGGGAGCGAAAGGAGATCGCCCCGGTTCGGGAGCGTGCAGATCTCATTATTGATACGACACACCTCTCAGTTCACGACCTGCGTCGGTCGATTGAGGCCTCTGTTGGCGACCTCTCTGCACCGAAACAGCACGTCACCGTGGAGTCGTTTGGGTTTAAACACGGGACCCCTCGTGATGCGGATTTAGTGTTGGACGTACGGTTTTTGCCAAATCCGTTTTGGATCCCCGAGCTTCGGGAGTTTCGAGGTATCGATGCACCAGTCGCAGACTATGTTCTGTCGCAGCCTGGAGCGAAGGCATTCGTCGATAACTTCTTGACAATGCTGAAGGATATGCTCAAGGGCTACCGTCATGAAGGTAAGGACTTTATCACTGTTGGGATCGGCTGTACTGGCGGGCACCACCGGTCAGTCGCAATTTCGGAGGAGATTGTACGCAGGCTTCGGGAGTCCGATGACGTGGACGTCAACGTCTTGCACCGTGACTTGGAACGCAACTAGCTGCTCTTTATCGTTGGAAAGAAGCACTGATTAAATTATGGGACCTGCATTTACTTGCCTTGGGGGAGGGCACGGTTTATACCAAACACTATTGGCGGCGCGGGCGGCTGAGGCTCGAGCCATCCACGCCGTGGTAACAGTTGCTGACGACGGAGGCTCATCCGGTCGGCTACGCCGTGAGATGGATATCATTCCGCCTGGTGACCTGCGGATGGCGCTCTCAGCCCTGACCGCGGATGACGAAGATGGCGCTCTGTGGAGAGATACATTACAACACCGATTTGGCGGAAATGGAGCGATGGCAGGGCACGCAGTTGGCAATCTGCTCCTTGCCGGACTAAGCGAGGAACTCGGCGATATTCAGCAAGCGTTGGACGTCATCGGCTCATGGACAGGCGCACAGGGCAGGGTTGTTCCTATGAGTCCTATGCCTCTCGACATTGAGGCCGATGTCGCGGGGTTAGACGACGACCCCCGTGTTTTGCGTTCTGTTCGCGGTCAAGTTGCCGTTGCCACCACACCCGGAACTGTGCGACGCGTCCGCCTTTTGCCCCACAATCCTCCCGCAACCGACGAAGCAGTGCAGGCGATCATGGACGCAGAAGTGGTGACAATCGGGCCTGGATCGTGGTTTTCGTCGGTGATTCCGCATCTACTCGTTCCGGACATTGTCCGCGCGTTGAATGAGACGTCCGCGTTGGTAGTTGTAGTGCTGAATCTTTCTCCGGAGGCAGGAGAGACACCGGGATTTAGCACGGAACGCCATATTCATGTCTTCGAGCAGCACGCTCCGAACCTGCATGTTGATGTGTTCCTGGCTGATAACTCAATTAGCCCGACGGAGGGCGAACGCGTTCATCTCGGGCGAGCCGCGGATCGCGTGGGTGCAACTGTATTGTTCCGAGATATTCATGAAGTTGATGATCAGTACCGCAACACAAACCGGCATGATCCACGCAAGCTTGCACATGAGCTGCTATCTCTCGTTCGTGATTTTCACGCATAACGTGCGCTACACTAATCCACCGATGTTTTTGTAGAAAGGATCACTCGGTGTCGCTGACCGCCAAAACCAAAGAAGAGCTGCTTCGAACTCCAATAGGAGCGAAGTCTGCCGCGGCCGCCGAGGCATCCGCGTTAGTTCGGTTTGCAGGAAAACTTGACGCCTCAATCCACGGGGTAACTATGATTGCGGATTTCGCGGAAGAGGCGGTGGCACGTCGCTTAATCCTGATTCTTGAAACTCTTTTCATGAGCTCACCAAAGTTCGCCGTGGTTTCACCTGGCTCGGCGACAAAGGAAACGAAATACGAAGTACGTCTAGATACTGGTGTTGAAGCGCTGTATCGGCGTCTAAATCTTCGGACGCAGTCTGGTCATCTCGTGGTAGGTATGCCCCCGCAAATCGTTTCGGGAGAAATTGCTGAAGTTGAAGCCGCGTGGCGGGGTGCGTTCCTCGCTAGGGGAGCGCTCACAGAGCCGGGCCGAACTGCCGCTTTAGAGGTCGAGTGCCCATGCGAGGAAGCTGGGCTTGCCCTAGTGGGGTTAGCGCGTCGTCTTGGGTGCCACATCAGAATGCGGGAGACTCGCGGTGTTGAGCGTGTACATGTCCGTGATGCGGAGACGATAGGGGTGCTTCTCAGTCGAATGGGTGCGCCTCTTGCTCGCCTGGAGTGGGACGCAAAACTTCGGGAGAAGCAAGCGCAGATGCGTGGCGGTCAACGGTTGGCAACTTTTGACGACGCCAACACCCGCAGAAGCGTACATGCTGCGACGGTAGCCGCTCAGCGTGTGGAACGTGCGATGGAGATCCTCGGCGACGATGTGCCTGAGCATCTCGCCGAAGCCGGATACCTGCGTGTTGAGCACCGGCAAGCCTCGCTTGAAGAACTTGGCCGGTTGGCTGACCCACAGATGACGAAGGATGCGGTCGCTGGGCGAATTCGTCGGCTGTTGTCCCTTGCTGACAAGCGGGCTGCTGAGCTCGGTATAGCGAACACTCGCGGTAAAGACACGAAGGCAACATAGAGCGTTCTGGGGCGCTCCCAGACCGCCCTGTGTGCAACATCACAATTTCGGGGGATAGCGCACAAGCAGTTTCGCCAGATACGCCCCGCGGGGGTAAAAGAGATTACCTTTGTCGTTGTTTGAGTCGCATTAGGTGTGGCTTTGGCGGTAAACAGACATTCATGCTTGGTGAAATTATGAGACGATACCCCCGGTTTCGCCGTCTCTTTGGTGATGCACCTTTAGGGCGTCTCTTGCGGCATCGTGGCCATGCACATGTTGAAATCTCTCGCTAAACTGATGAGCAACGGGCTGAACCAAGGAGCTCACCGAGAACGGAAAGAGATTGGTACCGGCCCATCAGCAAGTCTCAACAATTTCCGACATAGAGGAGTAAAGACTGTGACTATTCGTATTGGCATTAATGGCTTTGGTCGTATCGGCCGCTCGGCATTCCGCATCATCCTGGATCAGTACTCGAGCGACCTTGAGGTCGTGAAGATTAATGACCTGACCGACAACAAGACTTTGGCCCACCTTGTCAAGTACGACACAGCGTATGGCCAGCTCGGCCGCGACGTTGAGTACGACGAGTCCTCCATCACCGTTGATGGTCACCGCATCGAGGTTACCGAAGAGAAGGACCCATCCAAGCTCGCATGGGGCGACGCAAACGTCGACATCGTCCTTGATTGCACCGGCCGCTTCACCGATGGCAATGACGCAAAGGCTCACATCGAGGCTGGCGCTAAGAAGGTCATCATCTCCGCACCGGGTAAGAACGTCGATGGCACCTACGTCTGGGGCGTCAACCACACCGACTACAGCAATGATCAGCAGATTATCTCCGCTGCATCTTGCACCACGAACTCCCTTGCACCAGTCGCGAAGATTCTGGAAGAGCAGTTCGGCATCAAGTCCGGTCTGATGACCACCATTCACGCTTACACTGGCGACCAGCGCATTCAGGACGCACCTCACAAGGACCTGCGTCGTGCCCGTGCAGCAGCTCAGAACATCGTCCCAACGACGACGGGTGCTGCTAAGGCAGTTGCCCTGGTTCTGCCTGCACTTGAGGGTAAGCTGGATGGCTTCGCAATGCGCGTGCCAACGATCACCGGTTCCGCAACCGACCTGACCGTCGAGCTGAACAAGGACGTCACCGTTGATGAGGTGAACGCAGCAATCAAGAAGGCTGCTCAGGACCCAGAGTTTGGCAAGGCGCTTGAGTACACCGAGGATCCAATCGTTTCCTCCGACATCATCGGCAACACCCATGGTTCCATCTTCGATGCTGGGATGACCCGCGTCATCGACGGCAACCTGGTCAAGCTGATTGCTTGGTACGACAACGAGTGGTCCTACACCTCTCAGTTTGTCCGCATGACGAAGCACGTCGCGGATAACTTGGCATAAGACCTAGAACGGCCCGGGTGTGCAGTACGCACACTTCGGGCCATTTCTTTCGCTACTGTTTGAAAAGAAAACTACTGCAAACAACAGTCAACTGAGGAGAGTCCCATGACAATGAAAACGCTGCAACAGCTTCTGGATGAAGGCGTCGAAGATCGCCACATCCTGGTCCGTTCTGACTTCAACGTTCCGCTTGATGAGGACGGCAATATTACCGATGCTGGTCGTATCGACGCATCACTGCCAACTTTGAAGGCGCTCTTGGAAGGTGGCGCGAAAGTCATTGTCATGGCTCACCTCGGCCGCCCAAAGGGGGAAGTGAACCCTAAGTTCTCCTTGAAGCCAGTGGCTGAAGCCCTAAGTGAGCGCCTAGGTCAGTTCGTAGCGCTCGCCGGTGATGTTTCTGGTGAGGATGCACATGAGCGGGCAAATGGGCTTACCGGTGGCGAGATTCTGCTTCTCGAGAATGTACGCTTTGACCCACGCGAGACCTCGAAGGACGAGGCTGAGCGCACTGAGTTCGCAGCTGAGCTTGTAGCACTAGCTGCGGACAACGGCGCGTTTGTTTCTGACGGTTTCGGTGTAGTACACCGCGCTCAAACCTCCGTCTACGACGTTGCTAAGAAGCTTCCTGCCTACGCTGGTTACCTCGTCGAGAAGGAAGTCAAGACTCTGAGCAAGGTGAAGGATGCTCCAGATCATCCATACGTTGTTGTGCTTGGCGGTTCGAAGGTTTCCGACAAGTTGGGAGTCATCGAGGCACTTGCGGCGAAGGCCGACAAGGTAATTATCGGTGGCGGCATGTGCTACACCTTCCTGGCTGCACAGGGCTACAACGTTCAAAACTCTTTGTTGCAGGAAGACATGATTGAGACCTGCAAGGACCTCATCGGCCGTTTCGGCGACAAGCTGCTATTGCCTGAGGACCTGATCGCAGCGTCTGAGTTTGCAAAGGATGCAGAGAAGCAGACCGTCGCGGCCGATGCTATTCCGGAAGGCTGGATGTCTCTCGACATTGGCCCGAAGACTGCCGCGCGTTATGGTGAGGCGCTGAAGAGCTCGAAGACCGTGTTCTGGAACGGGCCAATGGGCGTCTTCGAGTTTCCAGCGTTCGCCTCTGGCACAAAAGCCGTTGCTGAAGCAATGATCGCTGCTACGAAGGACAACGGGTCCTTCACGGTGGTCGGTGGCGGCGATTCCGCAGCATCTGTTCGCATTCTGGGCCTCGATGAGGCTGGATTCTCCCACATCTCTACGGGCGGTGGCGCATCGCTCGAGCTGATCGAGGGCAAAGAGCTGCCCGGCGTTGCTGTACTTGGACAGTAGTCGTTGTTGAAAAGGAGTATGAATATGTCTCGCAAACCACTGATTGCTGGTAACTGGAAGATGAACCACGACCATCTCGAAGCAATCGCTTCGGCCCAGAAGCTGGCGTTCGCCTTCCCGAAGGACGGCTATGAGTTCGTGGACGTTGCATTGACCGTGCCGTTTACCGACCTTCGTTCTATCCAGACTCTCGTTGAAGGCGACAAGCTGCAGATCACGTATGGTGCACAGGACGTGTCAGCACACGATGCTGGTGCCTACACTGGTGAAGTTTCGGCCACAATGCTGGAGAAGCTTGGCTGTACGTGGGTAGTTGTCGGCCACTCAGAACGCCGTGAGTACCACGGTGAGGACGATGAGCTAGTTTCCCGCAAGGCAAAGAAGGCACTTGAGCACGGCATGAACCCAATCGTGTGTGTCGGTGAGCCGCTAGACATTCGCGAACAAGGCACCCATGTCGACTACGTCGTAGAGCAGACGAAGAAATCCCTGGACGGTTTGAGCAACGAGGAGTTGGAGAAGACCGTCATTGCATATGAGCCGGTATGGGCTATCGGCACTGGCAAGGTTGCCTCTGCCTCCGATGCGCAGGAAGTGTGTCAGGCTATTCGCGGCCTGATCCGTGACTTGGCCGGTGATGCGGTTGCTGATGG
The DNA here is from genome assembly GCF_024453945.1 of Corynebacterium sp. CCUG 61414. Classification (NCBI taxonomy): domain Bacteria; kingdom Bacillati; phylum Actinomycetota; class Actinomycetes; order Mycobacteriales; family Corynebacteriaceae; genus Corynebacterium; species Corynebacterium sp. CCUG 61414. The sequence continues at coordinate 364,370 of NZ_JAGPYU010000001.1, forward strand.
CATCCGTATTTTGTACGGCGGATCCGTAAAGACGGAAACTGTCGGTGAGATCATCGCTCAGCCTGATGTTGACGGTGGTCTTGTCGGAGGTGCGTCTCTTGACGGCCAGGATTTCGCGAAATTGGCTGCTGCGGCTGCCCAGGCAGTACAGTAGATTTGCAAGATATGTCGCTCGGACCAGAGCGCGTCGAATAACACCATTCGGTGACTTCGTGTAGTCTGGTCCGAGTTACATCAATGTAGGTTTTATAGTGAGGATTTACCACCATGACGTTGGCTCTTGAGATCGTGCTCGTAATCGCTGCGGTCTTGATGACAGTGTTCGTGCTGCTTCACAAAGGCAAGGGAGGCGGGCTTTCGAGCCTGTTCGGTGGTGGCGTGCAGGCTAACCTGTCCGGCTCCACTATCGTGGAGAAGAACCTCGACCGTTACACGGTTATCATTACGCTCATCTGGCTTGTATGCATCGTGGGCCTGAATCTTATTCAGACTTTTGCTGCCTAGCCGCTAGCAAAAGGCCCGCCTGGAGCAATAAGCTTCCGGCGGGCCTTTTCGTTGGTCGGAAATCCGAATCTGCGGGAATCTAACGTGGTGCCGCGTCCTCGGTGACCCACAAGATCGTTTCTTCCTTGCCGACAGCACCGGCCGCTGGCCAGTCAAGATACTCTGCCCGGTTTGCAACTGCGGACGCAGCTTCTGCCTTCTCTGCACCAGAAACAAGAAGCCAGACCTTTTGTGCTTTCCGAACAGCAGGTAGTGTCAACGAAACACGTTCCGCAGGTGGTTTTGGTGAATCCGTCACAGCAACAACCAGAGCGGCGTCCTCTCTCACAGCAGGCGTATGTGGGAATAGCGAATTAATGTGGCCTTCACCGCCCATTCCCAGTAGATGGAGGTCGAACCCCTCAGGCGCCTCAACTTTCAGGTGCGCTTCATAACGAGTGACAGCGGGCTCCATCGTCCCTCCGTCCAACCCATACCCGAAAATGTTTCCTTCTGGGATATCTATATGATCGAGCAACGCTGCCCGGGCCTGGCCTTCATTCGAATCAGGATGGCTGACGGCTACGTTGCGCTCGTCGCCAAAGAATAGCTTCACCCTGGACCAGTCGGTATCTGATGAAACTAGGGCTGCAAGGAACCGGATTCCGGCTGTTCCGCCAGTAAGCACAACACGTGCGGTTCCGTCGCCGTTTACACCACCGGTAGGGGAGCTGTGGATCTCTGAAATCAACGTTTGGAATGCGGAGGTGGAGACGTCGATAAGCTGTTCGAGGTCTGCAAATTTTTTGGTCTTGACTGTGTTGGACATCCGTCGACCCTCTTTCGGTGCGAAGTTAAGGGAGGTTATGTAACAATGCCCGAGCATACATGGCGTCAGGATCGAGGTGGCGTAGCTCCTCAGCGAGGCATTCTGCGTCCGAGCGAGCACTCAGTGCAACAAACGCATCAGGGTATCCCGGTACGGAAACTCGCACGGTGTGCTCATCAACAATTTGTACCTGCACAGAGCCTTGTTCGCAGTCCAGCGATAGGTGTTGGATTGGGGAGCCAGGAATGGCGTCGGCGCCTGCTACGTTTTGCACAGTTACCTCAACGCCAAAGCAGGCATCGAGCCAAGAGGCTGCGATTTGTACGCTTGGATGCTCGGTAATACCGCTGAGCAAGATCCGGCGTGGTTGCTGTTTATAGCGGTCGAAAGCTGAGGCGACAACGCCGCGCCATGGCGTGATTTTAGACCACATCATGTCCGAATCACCTGGGACGTACGCCTTAGCCAGCTGCTCTATGCATTCTGCCCCCATAGTGCGCCACGCATTCGTGATTCTGCGGTGCGCGATATTACCCAGCTCTGCTTCTGCAGGAACATCTGGCACAGTTGTGGGCCACCAAGCAACGATAGGGGTATCGGGCAGCAACAGCGGGGTGACCACCGCGTCAAGATGCTGCGTAAGTTCACCGTGGAGAGTCATGACAACCATCTCAGAGGCGCCAGCGTCCGCCGCGACGATTACCTCTGCATCCATCCAGGTTTGCTCGCTCTGGCAGTCGAGCAACAAGACGAGAACTCGAGCCGGGTGCTCCATGGTCGCGTTCCGGACCGTCTCCAGAATAGAATCGACATCATCCTCCGCATGTGCAGCAACCAAGAGCGTGAGCACGCGCCCGGTCGCCAACGAATAATTTTCACGAGCCTCTAGGAGCGCTGTGGACACATCGCGGGTGGTCGTGTCGGGAAGAGTGACAATCAAGGATTAAGCCTCACGTTCGTTGTTTGCACACATTATGGACGACGCCATTGGCGGCCGTCCTTGGCCAGCATCGCGTCTGCTGATGCGGGCCCCCAAGTGCCCGCACGATATTCATCTGGATGTCCGTGCGACTCCCAGTAGTTGAGAATTGGATCGAGGATTTCCCAGCTCCGCTCGACTTCCGCATTGGTTGGAAACAAGCTAGATTCGTCGAGTAGTGCATCGAGGATGAGCCGCTCGTATGCTTCGGGAGACTGTTCCGTAAATGCCTCCGCGTACGAGAAATCCATGTTGACATCCCTAACTTCAAATGCAGTTCCAGGCACCTTGGAACCAAAGCGCATCAGCACGCCTTCGTCCGGCTGCACGCGGATAACGACTGCATTGTTCGTAAGCAGTTTTGTCTGATCGTCTTCGAACGGCTGGTACGGAGGACGCTTAAAGACCAGGGCAATCTCAGTCACTCGACGCCCGAGGCGCTTACCAGTGCGAAGGTAGAAAGGAACACCTGCCCAGCGACGCGAGTTTATCTCTAACGTACAGGCCGCATAGGTTTCGGTTGCAGAGTTGGGGTCAAACCCGGACTCCTCCCGGAGCCCGATTACGCGTTCAGAACCTTGCCAGCCCGCTACGTATTGCCCGCGTGCGGTTGTCTCATCGAACGGCTCGACGGGAGTCGTAGCGCGGAGGACCTTGAGTTTCTCCGCACGAAGACGCCCCGGGGAGAACGACGTCGGCTCCTCCATAGCGATCAAGGCAAGCAGCTGAATCAGGTGGTTTTGGATGACGTCTCGTGCTGCACCAATACCGTCGTAATAGCCCGCGCGGCCACCGAGCCCAATATCTTCAGCCATCGTGATTTGTACGTGGTCGATGTAGTGCGAATTCCACACTGGTTCAAACATCTGGTTTGCGAAACGCAGAGCCATAATGTTCTGCACGGTTTCTTTGCCGAGATAGTGATCGATTCGGAATACGGATCGCTCCGGGAACACTGAATTCACTACTCGGTTTAGCTCTTTGGCGGATTCCAGATCATGCCCGAATGGCTTCTCGATGATCACTCGGCGCCAGCCGTGGTCTTGAGGCTGTGCCATTCCACTGCGGTCCAGCTGGTGGACAACGCTCGAAAAGTGCTCGGGCGGCACAGAAAGGTAAAAGGCCCAGTTTCCGTTCGTCCCCCGTGTTTCATCGGTCGAGCGCAGTGTATTGGCTAGGGCGTCGAACGCGGCGTCGTCATTAAACGAGCCCGAGACGAACTGCATACCTTCTGCGAGCCGGTCCCAAACGTTCGTATTAAACGCGGTGCGGGAAGATGCTTCAACGGCTTCACGCACATAGTCCTCAAAATCTTGTTTAGACCAGTTTCGACGCCCAAACCCGACGAGAGCAAAGCCCGGTGGGAGGAGACCCCGGTTCGCGAGGTCGTAAATTGCCGGCAGGAGCTTTTTCCGAGCTAGATCTCCAGTTACACCGAAGATCACCATCCCAGACGGACCCGCAATGCGGGGAAGCCGCTTATCCTCGGGGGACCGAAGCGGGTTCACCCAATGCGTGCTCTCGTCACTCACATGTACTCCTTTTTATTGCAGCTTTTCCGACATGGAATTTAGCAATTCTTGCCACGCATCAACAAACTTATCGACGCCCTCCTGCTCGAGGACTCGCACGACATCAGACAAGTCGATCCCTGCAGCGGTGATAGCGTCAAACGTCTTCTGCGCGTCGTCAGCACTGGCAGACAAAGTATCGCCGTGAAGACTGTCGCTAGCCAGGGTGGCGTCGATAGTTGATTCCGGCATGGTGTTGACCGTGTTTGGGCCAGCCAGCTCAGACACATACAACGTGGCAGGGTACTCAGGGTTCTTTACACCAGTCGAGGCCCACAGCGGGCGTTGAACGTTGGCACCAGCTGGAAGGTCATCCAACGAAGAAAATTCCTCAAGGAACAAGCGGTATGCCAGTTGAGCGTTTGCCACGCCTGCTTTGCCTCGCAACGCAAGTGCTTCAGAAGTAGCAATTTGCTCAAGGCGAGCATCGACTTCGGTGTCCATGCGAGACACGAAGAATGAGGCAACAGAATGAATGGTTGAGACATCGTGGCCGTTGGCTGCAGCCTGCCGAATACCTTCCTTGTACGCGCGAATGACCTCGCGGTAGCGCTCCACAGAGAAGATCAGCGTGACATTCACTGAAATACCAGCTGCCAGTGCTGCTGTGACTGCTGGCAACGAGGCGTCTGTGGCTGGAATCTTGATCATTGCATTCGATTTACCCACGCGTGCCCACAGCTCTTTCGCTTGAGCGATCGTCTTCGCTTCGTCGTGAGCATAGCGGGGGTCAACCTCGATGGAAACGCGACCATCAAGGCCGTCGGTCGCATCGTAGATGTCCCGGAAGATGTCGCACGCGTCGCGGACGTCGTCAATGCTCATCGCGTAAACCGCCTCGTCGGGGCTGGCACCTGACGCTCTCAACTGTTGGATTTGCTCGTCGTACGCGCTTCCAGTCGACATTGCTGAAGCAAAAATTGCAGGGTTGGTTGTCACGCCAACGACCGACTTCTCACGTTTGACTGCTTCTAGATTGCCAGTGGCGATGCGCTGGCGAGAGAGATCATCCAGCCAAGTGGACGTGCCGAGCTCCCGAAGCCTTTCAACTGTGTTCATGCTCAGATTCCTTTCTAAAAAATGGGCCTGGCCAAGCTAGGGGAGGGCTTGACCAGGACAACTCTTCAACTATCGCTGCACCGCTGCTACAGACGCGCGTCCGGCTGCTGCAACGTTGTCTGCTGTAAAGCCGAACCGCTCGAAGAGCTCTGGACCTGGTGCGGAGGCACCAAAGTGCTCCAAGGAAACACACTGACCGGCGTCGCCTACAAAACGATGCCATGGCATGGACAGACCGGCCTCGACAGAGACCCTTGCTCGAACCTCTGCAGGAAGTACCGATTCAATGTACTCCGGCGATTGCTGCGTAAACCACTCCATGCAAGGCACCGAGACAACTCGAGTTCCGATACCTTCGGCTTCCAAGGACTTCGCAGCCTCAACAGCAAGCTGCACTTCCGAGCCAGAAGCCATCAGAATCAAATCAGGCGTCGGGGTAGAGGAGTCCACGAGTACGTACGCACCGCGAGCAACACCTTCGAATGCCTTTTCCTTTGTGCCCTCAAGCACAGGGAGGTTCTGACGGGAAAGCGCCAGTGCCTTCGGCATCGGCGTAGCCTCCAGCGCAGACTTCCACGCAGCAGACGTTTCATTCGCGTCGGCCGGTCGGATCACCGCCATATCCGGGATGGCTCGAAGCGCAGTGAGCGTTTCAACCGGCTGGTGGGTCGGACCGTCTTCGCCCAGGCCGATCGAGTCGTGCGTGAAGACGTAGTAGCCGTCGATACCTGAAAGTGCTGCGACGCGAATTGCCGGGTAGAGATACTCGGAGAAGATCAGGAACGTACCGCCGTAAACTCGTGTGTTGCCGTGCAGTGCAATGCCGTTCATGATCGCGCCCATGGCATGTTCGCGGATGCCGAAGTGCAAATTGCGACCGTACGGCTCAGCGCTGAACATATCGGTAGAAATCGCCTGAGGCCCGAACGATGCAGCCCCCTTGATAAGGGTGTTATTGGAGCCTGCAAGGTCTGCGGAGCCACCCCAAAGCTCTGGAAGGGCCGCAGCCGCAGCCTGGATTACTGCTTCAGAAGCCTTACGGGTAGCAAGGCCCTTTTCGTCAGCGTCCCAAGTTGGGAAGTCCTGCGACCAGTTGGATGGGAGCTCTCGAGCCGTCAATCGGTCAAACAGGGCCTTCTTCTCTGGGTTGGCCTCAGCCCAAACAGCAAACGTCTCGTCCCACTGTTTACGCTTCGCAGCACCACGGTCCCGGAGCTTTCGAGTATGGGTGATAACGGACTCTTCCTCCGGGAAGTGAATCTCCGGATCAAAGCCGAGAATCTTTTTGACAGCTGCGATTTCTTTCGCACCGAGAGCTGCGCCGTGTACTGCACCCGTGTTTTGCAGCGTAGGAGCAGGGAAGCCGATGACCGTCTTTACCTGAATGATCGTTGGGCGATTGGTGTCGGACTGTGCTTCCTTGATCGCTTTCTCAATCGCGACGACGTCCTCGCCGGACTCAACCGTTAGTGTTTGCCAGCCGTAGGCCTCGTAGCGCTTCATAACGTCTTCAGTGAACGCGATCTGGGTATCATCCTCGATCGAAATCCTGTTGTCATCCCAGAATACAATCAGGTTTCCGAGCTGCTGCGTCCCTGCGAGAGATGAAGCCTCCGATGTGACACCTTCTTGAAGGCAACCGTCTCCAGCCACGACGTAGATGAAATGATCGAACGGCGATTCGCCAGCCGGAGCCTCAGGGTCAAACAGGCCACGTTCCCGGCGCGAAGCCATCGCCATACCAACTGCTGATGCCAACCCCTGGCCGAGCGGGCCAGTTGTAATCTCTACGTGGTCCGTGTGGTTGTACTCAGGGTGACCGGGAGTCTTAGCACCCCAGGTACGAAGCTGCTGGAGGTCTTTGAGCTCAAGTCCCATGCCCCCCAGGTAGAGCTGAACATACTGTGTCAGGGAAGAGTGGCCGTTTGACAATACGAAGCGATCGCGCCCTGCCCAATGTGGGTCAGCGGGGTCTACATTCATCACCCGCTGGTAGAGCGTATATGCAAGAGGTGCGAGCGACATCGCGGTGCCTGGGTGCCCAGAGCCGCAGTTTTCCACGGCGTCAGCCGCGAGGATTCGGGCTGTATCAACTGCCCGCGTATCCACGTCGGTCCAGTCTTCGGGATAGTTACGTACAGTTTTTGCTTGAAGTTCAGCTGAAAGCGTCACAGAATCCTCGATTCATGCTATGGAAACAGAACAGGACCCAGCCTAGTGTAAAACTCGCTTTGTGGTGGTGACACCCAACGGTGTTGTGCGAAGAAAACTCGCGGGTGTAGCCGCCACGTTAATTCTGACAAATTGGTGAGCGGAGGCTAACATCACCGGGAGGGTCAAAGTATAAGAGGGCTGAAAAGATCATCGTGTAATGCGTTGCGGTACCATATCAGCCGAAATGCTCGACACCTGAACGCGAACCAATGTTGCGTAAGAGTTCTAGCCGAACGGTTGAAGTTTGATGTGGAGGAGAAGTATTGGAGACCATCAAGGCATACTTCGCGCTTACGAAGCCCAGGGTCATTGAACTTCTTCTAGTGGCAGCTATCCCCGCAATGTTGCAAGCAGACCGTGGCACTGTGCACGTGTGGCTCATTCTTGCAACGCTGTTCGGTGGTTGGATGGGGGCCGGTGCGGCAAATGCATTTAACATGGTCGCCGACTACGACATTGACCAGAAAATGGGGCGAACGCGTGCACGGCCACTTGTCCGGGCAAAGGTCACCAAACAGAAAGCCGCCGTATTTGCTTGGGCGCTTCTCGTCGCGAGTGTGCTTTGGCTTGGATTCCTGTGTAAGTCGTGGCTCGCGGCGTTCTTTATCATTCTGACCAACTTCTTCTATATCTATGTGTATACAAAGTGGCTGAAGAGGCGAACTTGGCAGAACGTCATCTGGGGCGGCGCAGCAGGTTGTATGCCCGTGATGGTCGGTTGGGCGGCAATTAGAGACAATGTCACCGACGGCTCCAAGGATGCGTGGTGGCAGGCGATCGTGATGTTCATGATCATCTTCTTCTGGACGCCACCGCACACCTGGGCGCTGGCAATGAAGTACCGAGCGGATTACGCCCGCGCTAATGTCCCGATGCTGCCGGTGGTAGCTTCCCCGGCGGAGACAACCCGCCAGATTCTCATTTACTCATGGTGGACCGTCGGGGTGTCCCTGCTCCTGGTTCCCGCCACCTCGTGGATCTATCTTGCAACCGCGGTGATTTCGGGTGCATTGTTCCTCGCCGTTGCCACACAGCTGCATGCTGGGGTAAAGCGCGGGGAGAAGGTGAAACCGCTCAAGCTGTTTATTCTCTCCAACAACTATCTTGCGGCGTTGTTCTTGGGGCTTTCCGTTGATGCGGTGCTCGGTTGGACTCCACTATTCGCTACCTTCTTCTAGCTCGTGGATCCTTGGAGCTTGATGGCTCCAAGGTCATTGCCACAAACCTCCGAAGTTTCGGAACCCAGTAGCGAGCTGGCGTCATCTATCGATTCACACACGTGAACTGGCGGTTCCCATCGTGTTTCTTCGAGCACTCTGGTAACGGTCTGTGCATGCTTACGGAAGCCGTTGGCATCCATTCGTATCGACGCCAAGTCCTCATAGCAACACGTACGCGCAGAGCTGCGCCCAACTTCGTGCGCAAAGCCATTTTTGAAGTCAGAGCGTGCCAGCACAACTGCATCCACCCCGATCCCATCATTGAGCGCTTTGATCTGTGCAGCAGTACCTGGCTGGCCACTGAATACGGCTGTGGCTCCAGCCTCATCTGCTGCTACTCGGCCTTCCTCGCTTTCCGAAACGGCATACACGATGATGTCCTTCTCTCGAGCGATTGCGATCATGTACAACCCAATTGCGGAACCTGCATTCGTGACGACGACAGCTTCACCTTGCACAAGCTTCAAAATTTCGAATAGCGAATAACTTGCGGCCATTCCGGGCCGCAACATTGAAGCACCAACGTGTGGGGCGATCACGTCCGATACAGCGACTACCCGGCTTCGGTCAACGACAACCTGCTCGGCGATGGGGCCGGTGGCATCGCTCCACGCAACCACAGTTCCTGGCGCAACCTCGTCGAGGGGGTCTTTCAGGACACGACCGCATCCTTGGTTACCGAAGGAGGCGTCGTGAAGAAAAAACCCAGCGTAGAGGACTTCGATTAGAAGTTCTCTATCGCTGGGGAACGGTGAAGCGATATCAATGCAACGCACCTGCTGCGCGTCGAACTCAATCGCTTTCATACTTTCTCAGGCTACATGGTGTTCGCGTCTAGCGATACAGCAACTCACGACGCACAGCGTGCGCGTACAAGAACGCCGTGAACGCTACAACTAGAGAAGACAGCCCAATATGGATCGGAACCGTCCAACGCGGCACGCCCATGTAGTACTGGCTTAGACCTACTGCCCACTGGACCACGATGAGTCCAAGAAGAATCCAGGAAGTTTTCTGCGCTGCATGCGGGGCCTTCGCTCTACGTAGCAGGAAAAATGTGATCACTGTAAGAAGTAGATACGCGTACATACACCCTGCGTGAATATATGCCAACAACGCTGTGTCAATCGCAAGCCGACCTTCCATACCGACGCTTGCGTCACCCGAGTGCGGGCCGGACCCTGTCACCATCGTTCCTGTCACAAGTACACAGCTCAACGCAACGGCAGCGATCACGGCGATCACTCGGATGTGCCCGGGGTAGCGGTCTTGAGCAACCGTGGACTCGTCTTCCGCCAAACGCATGTACAGCAATGCTGCGACCCACACAAGCACCATCGAAGGCAAGAAGTGCACGGCGACCGCCCACCACTGCAAATCAAGGCGAACAGAAATACCGCCGATAATCGCCTGGACAACGACGCCGGCGAGGGAGAACCATGCCAAGAATTGGGCATCTCGACCGCGGGATGCGCGGTAGACAGCCCAAAGCACGGCGATCGCGGCAGCCGCGACCACGAAAGCAAGCAGGCGGTTTCCAAACTCAATGGCTTGGTGAATCCAAGGTGCGGCACCAGCGACGGGGACAAGCGAACCTTCATGGCAAAGTGGCCACGTATTGCAACCAAGCCCCGAACCGGTCACTCGCACCAACGACCCTGTTACGGTGATCCCGCCTTGGCAGAGCAAGAGAATCATGGCTAGAGTTCGTTGCAACTTCAGACTGGGGGCTTGCTTTTTATCCTGATGCGTCATCGGCGCACCGGTCTGTTGTAAAGTCATGCACTTTCCTTGGACGTATAAAACACGTTCGACTATTCAGGCTCGAATCTTAGTCGATGAGCGCATGGCCTTAATCATCGAAACGGAAGAAGCGAACGCTTGAGCCAACGCCGACGATGAGCCACGCTAGCAAGCTAAGCAACGCAGGACCATTCGCAGTCAGCGCGAGTGCATCAGAAATACCAGCTGCCAGCGAAACCGTGGGTACTAGGTTCCACCAACCAGCGTGGCTAAGGTCGCCAGAATAGACGACCCAACCCACGATTCCCATCATGATCACCCACATTAAATTCGAAATGGCAAGGACCATCTCGGAACTTAGCGAGCCGCCCATGAGCAAGCCCAAGGAAGTAAAGCAAGCAACCCCCAGGAACAAGACGCAGGCACCAAGCACCGCGCCAACGACTGAGGGGCGCCAGCCAAGGAAACCTGCAACAGCTCCTAGCACCGCAATCTGGACGCAGACCATCGCGACCACGCCAAGGATTTTTCCGACGATGATCGTCCACGGTGGGACTCCGGAAGCACCGGTCCGCTTCAGCGCACCGTATCGGCGGTCAAAGGCGAGCGAAATCGCCTGGCCCGTAAATCCAGAGCTGGTCGCCGCGACGGCAAACACCATCGGCACCAGGGTGTCGAGGCTGTAGTCATCCCCAAAAACAGGCAAATATACTGATGCGATGAGCAACGCTGCCGGGATGAAGATGCTGAGCACCAACTGTTCGCCGTGACGGAGCATCAGCTTGCTTTCGATGAGTCCCTGAGCGCTGGCCATCGCAAACTTCGAAGACCGTTGCGGGGCGGGCGTAAAGGTTCCTTCCTTGATGTGCACCGCTAGCTCCTTAATTCCTTACCGGTGATGTTCAAAAACACTTCTTCCAACGCCATGTGGCTTACTTGCATATCCCGAATCAGCACGGATTGGCGAAGTGCTTCTTCGGTAATACAGGCGACGAGTTCAGGAGAAACCGAACCGTTGACTACGTAGCGCATTGGGCGAACTTGGGCCACAGCTGTATCGATCTGACACAAAGCCACGTGCTGCTTCAGCTTCTCGAGGTCGAGTGGTTGCGCCGTACCAAACGTGATTTGCTGCTCAAATGATCCGCTGGTCAGGTCCGCCGGTGAACCTTCGGCGACAACCTTTCCATGATCCATGATCACAATGTCATCGGCGAGCGACTCCGCCTCGTCCATCAGGTGCGTAGTCAGGACGATCGTGGTTCCGTCACGTTTTAGTGCAGAAACAATATCCCACACAGCGTTGCGTGACTGTGCGTCCATGCCAGCGGTTGGCTCATCAAGAAAAACCAGCTCCGGACGACCTATAAGTGCAAGCGCCAGGGACAAGCGTTGCTTTTGCCCTCCGGAGAGGCGTCGATACGTGGTATTGGCGACTCCCTCGAGCCCTAGGAGGGCCATGAGCCACTCAGGGTCGTGAGGATTTGCGTTGTATGAAGCCGAAAGCTTCAGCATTTCTCTGACTTTGACGCCCGAATATGATCCGCCACCCTGCAGCATGATCCCAATTCGGTCGCGCACACGCTGAGGGTGGGTTGCAGGGTTTTCGCCTAGTACCGTGATTGTCCCTGAGGTTGGCCGGGTGAATCCTTCACACATCTCGATGGTCGTTGTCTTGCCGGCTCCATTCGGACCGAGCAAAGCCAGCACGGTTCCTTCTTTTGCGGCAAACGATGCTCCATCTACAGCAGTAACGTCCCCAAAAGTTTTCTTCACATTGTCAACTGAAAGAACAGGCGCGTTCATGGATAGCTAGTGTAGCCTGCCGGCACCAAAGCGCCGATACAACAGGAAACTGAGCCCAACAAATACGACAAAACAACAGGCTGCGACACCGTAAATAGTGAAAACTGTCTTTGCTTGCAGGCCGAGACCACGCGGTAGTACCAGAAAACTAAATACAGCAGAGTACACAGCCACCCCGGCGCGGAAAAAGAACCTATTTTCCCATGCAGCAAGGGGATAAATAGCCCACAGAGGGTACCAAGGGTGTACAACTGGGAAGAATATAACAAGCACGAGCGTTGCGACGCCAAGTCCACCTGCAGGGTGAATGGCTCCCCGCAACGTAGCCCACAGTAGGCGAACCAGAAACGCCACCGCGATGGCCACTCCAATCCCGCGGGTGACAATGAGAACTGCGTCAATGTGGTCGCCGAGACCAAGCAGCATTCCTAGAAAGCCGCTGATTACGCCCACGTCTGTTGAGATCGAGAGCCAGCTACGAATCGATGCTGCTCCGCCTTGACCAGTGACCCATCCGAGCCCAATGCTTGTTATAAGTGAAACGGCGGCAGTAGTGACAATGAGAATAACTGTCTGAAAAAGCACCGCGATGCTAAGGGCTGTAGCTTTGCGCTGGCGTTGCCCAAGCACACGAGCGATTGCCATGCCTATAAAACCGAGACCGAGAAAGCCTGTCACTTTGACTAGTCCTCCGCAGGTAATGGTGATCGCGGAGAGAGCCAGGTAACCCCACGCTTGCGCTGAACTGATGGTCCTCAACCTGTCGGCCCCGCGAAGTCCTAGCTCAAACCCGACTAACACCAATCCGAGCATGATCGCTTCATTATGGATGCCACCAATGAGATGCAGAATCGTTAGCGGATTGAGCACCCCGAGCCACAGTGCGGCAGTCTCTGGTACGCCACAGCGGCCGGCAATCTTTCGGATCCCCCACGCTGCGGCGAGCACTCCGACGAGTGATACGACGCGGTGCGCAATCACCCCGAGCACAATAGAGTCAGCAGTAATACGAGAAATTGCCGCTGCAATACCTAACGCGACAGGCCCGTAGGGGCTTGGAGAATGCGCCCAAATAAACGGGACCGAGCGCGCTAGATGGTGTTCTGGCCCGAGAAGCTCGACTGGTCCAGCGGAGTACGGGTCAAGACCAAACCGGACAATTGCACCATTAGCTAAGTATGAATAGATGTCTTGGGTAAAGAGGGGAGCGGTAATCACCAGAGGAGCAACCCATACAACGAATGTTCGCATGAGAAGCGGCGTCGAAACGCGGGGCCTCTGGCCACTTACGCCAACGAAGGGGCCCATACACAGCCAAGCGGAGACCAAGAGTCCTACTCCGAACAGAACTATGGAAGACGACGCTTGCATCATTCGGCCAAGCAAGGCCCCGCCAGGCAGAGAGAACCAAGGATTATCGACGACCGGCAAGGCCCCGCCCCCGAGGCCTCCCAAGCCAATGAGAAGTGTGCCGACCAAACCCAGCCATCTAAGTACGGCGAACCGGTTCTGCTCAGCGTAGTTGGTTGAACGAAAGTCTTGTCCTCGCCAAACCTCTTTAGAGACTCGGTGGAGCCCAGCCGACCGTGATCCAGGCTTGCCGATGCGAGGAAACGCATCAAGCAAAGACTTTATCGGTGAATCCTGGAACAACACAGGCAAGATTGTAGCCGAACGACCGGGTTAAACGTGCACATTGAATTAGGACACAGTAGTGTTGTGTAAAGGCCGGTCGGTGTACAGCCAATCGGTTGGAAAGTCAGAGATCAAAGCAGATCGAAGCGAGGTGAGCCAGTGCTGAACCAAGCGCGGTCAGTTGACGGTGGCACTCGCAAGCGAGTGATGGCGCTCTTGCTGAAAAGCGGACCGGTGACTGCATCAACACTTGGTGAGCAAACTGGAATTTCAGCTGCCGGTATCCGTCGGCACCTGGATAAGCTCACTGAGGCTGGACTCATTGAGACGTGTGAGCCACTGCCGGTTGCTGGAGAAGAGCCACCGCGAGGCCGTCCCGCGAAGCACTACTGCTTGACGGAAGAAGGCCGAGAAAGCTTCGGTAGCAACTATGAGAATATGGCGCTTGATGCAATCGAAGCTCTTGAAGAACTTGGCGGCCATGAAGCAGTCAAAGCGTTCGCCAAAACTAGGATTGAACGCATCCTTGAAGAAGTGGAGCCGATTTCGGAGCGATCAAGCAGTGGCGACCTTGAATCAGTCGTGCTCGAAGTCGTGTCCGTTTTAGAGCGTCACGGCTATGTTGCCTCGGTGACTCAGGCAGGAACTGGAATTCAAATTTGTCAGCATCACTGCCCGGTGTCACAAGTAGCGTCTGCGCATTCCGAAATTTGCGAAGCAGAGCAAGAAATGATCGCTAAGATCGTAGGCCGACACATCCAACCACTTGCCTCCATTACAGAGGGCAATGGTGTCTGCACAACAAACATTCCACTCGCTGCTGTTCACGGGCCGAAAAATAACGTATCTGAAAGGAGCGGAAAATAATGACGAAAGCTAATCCCGCACCCGGTTTAGAGAAACCAATGAACGACGAAGAGATTATCGAGTCAATCGGTAGCTACAACTACGGGTGGCACGACCCAGACGCTGCCGGGCAGGCAGCAAAGCGTGGTCTTAACGCTGGGGTAGTCAAGGACATTTCTGGCATTAAGGAAGAGCCAGAATGGATGCTGGAACAGCGCCTCAAGGCTTTGGACATTTTTGAAAAGAAGCCACTGCCGACTTGGGGCGCAGACCTGAGTGGCATCGACTTTGACAACATTAAGTACTATGTCCGCTCTACGGAGCAACCAGCTACGAGCTGGGATGACCTTCCTGAAGACATTAAGAATACGTACGACAAGCTTGGCATTCCTGAGGCAGAAAAGCAGCGCCTAGTCGCTGGTGTTGCTGCGCAGTACGAATCTGAGGTTGTCTACCACCAGATTCGTGAGGATCTCGAAAAGAAGGGTGTCATCTTCGTAGACACTGACACCGCGCTTCGCGAGCACGAGGACATCTTTAAGGAGTACTTCGGCTCGGTCATCCCCGCTGGCGATAACAAGTTCTCAGCTCTGAATACGGCAGTATGGTCAGGCGGTTCGTTTATCTATGTTCCGCCGGGCGTCCACGTCGATATCCCGCTCCAGGCATACTTCCGTATTAATACCGAGAACATGGGCCAGTTCGAGCGCACGCTCATCATCGTTGATGAGGACGCCTACGTCCACTACGTAGAAGGATGCACCGCCCCGATTTACAAGTCCGACTCGCTTCACTCCGCGGTCGTTGAAATCATCGTGAAGAAAGGTGGCCGCTGCCGGTACACCACGATCCAGAACTGGTCGAACAACGTTTACAACCTCGTCACCAAGCGCGCTAAGGCCGAAGAGGGCGCAGTGATGGAGTGGGTCGACGGCAATATCGGTTCAAAGGTGACGATGAAGTACCCAGCAGTCTGGATGACTGGCGAGTATGCCCGTGGCGAAGTGCTTTCCGTCGCATTTGCTGGTGAAGGACAGTTCCAGGACACCGGTGCCAAGATGACACACATGGCTCCGCACACCTCGAGTTCAATCGTTTCAAAGTCAGTTGCGCGCAGTGGCGGACGCGCGGCCTACCGTGGCCTGGTACAGATCAACGCAAACGCGCATGATTCCGCCTCGAACGTTGAGTGCGACGCGTTGCTTGTCGATGACATTTCTCGTTCTGACACTTACCCGTACAACGACATTAGGAACGATCGGGTTACGCTCGGACACGAGGCGAAAGTCTCCAAGGTCTCTGAAGAGCAGCTGTTCTACCTGATGTCCCGCGGTATTGCCGAAGAAGAAGCTATGGCGATGATTGTCCGTGGCTTCGTCGAGCCTATTGCCAAGGAGCTCCCGATGGAGTACGCCCTGGAGCTCAACCGTCTGATTGAATTGCAAATGGAAGGATCAGTGGGCTAATCACCATGACTTCAACGATTAATCCCGTATCGAATGCAACTCCTCACAACAACAAGGGAGATCTGTTTTCGTCGTTCAATGTTGAGGATTTTCCCGTTCCACGTGGACGTGACGAAGTCTGGCGGTTCATTCCACTTCGCCGCATCCGAGGTCTGCACAACGGGGAGTTCCCGCAACAGGCTGACGCCCAGATCACGATTGATGCGCCAGATGAGGTCGTCGTCACGGAGCTTGACGCAGCTGACGATCAGCTCAAAGTAGCCGGCGCGCCCGTAGACCGCGTTGCTGCACAAGCATGGTCGAGCGCGAAAACCGGCACCTTGATTACCGTGCCTGGTAACAGCAAGTTGTCCAAGCCCATCACCGTCACCATCACTGGTGCCGGCGCCGACGTGACATCCTTTGCAACGATCCTTTTTGAAGTTGGGACCCATGCAGAGGCTGACATCGTTGTCAAGTACACCGGCACAGGTGTGCATGCAGACAACGTCAATTGGCATATCGGCGCAGGCGCGCACGTACGCGCAGTCGTAGATACGGACTGGGACTTGGACGCAGTACACATTGGTCAACAGTCCATCTTGATGGAGCGCGATTCGGTACTGCGCCACAACGTCGCAGCTTTCGGTGGCGAGATCGTGCGCATCACCCCACGCGTAAAGTTCCAAGCTCCGGGGGCAGACGTCGAGCTCAACGGCGTTTACTTTGCGGACGCGGGTCAGTACATCGAAAACCGTATGCTGGTCGACCACAGCGTTCCGAACTGCCGGTCGAACGTGCTGTACAAGGGTGCGTTGCAAGGCGACAAGGCGTCGGATCTGCCAGAAGCACGAACCTGCTGGGTCGGTGATGTGCTGATTCGCGCAGGCGCGCACGGCACAGATACATATGAAACGAACCGGAACCTGGTCTTGACGGATGGTGCTCGCGCTGACGCAATTCCAAACCTCGAGATCGAGACTGGTGAAATCGCTGGAGCCGGCCATGCCGCAACCGTTGGTCGGTTCGATGACGAGCAAGTGTTTTATCTCCGGTCCAGGGGCATCCCTGAGGACGAAGCCACGCGCTTGATCATTCGCGGATTCTTTAACGAGGTCCTCAATCAGGTCCCGCTCGAAGACCTCCGTGAAGAACTCGTTGCACGTGTGGCCGGAGAGCTCGAGCAAACGAACCAGTAAAACGAAAAGGAATCAGTAAAACAATGTCTACCCTGGAAATCAAGAACCTCCACGCAAACGTCCTGCCGACCGAGGAAGGTCAAGAGCCAACGCCGATTCTCAAGGGCGTAAACCTCACTATTAAGGGCGGAGAGACTCACGCCATCATGGGGCCGAATGGTTCCGGTAAGTCCACGCTTGCCTACACGCTCGCTGGTCATCCACGCTACGAAGTTACTGAAGGCGAAGTACTCCTCGATGGTGAGAACATCCTCGAGATGGATATCGACGAACGCGCTCGCGCCGGACTCTTCCTGGCAATGCAGTACCCAGTTGAGGTGCCGGGCGTCTCTTCTTCGAACTTTATGCGCTCTGCTGTGACTGCTGTTCGTGGGGAAGCGCCGAAGCTTCGCGATTGGGTTCGTGAACTCAATGATGCTCGCGACTTGTTGAAGATGGACTCTTCCTTCACTGAGCGTTCGGTCAACGAAGGCTTTTCTGGCGGTGAGAAGAAGCGACATGAGGTCATGCAGTTGTCGTTGCTCAAGCCGAAGTTTGCTGTGATGGACGAAACGGACTCCGGCCTTGACGTCGATGCGCTGCGAATCGTATCCGAGGGGATCAACCGCTACCAGGAAGAAACCAACGGCGGTGTCCTAATGATCACCCACTACAAGCGGATCCTGGAGTATGTGAAGCCTGACTTCATTCACATCTTCTCGGATGGCAAGGTCATCCAGACTGGCGACGCCTCGTTGGCTGATGTTCTCGAGGCAGAGGGATACGAAAAGTTCATCTAATGGGATACTTACATTCCGATGGAACACTGAACACAGACGCGATTCGCGCAGAGTTCCCGATCCTGAGTCGGACCGTGCGCGATGGGAAGCCCCTCGTCTATTTGGACTCCGGGGCTACGTCCCAGCGTCCGCAGTCTGTGTGGAACGCTGAGCAAGAATTCGTCCTGAACACATTTGCACCAGTCCATCGTGGCTCCTACCAACTGGCTGAGGAGGCGACAGACGCTTATGAAACTGCCCGTGAGCGTATCGCTAACTTTGTTGGTGCTGACGGGGAGGAGATTGCATTCACGAAGAACGCTACTGAGGCTCTGAACCTCGTCGCATATGTTCTTGGTGATGATCGTGCCGGTAAGCACCAGATCAAACGCGGAGACACGATTGTTGTCACTGAACTGGAGCACCACGCGAACCTCGTGCCTTGGCAAGAACTGGCCCGCCGCACTGGAGCAACGCTCAAGTGGTACTCGATGACTGCTGATGGACGCATCGACCTTGACAGCTTGGAACTCGACGATACTGTAAAAGTTGTTGCGTTCACGCACCAATCAAACGTAACTGGTGCAGTAGCGGACGTCGATGAAATCGTGAGGCGTGCTCGCGCAGTAGGAGCACTCACGGTCCTTGATGCGTGCCAATCTGTTCCGCATATGCCTGTTAACTTTCACGAGCTTGACGTCGACTTTGCAGCGTTCTCAGGGCATAAGATGTGTGGACCTTCTGGTGTGGGCGCCGTATACGCGAGAAAGTCGATCTTCAGGGAACTTCCACCATTTTTGACAGGTGGATCCATGATCGAGATCGTCAAGATGGACTCTTCGACGTATGCGCCGACGCCCCAACGGTTCGAAGCTGGCACGCAGATGACAAGCCAGGTCGTTGGCCTTGGTGCTGCCGTCGAGTTCTTGGAATCCATCGGAATGGAAAATGTCCAACGCCACGAGCATATGTTGACGGAGTATGCCCTGGAACGAATGCAAGAGATTCCAGGA
This sequence comes from Corynebacterium sp. CCUG 61414, assembly GCF_024453945.1. Classification (NCBI taxonomy): domain Bacteria; kingdom Bacillati; phylum Actinomycetota; class Actinomycetes; order Mycobacteriales; family Corynebacteriaceae; genus Corynebacterium; species Corynebacterium sp. CCUG 61414. Next base: position 383,170 of record NZ_JAGPYU010000001.1, read on the forward strand.
TTAGTTATCGCTGGTCCTGCGGTGGCTGAACAGCGCGGCGGTGCGATCGCTTTTACCGTCGATGGCGTGCATCCGCATGATTTAGGACAGGTGCTTGATGCTCACGGTGTTGCTATCCGCACCGGCCACCACTGCGCGTGGCCCGCTCACAGAGAACTCGAGGTGCAGGCAACCTCTCGAGCAAGTTTCTACCTGTACAACACCAAAGAGGAAGTAGACGCCTTGGTTGAAGCCATTCGCGAAGCGCGCCGCTTCTTCGGAGTCGAGGAGGATTCCTAGACGATGAACCTAGAGTCTATGTACCAAGAAGTGATCTTGGACCATTACAAGAACCCACGGCATAAGGGGCTGCGCGAACCGTACGAAGCGGAGGTACACCACGTCAACCCATCTTGCGGTGATGAGCTGACGCTGCGTGTGCACCTGTCTGCCGACGGAAAGACGGTTGAAGACGTCTCTTACGATGCTCAAGGTTGCTCGATCTCCCAAGCCTCAACCAGTGTGATGACAGAAGAACTGGTGGGGCTACCTGTTGCGGATGCGATGGAAAAGTTGCACTCGTTTGAGGAAATGATCACCTCTCGCGGGACCAAAGAAGGGGATCCGGAAGCCATCGGCGATGGCATTGCGTTCGCAGGTGTTTCTAAGTTCCCAGCTCGCGTCAAGTGTGCGTTGTTGGGCTGGAAAGCATTTGAAGCCGCCACGTCCGAGGCGTTAGACAAATAGAAAGGCGAAAATATGGTGGATAACGATCACACTTCGAACCTTGGCGATGGCGACGAGCGGCCAGCACAGACCGAGGAACAGCTCAAAATCTGTGGTGAAGTAGAGGAGTACCTACACGACGTCATTGACCCCGAGTTGGGTATCAATGTTGTTGACCTTGGACTTGTCTATGACGTGTGGGTAGAAACTAACGATAATGTCCACCGAGCAGTCGTCAACATGACGTTGACTTCGCCGGCTTGCCCGCTTACCGATGTCATCGAAGAACAAGCTGATCACGCTATCACGACGAATACTGTGTGTGATGAAGTCGTCATCAATTGGGTGTGGATGCCACCATGGGGACCGCAGATGATTACGGAAGAAGGGCGCGAGCAGTTGCGTGCACTAGGTTTCGCTGTTTAGACCACGTTTTCGTCTACTCACGCGGCCTTGTAGAGTAACCCTTTGTGATTGTTACTAATGATCTCGAAGTCCGTGTAGGAGCCCGGACGCTTCTCGAAGCGCCTGGGCAGCATCTCCGTGTTCAACCTGGTGACAGGATCGGTCTCGTCGGCCGAAATGGTGCCGGGAAGACCACTACGATGCGAATCCTCGCAGGAGAAACAGAACCCTACGCGGGCACGGTTACTCGTACTGGCGAGATCGGATACCTGCCACAAGACTCCAAAGAAGGCAATATCGAGCAGAGTGCCCGAGATCGCGTTCTTTCGGCGCGAGGCCTTGATCAGATCCAACGCTCGATGGATCGGCAGCGTTCCATCATGGAAGAGTCAGATGGTGCGACCCGTGATAAAGCAATCGAGAAGTTTTCCCGGCTCGAAGAGCAGTACCACGCGCTAGGCGGTTACGAGGCGAACGCAGAGGCTGCGCAGATATGTGACAACCTCGGGCTTCCAGCACGAGTGCTCGACCAACAGCTCAGTACCCTCAGCGGTGGTCAACGCCGTCGCGTGGAGTTGGCACAGATCCTTTTCGCCTCTCGGGCGGGTTCTGGAAAGTCCCAAACCACACTGCTTCTCGACGAGCCCACTAACCACCTCGACGCGGACTCTATTACATGGCTGCGTTCGTTCTTGAGCAAGCACGATGGTGGCTTGATCATGATTTCGCACGATGTTGAGTTGCTTGAGGCAGTATGCAATAAGATTTGGTTCCTTGATGCAGTGCGCGCTGAGGCTGATGTCTACAACATGGGCTTCAAGAAGTACCAGGATGCCAGGGCACTCGATGAAGCACGACGCCGCCGTGAACGCGCTAATGCGGAAAAGAAAGCTTCCGCACTGCAAAAACAAGCGGCCAAACTCGGAGCGAAGGCGACGAAGGCTGCAGCTGCTAAACAGATGCTTGCTCGCGCTGAGCGCATGATGGGTGAGCTTGATGACATTCGTGTAGCGGATAAAGTAGCGTCTATTTCCTTTCCGAAGCCAGCACCATGCGGCAAGACACCCTTGTTTGGCAAGGGCCTTACCAAAATGTATGGCTCCCTCGAAGTGTTCGCTGGCGTCGATCTAGCTGTTGATAAAGGATCCCGAGTTGTAGTGCTTGGCACCAATGGTGCAGGCAAGACGACGCTGCTCAAGTTACTTGCTGGCGTTGAACGCACGGATGGGGAAGGCGGAATCGTGTCAGGGCATGGCCTCAAGATCGGGTACTTCGCCCAGGAGCACGACACGATCGACGGTAACAAAACAGTCTGGGAGAACACGATCGAAGCCTGCCCCGATGCAGGGCAGCAGGATCTACGCGGTCTACTCGGGGCGTTCATGTTCTCGGGAGACAAGCTAGACCAGCCAGCTGGAACACTGTCTGGTGGTGAGAAAACGAGGTTAGCGCTGGCAACGCTCGTTTCCTCGCGCGCAAATGTCCTTCTTCTTGACGAGCCGACAAACAACTTGGATCCGCAGTCCCGACAGCAAGTATTGGATGCGCTGAAAACCTATACCGGCGCTGTCGTTCTCGTCACGCACGACCCTGGAGCTGTCGAAGCACTCGAGCCAGAGCGAGTGATCATCATGCCTGAAGGCGATGAAGACCTGTGGAGCGACGAGTATATGGAGATCGTCGAATTGGCGTAGTCGACTCAGTGTAACGTGGAGGTCGTGAATACGACACGATTCGAAACACTGTTACTTGACGTACGTAATAGCTGGAGCGGCATGTCCGCGCAGGAGCGCAGGCTCATTGCATCGCTCGCCTCCATCGATTTACTGGGCAAAATTACGGCGCTAGTTCATTTGGCCAGGACTGATAACCGGAAAATCCGCGGCTCGAAGTGGGTATGGGGCCCTGCCGTGGGCGGCGTGAATATGTTTGGATGGATTGCTTACTTCCTCTTCGGGAGGAAGTAAGCCCCACCGCTGGGGTGTTTAATTCCGGAACCCGTGGACCGGCGCAGGGATGAAGCCACCGCGCTGAATAAACTCCGTATTTTGTTTTGTACCTACCTCGATTACAGGGGCGTAGCCGAGGAGGCCACCGAAGTTCACCTCGTCGCCCGGCTTGGTGCCCGGTACGGGGATGAGGCGCGCTGCGGTGGTCTTATGGTTCATGACGCCGATTGCAGCCTCATCAGCGATCATCCCCGCGATCGTTTCCGCCGAGGTGTCGCCGGGGATGGCGATCATGTCAAACCCGACAGAGCAGATCGACGTCATCGCTTCGAGCTTGTCCATACTGATGGATCCAGCGCGGACCGCGTCGATCATGCCCTTATCTTCCGAAACCGGAATAAAGGATCCAGAAAGCCCTCCGACACGGGAGCAGGCCATCATGCCGCCTTTTTTGACGGCGTCGTTAAGAAGCGCGAGCGCAGCCGTCGTGCCGTGCGTGCCAACCTGCTCTAGCCCCATGTGTTCGAGGATATGCGCAACGGAGTCACCAACTTCAGCGGTCGGTGCCAAGGAGAGATCGACGATGCCAAATGGCACTCCGAGACGTTCTGAAGCAAGGTTGCCAACCAGCTGGCCTGCGCGGGTGATCTTGAACGCAGCCTTCTTGATCTCTTCAGCTACCTCGTTCAAGCTGGCTTTTCCGAGCCGCTGGATCGCATTGTCGACGACACCAGGGCCTGATACACCAACTGAAACAACCGCGTCAGGCTCCTCAATGCCATGGAACGCTCCGGCCATAAATGGGTTATCACCCACAGCATTTGCGAACACAACAAGCTTTGCGCACGCAATCGAAGAACGGTCTTTGGTCAGCTCCGCTGCCTCTTTCACGACGCGCCCCATCTTCGCGACAGCATCCATGTTGATACCAGCACGGGAAGTAGCGATGTTCACCGAGCCACACACGTTCTCCGTGACGGTCAATGCCTCCGGAATGGACTCGATGAGACGCATATCAGAGGTGGTTGCCCCCTTTTCAACGAGCGCCGAGTAACCACCTACGAAGTTGACTCCCAGCTCACCCGCCGCTTTGTCAAGCGCTTTTGCAATGTCGACCGGATTGCCGTCCACCCCAGCTGCGACCAAAGCAATGGGAGAAACGGAGACTCGCTTGTTCACAATGGGAATACCGAGTTCGCGTTCAATGTCCTGGCAAACTTCTACCAGACGGGCTGCCTTCGTCGTCACTCTGTCGTAGACCGCCTGGCACGTTGCATCCATAGTGGGACGTGTACAACCGATGAGTGAGATTCCCATTGTTACAGTACGAATGTCCAGCCGGTAGTCCTCAATCATCTTGATGACGTCAAGAATGTGTTGGGACTTGAAATCAAAATCAACAGCCACAGCAACCCCTCCCTAGATTTCGTTCATGGCGGTGAAAAGGTCCTCGGACTGGATCCGAACAATGACCCCCAAAGATTCACCAGCTGCTGAAAGGTGAGTTTGCAGTGATTCCATGTTTACATCGCCTTCGGGAAGTTCCACACGCATGATCATGGTGAAGAAGTCATCCATGAGAGTTTGGGAAACGTCTACGATATTGAGGTTTACCTCAGCCGCGGCGATCGCAACTCCTGCGATGATGCCTACACGGTCTTTACCTGTGGTTGTGATGATTGCATGCATAAGTAGGAATTCTAGCTACCAGAAACAAGTTGTTCCTACTCAACCCACGCAGTATTGCGTAAATGATTGTAAAATTCTGTTTGCCCACGAAACATCGTGAAGAGGCAGCCCCTTTACGATCTTGTCGTAGTCTTCCGGAGAGAAGTACCCATAGTTAGCGAAGAAGTCCATTCGAGTCTGCATTGCTTTGGCATCCATCTCCGCATGAAATTGCGTCGCCCAAACATGATCACCGTACCGAATCATCTGAACCGGACAACTATTCCCAACTGCCAATATCTCAAGTGAGGGCGGGAGGGTGGACTCGTCAGGATTCTCGGTATGTCCGGTCAGCGCTGTGAAATTTCCGGGGAACCCCTGAAGCAGTACGTCACGTTTACCGGCGTCTGAGAGCGAGACCTGTGTCGGGCCAGAGTCCTCTGGATGCGTGTGAACGATGTTTCCTCCGAGGTAGTGCACCAGCCAGCTCGTTCCGAAACAAACGAAGAACACGGGTTTTCCAGATTCCACAACCTCAGTGAGCACAGCATCTACATGCTGCGCCCACGCTGAGGTATGTGCATCTGAAACGTTTAAAGAGCAGCCTCCAACGATCACGCCTTCAACTGAATCCAGTGACTTCAGCTGGGCGTGCTCGTCAGAGATATGACAGAGCTCTATAGCTGTCTGATCCATCTTCGTCGCTTTGAGTACGTCGTTGTACTCGGCGTGAGCAACGTCAGCACCGATCTCACCATTTCGCAGCGACACCATAAGCAACTTAGACATGACGAACAGTCTATATCGCCCGGTAGCTAGCTAGAAACTGAAGATCGAACAGACTGCTCGACAACGTCTAGCATTGCTTCCAGCTGCTCTGGTGGCTCACCTGCGGCCAATTTGATTATGAACCCTTCCAGAACTGTCTCTAGATAGGTCTGCATTACTTCAATTGGCACATCTTGCCGCATCGCCGTATTCGATTCCAGCCTTTTCCGCACGGCCTCATCAAGTACTTCCTGGTGCTTCCTCCACCGAGCCTCAAATGCAGGATCCGTGCGGAGCTTTCGAACAATCTCAGAACGCGTCACGAACCAGTCATTTTCTTCCGGATGTTGCAAGAGGTCGTGCATAACTTCTACGAGCCCCTGTCGGCTAACTACCTCAGCTTGGCGTTCAGCGTCCTCGCTGGCGATGGCGAGAAACAACGTTTCCTTGTCTACGAAGTGATGAAAAATAGCACCACGCGTTTTGCCAGTGGCCTTTTCCAAACGAGCTACGGTAGCTCCTTCAAACCCATACTTGGCGAAGCATGCTCTCGACGCATCCAAGATTTCTTTGCGACGCCGCGCGAGCTCTGCATCACTAATGATCGGCATAGTCAGGCGCCCAACCTTTCGAGCTACTTAATAATTGCATTGGAGAAAAAGAAAGACTTAAGGGGTCACCACATACCGCGGAGACCCCTCAAGCGTGTTACGTAACTACGGTGTTAGTTCTTGACCATCTGGCGAAGAACGTACTGCAAAATACCGCCGTGACGGTAGTATTCAGCCTCACCTGGTGTATCTACGCGGACTACAGCGTCGAATTCTACGGTCTCGCCGGAATCCTTCGTTGCGGATACACGGACGGTCTCAGGGATCGTTCCGTTCTCATTGAACGCTGTGATGCCGCTAATGGAGATCGTCTCTGTACCGTCGAGCCCGAGCGATGCGTGAGACTTTCCTTCTGGGAACTGCAGTGGAAGCACGCCCATGCCGATGAGGTTCGAACGGTGAATACGCTCGAAGGACTCAGCGATGACAGCGCGGACGCCGAGCAGCTTCGTGCCCTTTGCGGCCCAGTCGCGGGAAGAACCAGTGCCGTATTCCTTGCCTGCCAGGACGACAAGCGGAATACCAGCGGCCTGGTAGTTCTGTGCAGCATCGTAGATGAATGCCTGCGGTGCACCTTCCTGGGTGAAGTCGCGAGTGTAGCCACCAGCGTCTTCAACAAGCTCGTTGCGGAGACGGATGTTGGCAAAGGTACCGCGAACCATGACCTCGTGGTTACCACGACGTGAGCCGAAGGAGTTGTAGTCCTGGCGCTTGACGCCGTTTGCATCGAGGTAGTTTGCTGCCGGCGTACCTGGCTTGATGGACGAAGCAGGGGAGATGTGGTCCGTCGTTACAGAGTCACCCAACTTGGCAAGGACGCGAGCACCATCGATGTCCGAAACGTCGTTTGGCTCAGCTGGCATTCCATCAAAGTACGGGGCCTTGCGGATGTACGTGGAATCGTCGTTCCACTCGAATGTCTTGCCGGTTGGGATATCCAGATCCTGCCACTGCTTGTCACCTTTGAAGACGTCGGCGTAGTCAGCCTCGTACATCTCACGGGAGATTGTGCCAGCAATGGTGGATTCAATCTCCTCAGTTGATGGCCATACATCCTTCAGGAAGACGTCGTTGCCATCCTGGTCCTGGCCGAGTGGCTGGGTCTCGAAATCGAAGTCCATCGTGCCAGCGATGGAGTAGGCGATGACGAGCAGAGGCGAAGCCAAGTAGTTCATCTTGACGTCAGGAGAAATGCGGCCCTCGAAGTTACGGTTGCCAGACAGGACTGCGGTCGCGGTCAGGTCGTACTCGTTGATAGCGTCGGAGACCTCTGTTGGCAGAGGACCAGAGTTACCGATGCAGGATGCACAGCCGAAGCCGGTGAGGTAGAAGCCAACAGCCTCGAGATCCTTCCAGAGATCGGCGCGTTCGTAGTAGCCGTCGACAACCTGGGAACCCGGTGCCATGATTGTCTTAACCCATGGCTTCGCCTTCAGACCCTTTTCCGCAGCCTTGCGTGCGAGCAGAGCAGCGCCAACCATGACCGATGGGTTGGAAGTGTTGGTGCAGGAAGTAATAGCTGCAATCGCAACCATGCCGTGATCCAGGGTGTACTCGCCACCCTGCGGCGACTCAACGATAACGGGCTTCGAAGCACGACCCTCTGCGCCGACCGCTGCAGATTCTCCATTTGCAGGCCAGGACTGATTGAAGTCAACTGTCTCAACCTTCGCCGCACGAACTGGCTCAAAGGTCTCGTTGCCAGCATCGTTGTAGTCCGGCAGCTGCTTACGGAAGGTGTCCTTGGATTCGGACAGGAGGATGCGGTCCTGCGGACGCTTCGGGCCAGCGATAGACGGAACGACCGTTGAGAGATCAAGCTCCAAGTATTCGGAGTACTTCGCCTCTGGAGCGTCCTGCTCAAGCCACATGCCCTGAGCCTTCGCGTATGCCTCCACACGGTCGATGTCCTCCTGGGAACGACCGGTGAGGTGCAGATAGTTGATGGTCTCTTCATCGATTGGGAAGATCGCACAGGTGGAGCCGAACTCAGGCGACATGTTGCCGATCGTCGCACGGTTTGCAAGCGGGATCTGCTTTACACCATTGCCGTAGAACTCGACGAACTTCTGAACCACGCCATGCTCGCGCAGCATCTCGGTAATCGTCAACACAACATCGGTAGCGGTGACGCCGGCAGGAATCTCACCGGTGAGCTTGAATCCGACAACGCGTGGGATCAACATCGAAACTGGCTGGCCAAGCATTGCAGCCTCAGCCTCAATACCGCCAACGCCCCAGCCCAGGATGCCAAGGCCATTTTCCATGGTGGTGTGGGAGTCGGTACCAATACAGGTGTCTGGGTATGCAACGCCATCGTTATCGAATACAACACGGGAGAGGTACTCAATGTTGACCTGGTGAACGATACCGGTCCCCGGTGGCACAACGCGGAAGTTCGAGAAGTTCTCAGCACCCCAACGCAGGAACTGGTAGCGCTCCTCGTTGCGTTGGTACTCGATTGCGACGTTCTTGTCGAGAGCGTTGGTGGAACCGAACGCCTCGATGATCACAGAGTGGTCGATGACCATCTCGGCTGGGTTCAGCGGGTTGACCTGATCAGGATCACCGCCGAGTGTGGAAACTGCCTCACGCATGGTGGCCAGGTCCACGACACAAGGAACACCGGTAAAGTCCTGCATAAGGACGCGGGCAGGGGTGAACTGAATTTCTACAGATGGCTCGGCATCTGGATCCCAGTTCGCAATAGCCTCGATGTGTTTCTTGGTCACGTTCTTGCCATCCTCAGTGCGGAGGAGGTTTTCACCAAGAACCTTGAGGGAGTATGGAAGTTTCTCCATGCCTTCAACCGCATCAAGTGCGAAGTAGTCATAAGACTTCTCGCCGACCTGAAGCGACTTCTTGGCGTTAAAGGAGTTCTTGCTTTCGGTCACAGTAAGCTCCGTTTCTCGTCGTAAACCAGATAAATTGGAACAAGGTCCAAACGGTCAACCTCAAAGATATGCGATTAACCGCCTATGCGTAGCAATGATAACAGTACGGATGTAATGTTTGTTGTCCAACAGGGAAGATTTGAGAAAAAATGGAGCTAAACCCCCCATTTGGGGCACAACCCAACAATCTCCGCAGTTAAGGCGAACTGTACGGGGGAGTACAAGGTGATTATCGCCATACAGGATAGAATGAGGGGCCCATCGACCACAGAGGAATGTAGCCGCGACATGCAATACCAAAATCCAGACCCACGATTCGATAGCCTTGTAGATCAGCTCAATATTGACGGTATCGCATTCGAGACTGCCAATGAAGGCACCGGCAGCCTGGAACAGTCACTATCTTCCACCTTGTCGAGCGCGCATGATCATTCTGGCCTTAATGTGGGGCTCGTTTTTCTCGACTCGACGCCTCCCCGCCTTCCTGAGTTAAGAGATCTGGCGCAAGACCTCAATCTTGCCACCGGAATCGAAACTATCTATATCCGAACGCCCGATGTCGCCATTGCTACATCAGAAAAGTTTCCACGGTCCTCAATCGAGGCTGGCCAGCTCGCCTCTGTACGGGCCTCAAGCTACGAAGATGGGGTGGCGCAGTTTCTGCAAGAGGCATCCTCTAGGCAGCTTGATTGGATTTCGGTATTGATTGCGGTTGCAGTAGTCCTCATCGTCACGTGTGGAGCCACCGCTATCCAGAATTGGCGTCAGGCGTAGAGCCTTGACGTTTCGATTAGCGACTTTTAAGTGACAATAATCACACTGCCACTTTTGTGCCTACATAATCCAAGGTTAGAGCTCTCGTCGTCAAGTGAAAATCCTTAACTTCTGTTACTGAAGATAAAGTTTGTGTAACAAATCAGTTAAGTGTCGTATGGTTTGTTTGTTGCCTCATGAGCTGAGGTGTGTTGCAAACGTGCCAGAGCTTTCCTCTAGTCAAGGAAGTTGCACTGACTTTTGACACGTGTGGTCCAGTCAAACCACGTCTATGTTTGCGTCGTACACAACCGTGAGGTTGTTTTCAGTAGTCGATTTAACAGAGCCGTACTCGTCTCAGCACGCGGAGTCTTCACAGGTCGGGTTTGCCTGACAGCGAGCTAGTCACTCGCTTGCTTGCCCGGCGTGAGACTTTGCATGAGTTGATGTTGGGTGCGGCGTGAGGAGCACCTTCGTGGTTACCCCGTCGAAGAGCACGCGAACGCGTGCTCGCCAGGTTTGGTCCAGCACCCTTGCTTGTTCAACCAGTTTCGCGTTGGCTTTTTCATTGAGCTCTCCTGTGGGCCCTGCTGTTGCTGCTCCCGCAGCGCAGTCAACTGCGTCTGCTCTAGTAGCCAAGCTTTCAGCATCGCAAGCTGAGATCGCCGAACTAGACCTGAAAATTGGTCAGCTGCGGGAAGCGGCAAATCGTGCTTTTGTAGACCTCCATGATGCTCAGTCTCGTTCTGAGCAGGCACGCCGCGGTGCTGAGGAGGCGAAGCGTCGTCTGGAGGAATCGCAGGCGGCAGTTGAGAAAGCTCGTGCTGAGCTATCCGCAGTGACTCGGTCGCAGTATCGCAACTCCGCTGGTGGAAGCCCGATTCAGGCACTCGGTGGAGAGCAATCGCAAAAGGATGTACTTGACCGTTCACTCTTTCTCCGCCAACGAAGCGAGGAAAAACAGCAAAAGCTCGCCGAAGTTGAGCAAGCACGCCTCGAGGCTGCGAACGATGAATCTCTGCAGCGCCAGGCCAGTGAAGTTGCGCAGCAGGCTGCGGACGAAGCTGCGGCCGCAGAATCCGCTACGCGTGATGAGCTTGCCTCTCTGTCTTCACAACTAGACGATGTCATTGAGCAGCGCGAGGCTGCATCTGCGGAGTTGAACAGCATCGAGAGCGACGTCGCGCAGGAACGTGGCATCTCAAATAACCCTGCGCCGCAGTCAGCTGAGGTTCAGGAGACTCCAGCTGAAACGTATGAGGTTTCGCCTGAGCTTCTTGACGCCGTCGAAGAACGAATGAACGAAATTGCCCCCGGAGCTGAGGTTTCAAATGAACAAGCACTAGTACAAGCCGTGAATACGGCGCAGCGTACAGGTGGATATGTGGAGGTCTCCAACCAGGCAGATACGCCGCGGCTCGAGTACTCCGAGGGGAGCGATGTCACTGACTTGCTGACCCAAGCGGCAACCATCGTCGCTTCTGAAGCCCTCGTTGGTTCCTCTCAGCCTGATCACAGCGAAACAGCGAACCCCTATGGAGGCTCGAGCACAAGTGACGTCATTGCTGCTTTCGCACAGGGGCTAAATAGTGTTCTGGCTGCTGATTCCTCCGCTGGTCAGCCTGACTCTGCTACTTCCGATCTGTCGCAGGTCGTTCCTGCAGTTGGCACTTTCGAGTCGATTACGAATGAAGTTCGGTCTGCCTTAGCACCGTCGGCAAATTCCTCGTCTGTAGAGACAGTAATCGCACGTGCCGAAGCGATGATCGGTACGCCGTATGTTTGGGGCGGTGGTGACGCGAATGGTCCAACCGTGGGTGTGAATGGCGGGAGCATGTCTGGATTCGATTGCTCTGGGCTTGTACTCTACGCCTTTGCTGGCGTAGGAATTTCGCTGCCGCACTACACGGGCTACCAGTACCAGCGAGGAACTCCAGTTGCGCCGAGTGAAGCACAACGTGGCGATCTCTTGTTCTGGGGCCCTGGCGGCAGTCAGCACGTGGCAATTTACCTCGGCGACGGCATGATGATCGAGGCTCCCCAAGCTGGCCAGAATGTTCAGATTGCTCCAGTTCGTTGGTCTGGTATGTCAGCGAATGCAGTCCGTCTGCTTTAGTTCATTAGAATCATTCCCCATGGCATTCAAAAATTTCGATGCGTTGCTCGTGCTCTCTTTCGGTGGACCAGAAGGGGAGGACGAAGTAATTCCATTCCTCGAAAATGTCACACGCGGCAGGGGCATCCCGAAAGAGCGGTTGAAAGTAGTTGGTGAGCACTATTTCCACTTCGGTGGAGTGAGCCCAATTAATGGCCAAAATCTAGAAATCATCGAGCAGCTTCGTGCCGAGCTGAGTAGGCGGGGGCATAATCTTCCGGTCTATTTCGGAAATCGGAATTGGCATCCTTTCGCGGAAGATACCGCACGCGAAATCTCAGAAGCTGGGCATCGGAACATCCTTGTTTTCGCTACGAGCGCTTGGGGCGGTTACTCCGCTTGCCGTCAGTATGATGAGGATATTGCTCGGTTGCACCAGACACACCCTGAGCTGCATTTCACAAAACTGTGGCAGTTCTACGGGCACCCAACGTTTGTCCGGCTCATGGGTGATTCGTTGAAGCAAGCAATGGAGTCACTTGATGACAAGGCTTTGCGAACGACCCGGATCCTCTTCTCGGCGCACTCAATTCCCACAGCTGCAGATGCCGCCGCTGGCGGCCACGAGGACGCACATCTTTACTCGCGACAGGTCCTTGAGGCTTCGCGCCTCGTCGCCGAGCATGCAGGAGTAGAGACTTACGAAAACGTTTGGCAATCGCGTTCCGGCAACCCGCAGACTCCGTGGCTAGAGCCCGATATTATCGACCGCGTCAAGGAGCTCCATCAACAGGGAGTCACTCACATCGTTTGCGTGCCGATCGGGTTCTTGACTGACCATATGGAGGTTGTGTGGGATCTCGATACCGAATTGAAGGCTGAGTGCGACAAGCTCGGCGTTGAATTCACCAGGGTCCCGACTATCGGTCTCGAGCCGCGGTTCGCATCGATGATCGTTGACATTGCAGAATGCATTAGCCGCGGCACGACGCCTCCTACGCTGTCCACGATTTCGGTGCAGGGCTGCACCGAAAATGGTGTTCCTTGCCACACTGATTGCTGCGCTCCGATTCGTCCGCGCGTTACCGAGTAGCCCGAAAATCGCGAACGGCTTCCGCAACGCCTGCTGTTCGCGCTCTTCGGATGCTCCTTCCCAATACGAGCAAGTGCTGATCAAAAGAGTGATCTCCCAGCCGATCTGTCACCGTCTCAACGATCGCCGAGACTCTATCCGCGCGCGCAAAAATCTGCGCTGCCCTTGGCGTGGTGGCAATTGGCAATCCTGGGGTGTCATAGAAATCGGTGATATGGCCGACCGTCAGTCGGGGTGAGGACAGCGTTTCGTTGGGCTGGGCGACGGCCTCAATCATCATCGCAGCTTGATCTGTTGCGCTTCTCAGCATTTGGTCGGCCTCACCAGGAGATAGCCAGTCTGGTTCGGGTGGGCGTCGATAATCCTCGAACCAACGCCAGTGCACGCCGTCTGTTTCGAAGCTCGGAATGAGAATGTGATAGAGCCCTTCTGCCCCGATGATGATCAAGGCTCCTGCATCCGTCATTGCTTCCGCCGCTGCTGTATGAGCCCACAGAGCAGGAGTGTCGCCCGCTCCACCTAGGACTAGCCGCACGACCGGCTCGCGGGACTCAAGATTAGCTACCCTGCGAATTTCGGTGAGCAATTCTACGCCCCCACCGGTGCCATAATGGTGGCCTCCACCGAGCTCGTCAAGTGCTGCGAGCGTTTCGTCTGTCGACGTCACGTGATACAACCACGCTGCGATCCACACCGCAGTGTTTTGCAGTGGCGAGTAAACATGCGCGCGAAGATTCATTCGTCTGATGGTAACCGATAGACTAGTGCCACTATGACACCGGATAATCGTTACAGCGGAGATATTTTCCAAGGGCATTCGCGCAACAAGAAGCCCAAGTATCCCAGCATCCCCGCAGAGCCAGGCATCATCGTCGAGATTGTGGGCGACGAATTCGTGGGAGCCGTAGTTGGTTTTGAGCGTACGTACGACGGTGATTTCGTTCGTCTCGAGGACAGGCACGGACAACAACGCCTTTTTAAGATGCTTCCCGGAGCCTTCGAAGTAGAGGGACAGCGAGTCTCCTTACACCGCTATGTCGCTCCGCAGCAGGAATCGAGCACCCGCTCAAACTCCGGTTCACGAGAAGTAGTTAACGCGAAAGCGAAAGTTGCGCAGCCTAGCCGTATTTGGGTGGAAGGTATTCACGACGCCGCTATCGTACAGAAGGTATGGGGGCACGACCTCAAAGTCGAAGGTGTCGTCGTTGAGTATCTTGAGGGGCTTGACAACTTGAGCGACAGGCTGGAGGAGTTCCACCCGGGACCGGGGCGACGCATCGGTGTGCTTGCTGACCACCTCATCGACGGCACAAAAGAGTCCCGCCTCGTCGAGGGGGTAGGCCCACACGTACTTGTCACAGGCCACCCATACATCGACATTTGGGAAGCCGTAAAGCCGGAACGAGTTGGGTTGAAGAACTGGCCAAAGGTGCCTTACGGAGAGGATTGGAAGACAGGGGTTTGCCAACGTGCCGGGTGGGGCAGCCCGAAGGATGGCTGGCGGCGTGTCTACGATGCTGTCGAGACATACCGAGATCTTGATTCCACCCTTATCGGCGCAGTTGAGCGACTCGTGGATTTTGTCACCAATCCGCAGCTTAAGAAATCCGACTGCTGACCGAATCGTTTTTGTATAGTGAAGCCGTGGGTAGTCTTATTTGGCTAGGCATTGCCGTAGCATTCGCAGTTGCTGAACTCGCCGTAGGGGAGTTCACGTTCCTCATGATTGCAGCAGGGGCGCTTACTACGTCTGCTATTGCGCTTGCCGGGGTGCCTTTGGGGGTTGAAATCGGGGCGTTTGTAGTTGCTTCGGCCGGTTTCTGGTTCCTCCTCCGGCCTTACTTGCACAGGCGCTTGCGCCGCCCATCTGCGGTGGGGGAGCTTGGCCAATCACTCATTGGCGCGAGTGCACAAGTGGTTGAGGAGATCACGCCGAGCAGCGGTCAGATTCAACTGGACGGATCGCTTTGGTCCGCGAGAGCAATTGATCCAAGCCACACCATTAAGTCTGGTTCCACAGTCATCGTTTCAGATATTGACGGCCCAATCGCCGTCGTATGGAAGGAGTCGCCATAATGGCCTTGGTAATACTGGGGCTGCTGCTCATCTTGGTAATCGCGGTGCTGCTCGCATCTGTGAAGCTAATCCCGCAAGGTGAGTCAGCAGTTATTGAACGTCTGGGGTCCTATACACGGACCGTTTCCGGTGGGCTAACACTACTGGTGCCGTTTATTGATCGTGTTAGAGCGCGCGTTGATACGCGCGAGAGGGTCGTTTCGTTTCCTCCGCAAGCAGTAATTACGCAGGACAACCTCACCGTCGCAATTGATATTGTGGTGACGTTTCAGATTAACGATCCGGCAAAGGCTATTTACGGCGTCGATAATTACTTGGTAGGTGTTGAGCAAATATCCGTCGCGACGTTGCGTGATGTCGTCGGCGGGATGACACTTGAGGAAACGCTAACCTCGAGAGAAACTATTAACAGGCGTCTGAGGGGTGAGCTTGACGCTGCTACCGCCAAGTGGGGACTGCGTATTAGCCGCGTTGAGCTGAAAGCGATTGATCCGCCACCATCTATTCAGCAATCGATGGAAATGCAGATGAAAGCCGACCGCGAAAAGCGCGCCATGATCCTTACCGCCGAAGGTAAGCGCGAGTCGGACATCAAGACTGCCGAAGGTGAAAAGCAGGCACGAATCCTCTCTGCTGAAGGCGAGAAGCACGCTGCTATTCTCGCGGCTGAAGCTGAGCGCCAGGCGATGATTCTACGCGCGGAAGGCGAGCGTGCGGCGAAATATCTTGAGTCGCAAGGTGAAGCGCGAGCCATTCAGAAAGTCAACGCGGCGATCAAGTCCTCAGAGGTGACGCCGGAGATGCTTGCGTACCAGTACCTGGAGAAGCTGCCTAAGATCGCGGCCAATGAAGCATCAACGATGTGGATGATTCCGAACAGCTTTGGCGATTCTTTGGAGCAGTTCGCCAAGGCGTTCGCTGGCAAGGACAGCGACGGAGTGTTCCGCTACGAACCCCAGCGTGCAGATTCACAAACGCGCGCTATGGCCGGCGAAGACGACAGCACGGACCAGTGGTTTGATACCTCCACTGATCCCGAACTTGCTCGGGCACTTGCAGAGGCGCGTGCCGTCGCGAACAAGCACGTCGACGACCCGGATCCAACAAGCGCATTCGACGAAGTCTCTACCCCAACCGAAACGCCGCAAGTTGCCCAAAAGGGCGAACACCGGGCAATTGAATCTAATGACTCGCGCGACGCATAAGGTGTAGCGCGAGTTTCCAGCCAGCCTGCTCGGCCTGCCACCCGGCGGCCTGCAGGCGCTGGCTCATTGCCTGTTTAGAAATACCTAGTTGCGCTGCGGCTTCATTTTGGTTGAGCCCAGAGCGCACGAGCGATGTGGCTTCGCGGCCTTCAAACGTTCGCTTATGCAGAATGTGCGCCAGCAGGGCAAACGTCGCTGAGATGTCTTCTGCCTCGGTGTCAGGCGCATGAGCATCCGTGATAACTTTCACTTGCGCTGCACGTGTGCCGACAGCCTCAGTGGCGGCAAACTCTGCACGTCGCCTGCGCGTGATTCCCAGGCCGACAGCCCAATTACCATCTGACAGCAGCGCCATAATGAGGTTAAGTGCCGTCTCCGGCCCATCCACTGTTGTGCGGATATCCTCAACGCCAATGACTTCGAACGGCGAAACACCCGGAAGCGTCGAGAGCGCGTGAGCCGAGGACTCGACGAACGCGGCGCGACCTTTTTCGCGACCACGGTAACGTGCATGCACAGCAATCATGCGTACATACTAGCGTGCTTCAAGAAAGTACACGCTCGAGCCTTTACTCTTCTATTCGACGCGGCTTCGCCGGGTGGCGCGCGTCGATAATCAGTCCTGTCACGCCAAGAACCGATAATGCAAACACTGCGCCGAGAAGTACTGGGTTTGCATCTCCGCTCAACGTGTCTCCGAACAATGCAACGAGAATCGTGTTAGGAGCCGAGCCGATGAGCGTTGCCCCCATGAACGGCAAAAGCCGGACTCTACTTAGCGCTGAAGCGTAGTTCATGACCGAGAAAGGGATACCGGGGATGAGTCGCAGGCTCATTACAGCCAGCCAACCGCGCTGTTCCAACCGTTCATTAATCATGTGAAGCTTGGGGTGAGAAATTTTGCTCTCAACCCAGTCACGTAAAAGAAACCGCACAACAGTTAGCGAAAGACCTGCTGAGGCCGTCGTTGCGGTGATAGCGAGCAGAATCCCAAACCAACCACCGAACAGAACACCGGAGGAAATGGTGAGCAACGTACGGGGGATCGGGAACTGTGTGATGAGTACGTAGAGCAACCAGAAAACGACTGGGAACCAGGCTCCCGTACTATCAGCCCACTCGCGAAACGTCGACAGCGAAGGTATTTCAAAGAAGCGCCACACCCACAGTGCAATTGCGAGAAGTACCAAAATGACCATCACGCGTAGTGGTGACTGTTGGCGCATCCGTTTGCCCTTCGTCTTTAAGTGCGGCCTAAACAAAAAACCGGCTTCCTGGAGGAAGCCGGTCATTGTGCCCGGAGGGGGACTTGAACCCCCACGTCCGTTAATAGGACACTAGCACCTCAAGCTAGCGCGTCTGCCATTCCGCCACCCGGGCTGGGTGTTTTGCTTTCAACCTCTCGGCTGGGCACTTGCACTACTATAGAGTGACGTTGATTCAAGATGCAAATCGCCAGTACAAGTGCCCAAACGTAGGCCACCAAGCTAGTCGGAGTTCAAGGCGATCCAGGGGAGTTCGGAGCCAACAGCATCTGTAATATTGGAAAGTCCATGGGCTTTAAGCTGCTTCTGTAAGTCCTTGTGAATTCGGTAGATCCACCCCGGACCACCGTAAATAAACGGCGTATACCCCTGGAGAAGGCTTGCGCCGGATGTAATACGCTCCCATGCCTGCTCTGGTGTCGAAATGCCACCGGAACTGACCAGTACGAGTTGGTCGCCGACTCGCGCATGGAGACGCCGCAAAACCTCCAGCGCGCGGCTGTTGAGCGGCGCGCCGGAAATACCACCCGCCCCCATGGCTTCCACTTCGGCAGCATCGGTTCGAAGGCCTTCGCGGGAGATGGTCGTATTGGTCGCCACGATGCCGGCAAGGTTCAATTCGACGGCCAGATCTGCAACTGCATCGATATCCTCGTCGCTGAGATCAGGAGCAATTTTTACCAGCACAGGCGTCGTAGTTGCCGTAGTAACCACGTCAAGGATTGGCCTCAACGATTCAACTGACTGAAGGTTGCGAAGCCCAGGGGTGTTTGGGGAAGAAACATTGACCACAAGGTAGTCCGCCAGAGGGCCGAGCACAGTCGCGGTAGCTCGGTAGTCGCCAACTGCGTCCTCGGAGAGCTTATTTTTCCCGATGTTGATTCCAACGATCTCAGGAGTCTTCCGGGCTCGGAGACGCTCTGCAATGCTCAGCGCGCCATCGTTGTTGAAGCCCATTCGGTTGAGGATCGCTTTGTCCTTCGGCAAGCGATAGAGCCGTGGACGTTCGTTTCCGGGCTGCGCCTTCGGGGTCACAGTTCCTAATTCCGCATAACCGAAACCGATCGCCGACCACGTGTCCGGAGCTTCCGCGTTCTTATCGAATCCTGCAGCGAGACCCACCGGGGCGGGGAAACGCACGCCGAACAACGTCTGCTCGAGAAGCGGGCCGTCGACACGTACGACACGAGTCATAGCTCGGGTGAGGGGAGTTAGGCGTTGTAGGGTTTTCAGTCCGCCCATGATGATGTCGTGGATGCGCTCAGGCGGAATTGTAAACATTCCCCGAAGTGCGAGCCCATATACCGTGTCGTACAAATTGCGTTGATTCATTTCTATTTGGCCTCAATGCTTTCAGTGGAAACTATTTGCAGGCCACTACCTGACGCAGATCCGATAATGAGTGTTCCGTCAGAGAGCGCTGCAATACTTTGTGCATCTGGAACTGTACTGACCTGAGCACGTTCAACGGGGACGCCGTGGGAAATGTCATAGGCAGTCGCCAGGTTCCTTTCGGTTGAAGTCACCCACGCAAGCTTATTAGCGCTATCCCACGCGACGTCCCACGCTCCGGAGGGCACCGGCACACTCTGCTGGAGACGGATGACTTCATTGGTGGTGTACACGAGTAGCTGGTTACCCGTCGCGTCCGCAGCGAGCACCATACCGTGCTCTCCAGCAGCAACCTTGCCGACGCCAAGCCCAGCACGCAACGTTGCCCCCTGACGTCCTGTGCCCCAATCAAGGTCCTGAATGGTGGTGTCAAATGTGTTCACGCGCACAACGGAATCGGCACCACCATCTACCGGAACAGCCTGCAGCTGGTCAGTTTCGCGCGCGACAGAAAACTCCTTTTTGAGCTCACCGTTGCTATACAACCACACTGACTTCGCACTGTCGCTTCCGGCTAAAACACTGCCGTCCGAGGCGACTGTTGCCACAGTCACCGGGTGGTCGGTAGCAACTTTTTGAAGCCCCTCTTTGTTAATGATGGCAATGAAATCTCCGCACCCTACCGCAAACTGACCAGCGTTTGCCGAGACTTCACCGCAAGCATCCTCCAACTTGAACTCTTCTACTCGGTTTTCTTCGAATTGTGCGCTGGTCCCAACGTAAAGCGCATCCGGGGTGCGCACACCAATCAAGTCGTTCGTTTGATCCACATCGACGATGGTGCCAAATTGAAGCAACTGGCCGTCAGGATGTGCCGAAGGGGGTGACGCAACTGGTTCAGCGCTACCCATACTTATGGCGTCATTTGGGTCAACGACATCAGGAGTACACGCCGCAACAGCCAAAGCTACGGCCATAATGGGCAGCATTAAGGCGACTTTTCGTTTTGTTCTCACGGAGGTCAACCTTATCAATGCTGTACGCATGTGGGGATTTTTCTCCGCACGGGTAAGGTTTTCCAACATGATTGCCGCCTCTCAGTTAGCAGAGTCAATGACATGGGCTCAAGTGATTGTCCTCTCGGTCGTCCAAGGCTTAACCGAGTTCCTTCCAGTCTCATCGTCAGGCCACCTCCGCATTGTGTCCGAGCTTTTGTGGGGCGAGGACGCTGGCGCGAGTTTTACCGCTGTCATTCAGCTCGGCACCGAACTCGCTGTGCTGGTCTTCTTTGCGAAGGATATTTGGAGGTTCCTCTCTGGATGGTGTGTCGGACTGTTTGATAAGACGAAGCGCGGGTTCGATTACCGGATGGGGTGGATGGTCATCGCTGGCACTATTCCAGTCGGGGTGCTTGGCTTTGCTCTGAAAGACTTGATCCGTGAGAACTTCCGTAACCTTTGGATTACTGCAACGGTTCTCATTTTGTTTTCGTTCGTGTTCATCTTGGCGGAAAAGCGCGGGACGAAAAAGCGTAGCTTCGAGCAGCTGACAGTAAAAGATGCCATCGTGATGGGCCTGTGGCAGTGTTTAGCTCTCATTCCGGGTGTTTCGCGTTCAGGCGGCACTATTTCGGGCGGTCTCTTTTTGAACCTTGAGCGGGAAGTAGCAACTCGTTTTTCGTTCCTCTTAGCTATCCCGGCTGTGCTCGCATCAGGCATCTTCTCACTACCGGATGCGTTTGACCCGCTAGCAGGGCAAGCAGCAACAGGTCTGCAGTTGCTCGTCGGAAGCGCTATCGCATTTGTTTTGGGATATATTTCCATTGCTTGGCTGCTGAAGTTTGTTTCGCACCACTCATTCTCCTGGTTTGCTGCGTACCGCATACCTCTTGGCATCATCGTGATGGTGCTGCTGGCTACCGGAGCTATGCAGCCGGTGTAGGCAATGCTTGCCTTTGAACGCCGGTAACCGCGCATCATGAGCGTGCCGCGGTATGGTGGTCACTATGCATTCTTGGCCACAACCTGTTGTCCCTGCTGTCTCTGGTACTCCGGTGCCGCTGTCTCTGTATGACACCGCAGATAGGGTGGTAAAGCCCGTTAACACAGCTGCCCATCACTCGGGGAAGGTGGGGATGTACGTCTGCGGCATCACCCCATACGACTCCACTCACCTTGGACACGCAGCTACGTACCTCTCCTTTGATCTCGTCTATCGTCAGCTCCTTGCTAACGGCCACGACGTTCATTACGTGCAGAACATCACCGATGTCGACGATCCATTGTTCGAGCGCGCGGAGCGAGACGGCGTCGATTGGCGCGAGCTGGGAACGGAACAGATCAACCTTTTCCGCAGCGACATGGAAGTGCTCTCCGTCATCCCGCCTCAGGACTATGTTGGCGCGATGGAGACCGTCGATGAGGTCATTGAGATGGTGCAGCGCTTGCTCGACGTCGGCGCAGCGTACCGCCTAGACCACGGTGATATTTACGCTGATATCACCGCAACCAAACAGTTTGGATACGAGTCAAACATGACGCGCGAGCAGATGGAGCATTTCTTTGCCGAGCGCGGGGGAGACCCTGACCGTGAGGGGAAACGAGACTCACTCGATGCGCTGGTGTGGCGTGGACACAGGGAAGGGGAGCCCGCGTGGGATTCTCCCTTCGGCCCCGGCCGCCCAGGTTGGCACGTCGAGTGCTCTGCCATCGCTGCGAACCGTCTCGGCGTACCGTTTGCAATCCAAGGCGGAGGCTCGGACCTAGCGTTTCCACATCACGAGTTTTCTGCCGCGCATGCTGAGGCTGCGACTGGAGAACAACGGATGGCACACCACTACGTGCACGCGGGAATGATCGCGCTTGAGGGAGTGAAGATGTCGAAATCTCTCGGCAATCTCGTCTTTGTGCACAAGCTAACAGAAGAGGGACACTCAGCGTCTGCGATTCGCCTTGCCGTCTTCTCCGGCCACTATCGCCAAGACCGCGATTTCTCCTACGAGGCACTCGATCAAGCAGAGCATCGACTCAAGTCGTGGCACACAATTCTTTCTCAGACAGATCAGCAGTCTCGCGTGGAGCAAACAATTCAAGATTTGCGCCAGGCCCTTGCTGACGACCTCGACACACCAACTGCGATTCAAATTATCGACGCCGCCAAAGGCGATTACAACGGGTTACTTCGACAAGCTATCGAAGGCTTACTCGGTGTAAAGGTAGGCAGCAACGATGAGTAGTCTCCGATCCACATTCCAATCCGATGTCGACGAGTTCATCGAGGATTTGAGGGTGTTTGCATCCGGTGAATATTTGCAAGAGCAGGACCTCGAACTCTGGGAAGCCCCATTTGACCCTGCCGTATTACCTGAGCTCCGTGAAATCCTCGAGATTTTTCTCGACACTGCGTCGCTCGTCGCGCAGCCGGTTGACGACGCCACCATCAGCGACCTCTACACGGGCCTCATTGCTAATCTTGAAGAGTTCAACGCTAAGCATCAATATGCCGTGCTCGAGCCAGAGGAGATGTCGGACATCGAGGGAATTTTCGCGAAGGTCTCGGCACAGATTGGCGCGGATCCATCCGTCGTCCAGGAGCTGTTCAATCGTGAGTAGGGTTCGCGCTCCCCAAGCTGTGCTGTGGGATATGGATGGGACGCTCATCAATACCGAGCCGCTTTGGGCGCAAGCAACCTTTGAGCTGTCTGAGTTTTTGGGCAAGAGGCTTTCTGCGGAGGAGCGTCGAAAAGCGGAGGGCGTCAGTTTCCCCACAGCGTTGAGCATCATCACTACTTGGACCGGGTATTCCTTGCAGCCCGGAGATACAGAGCGGCTGAAGCGGTGGATGCAAGAACGGATGCAGCAACTCCTAGGGCAAGGTATTGAGCTGAACCCGGGAATACGCCACGTCCTTGACATACTGCGGGACCATGGCATTCCGATGGCCATTGCGACGAACACGGAACGCGCGCTCGCTCAAACCTGCATTGACTTCATCGGAAACGATTACTTTCAAGCAACCGTGACTGGAGATGAGGTATCCAACCCAAAACCAGCTCCGGATATGTATCTGAAAGCAGCGCAATTGGTTGGTGCTGAGCCGTCGCGCTGTATCGCAGTTGAAGACTCTCAGGCGGGAATGCAAGCAGCGATTAGGGCAGGTGCACGGGTGCTCGGCTTGGCCGACTATGTCCCGAAGCCGGCCACAAGAATCACCTTCAGCGATTTACAGTCTGCGACACTTCATGATGTTGCAAGGTGGTATTCCGCGCCATAAACCGCGCTCAAAGCTCTTCTGTTTCCGCTAAGGTGTTGTGCGTGAAGGACTTCGATCAACTTTTTGCTCAGCTCACTGAAACTGCCGACTCCAAGCGCTCTGACTCAAGCACGGTGCAAGCGTTAGAGAAGGGCGCCCATTTCATCGGCAAGAAAATCATCGAAGAAGCTGGTGAAGTGTGGATCGCTGCCGAGTATCAGTCTGACGAGGAGCTGGCGGAGGAAATGAGCCAGCTGATGTACTGGACCCAGGTAATGATGCTGCAACGAGGTCTTACCCCTGATGACATCTATAAATACCTCTAAGGATTTCGCCTGATGATTAAGTTTGCGGTTCCAAATAAAGGCTCTTTGTCAGAGAAGGCGCTCCAGATTCTCAAAGAGGCCGGTTACAAGGGGAGGGGCACGTCAAAAGCCCTGAATATCTGGGATGAAGAAAACGGTATTGAGTTCTTCTTCCTGCGCCCAAACGACATCGCTATTTACGTTGCTCAAGGCCACCTTGACCTGGGTATCACTGGGCGAGATTTGGCACTCAATTCCCATGCCGAAGTAGAAGAAGTACTTCCGTTGAGCTTTGGTGCATCGACATTCCGGTTTGCTGCCCCGCAGTCTGAAACGTGGGCGGTGCCTGATTTGGAAGGTAAGCGGATAGCAACTTCATACCCGCACCTCGTGATTGACTATCTTGACGGGCTCGGCATCACTCCGAAGGAAGTCATTGAGCTTGACGGCGCTGTTGAGATTTCGATCAAGTTGGGCGTCGCGGACGTTATTGCTGACGTCGTATCCACTGGTACGACGCTACGACAACATGGGCTGGCACCATTTGGGGAGCCCATTCTTGCCAGCGAAGCCGTCGTCATCAAGCGTAAGGGCGTAACGCTAGCAAACGAACATGAGGTAGTGCTTCAGCGTATCCGCGGCATCTTGAACGCAGAGAACTTCCTGATGCTCGATTACAACATTTGCAGAGATGACCTCGACAAAGCCAGCGAACTTACACCAGGCATGACGGGGCCGACTGTCTCGCCGCTGTCGCGCGACAACTGGGTCGCGGTGCGCGCTATGGTTCCGCGAACCCAAGCGAATGCGGTTATGGACGCTCTCTCTGAAATTGGCGCGGAAGCCATTTTGGCCACTCAGCTGCGCATTGCACGCCTATAGGATTTTCAATTAATCACCGATAAGTCACCCCTATCCCTATTATTGGGGTGACTAGGTGGCCCAAAAGTTGTATAGCGTCGAATTTGCGTACAATCAGTGGCATGAGTAATCGAATTGAAGAAGATCTGCTTGGCACACTCGAAGTGCCCTCCGACGTCTACTACGGCATCCACACCCTGCGTGCCGTCCACAACTTCCCGATCTCCGGCCAGACCATCAATGACCTGCCAGAGTTCATTCGTGGCATGGTGGAAGTAAAGAAAGCCACCGCACTGGCCAACAACCGCCTCCACGTTCTGCCAAAGAAGAAGGCGGACGCCATCGTCAAGGCCTGCGACGAGATCCTCGACAACGGTCGCTGCATGGACCAGTTCCCAATCGACCAGTTCCAAGGTGGCGCTGGCACGTCCCTGAACATGAACACCAACGAGGTTGTCGCAAACCTCGCTCTTGAGATCCTCGGTGAAGAAAAGGGTAGCTACGACATCATCAACCCGAATGATGACGTCAACATGTCCCAGTCCACCAACGACGCATACCCGACCGGCCTTCGCCTCGGTGTGTACTACGCCGTCCAGGGCCTGCTGACCGAGCTTGAGGAGCTCACCAAGGCGCTCAACGCTAAGGGTGAAGAGTTCGACGACATCATCAAGATGGGGCGCACCCAGCTCCAGGACGCAGTCCCGATGACGCTCGGCCAGGAATTCACTGGCTTCGGCGCACTGCTTGAGGAGGAACTGGACGTCATCAAGTCCGCAGCACAAGCACTGCTGACCGTCAACCTCGGTGCAACCGCAATTGGTACCGAGCTCAACACTCCAGACGGCTACCGTCAGAAGATCGTTGAGGCTCTCGCGGAAGTCACCAAGCTGGATATCAAGGGCGCACCGAACCTGATTGAGGCAACGTCCGATACCGGCGACTACGTATGGATGCACTCCGCACTGAAGCGCGCCGCGATGAAGATCTCTAAGGTATGTAACGACCTGCGCCTGCTGTCCTCCGGCCCACGTGCTGGCCTGAACGAGATCAACCTGCCGGAAATGCAGGCTGGCTCTTCGATCATGCCTGCGAAGGTGAACCCTGTCATCCCTGAGGTTGTAAACCAGGTGTGCTTCAAGGTCTTCGGCAACGACGTTGCCGTCCTGACCGCATCTGAGGCTGGCCAGCTCCAGCTCAATGTCATGGAGCCGGTAGTTGCCGAGGCCCTGTTCAATTCCATCCGTCTCCTCACCAACGCAGTCCGTACGCTGCGTGAGAAGTGCATCGTTGGCATCACCGCTAACAAGGATGTGTGTGAGGCCTTTGTGAACAACTCCATCGGCATCATCACATACCTGAACCCAGTGATCGGCCACCACAATGGTGACGTCATCGGTAAGGAAGCTGCTGCTACGGGTAAGAGCGTTCGTGATCTTGTTCTCGAGCGTGGCCTGCTCACGGAGGAGGAGCTGAAGGTTGTGCTGGGCAAGGACAACTTGATGCACCCAGAGTACCGCGGCGAATTTTTCGACGAGGACTAATCAACCAAAAGTAGTAAATCTCACACTCCCCTGATTCGGTAGTTATCGCCTCTTAGTGCGATAATGGAAGCGAATACTAATTCGACCGAATCAGGGGAGTTCCTGTGTTACTTGTGATACAACTCATCATCCTGTTCGGCGCCATTGTTCTCGGCGCCCGGATGGGTTCCATTGCTATCGGTTTTGCCGGTGGCCTTGGCGTTTTGCTTCTCGGACTCACTGGTATGTCCGTAACCGCCGATGACATCCCCTTTGATGTCATCGGCATCATCATGTGTGTGATCGCTGCTATTTCTGCAATGCAGCTGGCGGGGGGCATGGACTATCTCGTGTACCTCGCTGAGAAGTTCCTACGCCGCAATCCAAAGCGCGTCACGGTGTACGCGCCAATCGTTACTTGGTTGATGACCGTGCTGGCAGGCACTGGCCACACCGCTTTTTCCACTCTTCCAGTTATCGTTGAGGTTGCTAAGGAGGGCGAAGTTCGCCCATCCCGCCCGCTTTCGGTCGCAGTCATCGCATCGCAGATGGCAATCGTGGCTTCCCCGATTTCGGCAGCAGTCGTCTTTATGGCCTCCGTGCTTGAGCCTCTGGGCGTCGGCTACCTGCAGTTGCTCGGCGTCATGATTCCTGCGACCTTCCTCGCGATTTTCCCAACCGCTTGGGTTTCGAACAAGCTTGGTAAGGACCTCGTTGACGACGAGGTGTACCAGCGTCGCCTCGCAGACGGTCTCGTAGCAAAGTCGAGCACCACCGAAGACAGCTACAAGCCGAAGGATGGCGCAAAGGCCTCCGTGTGGATCTTCCTTGTCGCGATTGTCATCGTTATGTTCTACGCGACGATCATCTCCGATCAGATCGGTCTCATCGAGAACCCAACCGTCCCTCGTAACGAGGCAATCATGGCGATCATGCTTTCCGCTGCCGCTGCGATCCTGCTTATTACGAAGTCTCGCGCAGCTGAGGTCTTGAACACCCAGGTGTTCCGTTCCGGCATGTCTGCTTCTGTGTGTGTGCTTGGTGTTGCATGGCTGGGTACGACCTTTATTAACCACTACATTGAGGACATTCAAAACATTGCTGGTGACGTCCTGACGGCACAGCCATGGCTGCTCGCAGTCGTTCTGTTCTTCGCCGCATCTCTGCTCTACTCGCAGGCTGCCACCGCGAAGGCACTTATCCCAGCTGCTCTCGCAATTGGCGTCAGCCCGCTCACCGCTGTTGCAGCATTCCCAGCAGTGTCCGCACTGTTCGTGCTTCCGACGTACCCAACCCTGCTTGCAGCAGTGGAGATGGACGATACAGGCTCGACCCGAATCGGCAAGTACGTCTTCGACCACCCATTCATTCTGCCGGGTATCGTCTGCATCGCAGTCTCGGTAATTCTCGGCTACCTCATTGGGGCGGTGCTGATTTAAAGCTAAACTAGGGGCATGTCTACACAACATCACGACAGCCCCAAGTCCGAAGTTCTAACTGATGTGGAGATCGCTCAAGCGCATACGCTTGAACCGATCTCCACTATTGCGTTCAAGGCCGGTATTTCCGAAGATGCGCTGATTCCATATGGCAAGTACATGGCCAAGGTCGACCCCTCGCTTGTCAAGGACGATAAGCAAGGCAAGATCATTCTTGTCACAGGTGTTTCCCCAACCCCAGCGGGGGAGGGGAAATCCACCACACTGATTGGCTTAACTGATGCGTTTACAAACCTCGGCAAGAACGCCATTGTTGCTTTGCGGGAACCTTCTCTCGGCCCTGTGATGGGTTTGAAGGGCGGCGCGGCAGGTGGTGGCTACTCGCAGGTGGTTCCGATGGAGAACATTAACCTCCACTTCACTGGGGACTTCCACGCGATTACCAGTGCGAACAATACGTTGGCTGCGATGATCGACAACCACATTCACCAGGGCAACGAGTTGAATATCGACCCGCGGCGTATTACGTGGCAGCGGTGCTTGGACGTCAACGATCGTTCCCTGCGAAACGTAGTAACTGGTCTGGGGGGACCAGCCCACGGAGTACCGACGGAGACTGGATTTACGATTACTGCGGCTTCGGAAATTATGGCAATCCTCGGTCTTGCGAACGACCTTGACGACCTCCACGAACGCCTGGCACAAATCACTGTCGGTTTTACCTACGATCGCAAGCCGGTGACTGCGGGTGAGCTTAATGCAGCCGGGGCTATGACAGCGCTGCTAAAAGACGCATTGAAGCCGAACCTTGTGCAGACCATGGGTGGCACTCCTGCATTTATCCATGGCGGTCCGTTTGCAAACATTGCCCATGGTTGCAACACCTTGATTGCCACGAAGACAGCACAGAAGTGTGCTGACTACGTCTTTACGGAAGCGGGATTCGGGGCTGATCTCGGCGCGGAAAAGTTCTTCGATATCAAGTCACATTACGGTGACCTCGACGTGGCTGGCGCGGTAGTGGTCGCCACTATCCGTTCTATCAAGTACAACGGTGGTGTTGACCGCTCCGATCTCAAGGCTGAAAATATTGATGCGCTGGCGAAGGGCATTGTGAACCTTGAGCGGCACGTCGAAAACCTTCGTAAATTTGGTGTCCGCCCTGTCGTGGCGCTCAACCTGTTCACTTCTGACACGGATCGCGAACGCGCTTGGATGGCAAAGTGGGCAAAGGATTTCGGTGTTGCACTGGAAGAGGCCGAGGTATGGGCGCATGGCGGTAAAGGCGCCGAGAAGCTGGCAAAGACGGTCCTTGACAACCTGGTCGACGGTGCTTCTTCGTCGCTGTACAACCCGGAGGAAGGCGTCGAGCAGTCAATCGAGACGATTGCCCGCGAGGTATACCGCGCGGCAGATGTTCAATACTCGGATGCGGCGCGGAAAGACCTCGAGAACTTGCGTGCGAGTGGCGCAGATGCCCTACCGGTATGTATCTCGAAAACGCAGTACTCGTTTAGCGACGACCCCTCTCGCCTCGGAGCGCCCGAGGGCCACACGTTGCATGTGCGTCAGCTCATTCCGCGTACGGGTGCCGGATTCGTACTAGCACTCACTGGTGCTGTGATGACAATGCCTGGCCTGCCGAAAAAACCAGCAGCCAACAACATTGATGTCGATTCGAGTGGCAACATCAAGGGGCTATTCTAGTTTTAGCCTGCAGTGGTCCGTCGCGGTGTTTACTCCACATCCGCCGCGGACCCCGGCCACCCAGGGTACTGCGGTGGCGTCCCTCCGAACTCCGGGCAGTACGCCTGAAACGCACACCAATCACAGAGCCTGGAACGTTTTGGTCGGAACTGTCCGGATTCACCGTCACGGGTAATTTTGGCCCAAAGTTCACCGAGGTCGCGCTCGAAGTACTCGAGTTCTTCACTTGAAGGGGTAAGGAAGAGTGAATCTGCCACCTTGAGGTACATGAGCCGCAGTTGATCAGGTATTTCGTTGAAAAGCCGCCAGTACACCAGTGCGTAGAAGCGCATCTGGAACTTCGCGTCGTGTGAGAACCTTGGCTGTGGTTTCTTGCCGGTCTTGTAGTCAACGACCCTGATTTCACCAGTTGGCGCGACGTCAACGCGGTCGATGAAGCCTCGCACGGGCACACCGTTGGGCAGCACAGTATTGACATACATTTCTTGCTTGTGTGAGTCAAAGCCAAGTGGGTTTTCCATCTGGAAATATCCGCGTAGGAGCGTGCGGGCGTCGATAAAAAGCAGTTGTTCGTCCTCGATGGGGTCTGCAACGCTGGGGTCCTGTTCGCACATCTTCTGCCATGCGGGGACGATGAGTTTCACCGCCGCAGGGTAGGTGCGTTGTTCGCGTTCCATCCCAAACAGTTCCTCGAGGACGGCATGCACGAGGGTGCCTTTGACCTGGGGTTCAGTTTTGGGTTCTTCGATTTTGTCGATCGCTCGCAGCCTGTAGAGCAGTGGGCACTGCTGGTAGTCGGACGCGCGCGAGGGGGACAGGGCTAACGGTTTCGCTTTCATATTCGTCCTATCCTAGTGGTTTCTCTCGAGCTAGACTCGCACGTATGACTACATCGATTGATTCGTTTCTTCGATTTCTTAGTGCGAGCCCGAGCGCGTTCCACGCAGCTAACCAAGTTCGCTCGTTGCTCGTAGGCAAAGGATTTCTTGACGACGCCAGCTCCACTGCATCTCCCACAACTCCGGGTGGCCATGTGGCCGTCGAAGGAGGGGCAGTCATAGCGTGGTGGATACCCGAAGAGTTTGACTCCGAGACCAGCCGATTTCGGATTGTTGGGTCACATACGGATTCCCCGGGGCTTATGGTGAAGCCGAGGCCTGACGTTGAGGGAGAGGGGATACATCAGGTGGCAGTTGAGGTCTACGGCGGGCCGATTTTGCAGAGTTGGTTCGACCGTGACCTTGCCTTTGCGGGGCGTGTGGTGGACGCGAGTGGGAAGACCCACTTGGTAAATTCTGGTCCGATTGCTCGGGTCCCGAACCTCGCAATTCACTTGTACCGAGCGGATACGCCTCCGGTTGAGCGCCAACAACACACGCAGCCGGTGCTCGGCGTGGATCGTCCGCTCTTGGAAGTCATCAGTGAGCAAATTGGGTTGGGTGGCGAGTCAATTGCTGCGCACGAGCTGATTACGGTAGATACGCAGCCTGGTGCAGTGATTGGTAACATGCTGATGGCTGGTCGGCTTGACAACCTTACCAGTGTGTGGGCGAGCCTAGAAGCGCTGATTGAAGCCCAACGTGAGGCAACACATTCCGATGTATTGGTTCTCGTCGCGTTCAACCACGAAGAGGTCGGTTCAAACTCACCGACGGGCGCAGCAGGCCCACTACTCGAGCGATTCCTACGACGAATCGCGTCCGGGCTGGGGGTCAATGACTTCCTGAGCCTCTGCGCTAGGTCTTCGATGATCTCAGCCGACGCGGCTCACGCGGTGCACCCGAACTATGCAACAAAGCACGATCCTTCGCACCGCCCCTTGCTGAACGCCGGGCCTGTCCTGAAGGTGAACGCAAATCAGCGTTACGCCTCCGACGCGGAAACTGAGGCAACGTGGCTTCGCGCTTGCGAGGCGGCGTGTGTGCCGAACCAGGTGTTCGTCGGAAACAACGACGTCCCTTGCGGTTCGACGATCGGACCTATCGCCGCGACGCGCCTTGGCATCCCTACCGTGGATGTTGGTGTTCCGTTGCTCTCGATGCACTCCGCCCGTGAAATGTGTGGGGTAGAGGATATGAAGTGGTTTGTACAGGCGCTCCACGCCTTTTACACGGACGCACGAGTGTAAGGCATACTGAACAACATGTATTCAGGTCCATTTCGCGTTGGCGATAAAGTCCAACTCACGGACGCAAAGCGTCGCCACTTCACCATCCAACTCGTTGAAGGAGGGCAGTTTCACTCACATAAGGGGATTGTCAGCCACGACGACATCATCGGCGCGCACGAAGGCTCGGTGGTGAAGTCCACCTTGGGTGCGGACTATCTCTGTTTCAGGCACCTGCTTGTTGATCACGTGTTATCCATGCCACGTGGCGCCGCGGTCATTTATCCAAAGGATGCCGCTCAGATTCTTGTCGAGGGTGACATTTTTATGGGTGCGCGCGTGTTGGAGGCCGGCGCAGGTTCCGGTGCTCTCACGATGTCGCTCTTGCGTGCTGTCGGCCCCGATGGTCATGTGTTTTCCTACGAGATCCGCGATGATCATCTGAAGTTCGCGAAAGACAACGTAGAGGACTACTTCAACGGTCGCCCTGATTGGTGGACACCACGTCTGGGAGATTTCGGTGAGGTCACTCAAGAGGACCTTGGTGGACCAGTTGACCGCGTGATCTTGGACATGGTTGAGCCGTGGCACTTCATCGACACCGTCAAGAATGTGTTGATCCCCGGTGGCGTTTTCATGACCTACGTGGCAACCG
Source organism: Corynebacterium sp. CCUG 61414 (assembly GCF_024453945.1). Classification (NCBI taxonomy): domain Bacteria; kingdom Bacillati; phylum Actinomycetota; class Actinomycetes; order Mycobacteriales; family Corynebacteriaceae; genus Corynebacterium; species Corynebacterium sp. CCUG 61414. The sequence continues at coordinate 414,837 of NZ_JAGPYU010000001.1, forward strand.
TCCCGCAGCTGATGAACATTATGGAGGGCATCCGCGAGGCAAAGTGCTTTACGGAACCTCGCGCATGGGAAACCCTGCTGCGTGAATGGAAGGTCGAAGGTCTGGCAACTCGGCCAGAACACCGTATGAACGCGCACACTGCATTTCTCGTGTGGACGCGCCGACTCGCGGACGGAGTGACACCACCTCGTCCGCAACGGCGCGCGCGTCGCTAAGATTCCTTGTATGACTGAACGCTTGCCCGAAGTCCAGGTACTCACACGCGACAACCAGCAGCTCCGCGCGCGCAATGCACAGCTTGCGGACATGCTCAAAACCAGTCGGGACAAGCTGCAAGAGCTCTACGAACAGGTCGAGTCCCTCGGCGACCCAGCTTCGACGTACGGCCTGTTCCTTGCGTCCACTGGCAATGGAACAGACGCTGAAGTCTTTACAAGCGGTCGGCACATGCGTGTCAAGGTCGCGCCAACGATCGCGATCGACCGAGTGAAGCCGGGGTCGCTGGTGAGGCTTGGCGATGGCAGCGTGGTACTCGAGGTCTGCCAATATCCTGCTGTGGGCCAGCTAGCTACGCTCGTTGAAAAGCTGGACGCCGGTCGCGCTATTGTGCAAGACATCCAGGGAACGGAGCACGTCGTACGGCTTACAGACGAGCTACAACGTGAAAGCCGTGCCGGTGACACGTTGCTTACTGATGTGCGCGCACAGTTCGCGTTTGAGCGCATTGCAAAGACCGAGGTGAACCAGCTTTCACTCGAAGAAGTACCCGATGTGACGTATGAGGACATCGGCGGGCTCCAAGAACAGATTGAGCTCATCCACGATGCGGTTGAGCTGCCGTTCGCCCACCCTCACCTTTACCAGCAGTATGACTTGAAGCCCCCGAAGGGCCTGCTACTGTACGGCCCGCCCGGGTGCGGTAAGACGCTGATTGCGAAAGCGGTCGCGAATTCGTTGGCGCACCGGCTTGGTCATAGTGCGTCGGCGCACTTCATCAACGTGAAGGGCCCCGAGCTGCTGAATAAGTTCGTGGGAGAGACCGAGCGTAGAATCCGGCTGATTTTCGAGCGTGCGAGGGAGCTCGCCTCGGAAGGTCGCCCCGTGATCATTTTCTTCGATGAGATGGAGTCGATCTTCCGTACCCGCGGTTCGGGGGTGTCCTCCGATATGGAAACGACAGTTGTGCCGCAGCTGCTCACAGAGATTGACGGCGTAGAAGATATTTCGAACGTCATCGTCATCGGCGCGACGAATAGGGAAGAGCTCATTGACCCTGCGATTCTCCGACCTGGACGCCTCGATATCAAGGTGCGGATTTCACGCCCGACTAAAGCTGAGGCCCTCGATATCTTCGGCCGCTACTTACGCCCTGACGTCCCTCACGCAGTTCCTATCGAGGAGCTTTCACAGATTGCCGTCGAGGAGTTGTTTGCGCCGCGGCCTTTCGTCCGTCTCCGGTTGATTGATGGTTCTGAGGAGACGTTGCACTACTCTGACTTTGTGTCTGGTGCGATGATCGCGAACATTGTCAGCCGCGCCAAAAAGCTTGCTATCAAGGATGCTATTTCCGGCGAGTCAGATACCGGCGTTACTGCGGAGCACCTGCGTGCGGCGGTTCGCGCGGAGCAGCAGGAAAATGAAGACCTGCCAAATACTGCCGACCCAGACACTTGGTCGCGCCTAGCCGGTCGACATGGCAAGCAAGTGGTCGCTGTGGAGGTCGTCGCTAGGTCAGCATCCTAGAAACTCAGCGAGGGAGCGCGTTGCGGCATCAAAGTCTTGGTCGCTCAGCGTTGAGAAACTGAGCAGTGCAAAACAGTCTTCACCAGCGCCAGTTGAATCACCGGTCGCGCAAACGCAGCCGACGCGTTTCAGCTGCTCCCTGAAGCGCTGCAGATCGCGTTGATGAGAAAACTCAACGATAATGTCAGCGCTACTCGTGTTGCTCATGGTGGCGTTGCTCGCACCACTGGCTTCGGCAATACGCTCGAGGAGTGGGGTTACCTGTCGACGCCGCTTCGCAAGCCTAGTGTGAAACGCTTTGGTGCTTTTCCGGACGGTGCCATCAGTCAGTAGGTGCGCGATCGCGTGTTGGGTAACTGTCGACACCGGCATTCCTAGCACTTCCCGGGTCTCTTGCACCGAGGAAAACGTATCCGGTGTGGTAACGATGTAGCCGGCGGAAAGTTGCTTGTGCAGCAGCGTTGTGAAAGTACCGAGCGTGAGCACATTGCCTGAGTTAGGTAGAGCACTCAGTGTCGGTTGGGGAGCCGTTCGATAGCGCAGTTCTGTGTTGAAATCATCCTCGATGAGCAACGTACCCGTTGCCGAGGCCCATTCGAGTAACTCAACGCGTCGGCGTACTGTCATGACACCGCCAAACGGCGGCACGTGTGCTGGCGTGATGAGCAGTGCGTCGATGTCGCACGGAAGCTGCGAGACTAAGACGCCTTCGTCGTCACATTGGCAGGGCACCGTCGCATGGCCTGCGAGAGCGATCACGGAACGAAGCCCGCTAGACTCCGAAGTTTCAACACCAACTCGGACGCTGTTGCCAATAGACATCAGCGTGAGCAGCAGTCCTTCGCGGGTCCCACCGGTGACGATGACCGCCTCCGGAGCAACGTGAAGCCCACGAGCTACTCGCAGGTGCTCGGCGATTGCAGTCCGTAGTTTCGGCTCGCCTTGTGGGTCGGCCTGTTTCGGCACGCAATATGAGGCTTCGCGCCATGCACGGTGCCAGGCTGCCGGGCGGATCATGCCGTCGATACCTGATGTTGGGACCAGCGAAAGTACTGCAGGTGTTGACGCCTCGTTGGATGCTCTTTGCCTCCGTTGTATCGACTGCTTCGGTACTCGGAGCTCAGGATGAATCCTTGTTGGTGCTCCCTGCGTGGTATCCAGATAGCCTTCGCTGATGAGCTGATCGAACGCGCTGACCACGGTCCCACGCGATACGCCGAGTTGGGCAGCAAGCTCGCGGGTAGATGCGATGGTGTCTCCGGGTCGCAGTGTGCCTTCGGCAACCGCGGTTCGGATTTGCGCTGCGATTTGGGCAGGAAGTGAAAGTGATGCGTTACGCGAGACTGGAAAGAACATACTCACCAACTGGTACAAAATATTGCTGTAAAACTGGACCTCGTAATCGTCCAGATCGTACCGCATGATGGAACCCATGACTGATTTTTCGAAACATGCAGAGTTGACCAACAGCTTGCGCGGCGGCGTCATTATGGACGTCGTGACCGCAGAGCAGGCGAAGATTGCGGAGAATGCCGGCGCCGTTGCCGTCATGGCACTTGAGCGAGTCCCGGCAGACATCCGTGCCCAGGGAGGGGTGGCGCGTATGTCCGACCCCGACCTCATCGAAGAGATCCTCGACGCGGTGGAAATTCCAGTCATGGCAAAGGCGCGCATCGGACACACGGTCGAGGCCGCGATCTTGGAGCATCTCAAAATCGATTACATCGATGAGTCCGAGGTGCTCAGCCCAGCTGACTATGTCAACCACATCGATAAGAACGCATTCGACACCCCCTTCGTGTGCGGTGCGACAAACTTGGGTGAAGCACTTCGCCGCATCAATGAAGGCGCGTCCATGATTCGTTCCAAAGGCGAGGCTGGTACTGGTGATGTCTCCGAGGCCACGAAACATATCCGCACTATCAAAGCCCAAATCGCACAGCTGCAGGCTACGGTAGCGTCTAACCCAGATGAGCTCTACGTCGCGGCGAAAGAGCTGCAAGCCCCATATGATCTGGTGAAGTACGTTGCTGAACACGGCGAGCTTCCCGTTGCCCTGTTCACCGCTGGTGGCGTTGCAACACCAGCTGACGCAGCTCTGATGATGCAGCTTGGCGCTGACGGCGTCTTCGTTGGCTCGGGTATCTTTAAGTCCGAGCATCCAGAGAAGCGCGCGGAAGCTGTCGTTCGTGCAACCCGCAACTGGCAAGACATCGCCGAAGTCACAGCAGCTTCACGCGGCCTTGGCGAGGCAATGGTTGGCATTAACGTAAGCGATCTGCCTGCGCCGCATCGCTTGGCTGAGCGCGGCTGGTAAATGCCAGCACGGGAGGTAGCGTCGCGGTACAGTCGTGAGCCATGGGACGTTTCATGGGAACAGAAACTGAGTATGGCATCACGACTCCGAGCGACCCGACGCTCAGCCCGCTCATAACCTCGACGCATGCTGTCGTGGCATACGCTGCGATGCATACGAGTGCTCGAAGCCGATGGGACTACGCGGAGGAACACCCGCTGAAGGATGCTCGCGGATACGACCTCCAACGCTATCGGACGGTTCCTGTTGTCGACCCAAACGCGATTGGCGTGGCTAATGTGGTGACTACTAACGGTGCTCGGTATTACGTCGACCACGGCCATCCTGAATACTCCTCCCCGGAAGTTGATAACGCCTGGGATGCCATGCTGTACGACGCCGCTGGTGATCTCTACCTGCGGCAGTCCATGGACGACATCCGCGATCTCTGGGACGAAGGTATTTCGGTGCTTGACGGCGCTTCACCATGCCCACCCATTAAGTTCTACAAGAACAACGTCGATGGCAAGGGCCAGTCGTACGGTAGTCACGAAAACTACCAGTACTCACGCCACACTGACTTCGCAGCGGTGGTAGAGGGGCTCATTCCGTTCTTCGTCACTCGGCAGGTCATCGTTGGCGCCGGACGAGTCGGCATCGGGCGCGAAAGTGAACATGCCGGTTTCCAGATTTCACAGCGCGCAGACTACTTCGAGCAGGAAATCTCACTCGAAACGACACTGAACCGAGGCATCATCAACACGCGCGACGAACCACACGCTGACGCTACACAGTTTCGACGCCTCCACGTCATCATCGGTGACGCCAACATGAGCCAGTACTCCAACTTCTTGAAGATGGGCATGACCAAACTCGTGCTCGACGCAATCGAAGCTGGAGTGGACTTCTCGGACCTCACCATCCAGGACCCGGTTGCTGAGCTGCAACGCATCTCCCACGACCCAACGTGCACACACAAACTACTTCTTGCCAACGGTAGGCGCTGCACAGCAATCGAGGTGCTCCGGGAAATCCGAGATCGGGTGCAGGGGCTGCCAAACGAAGGGGACGTCGATAAGCGAGTGCTCGCTCTTTGGGCTGAAGTGCTCGATGATCTCGCAGTCGACCCACTGCGCACCGCGGATCGCCTTGATTGGACGGCCAAGTGGGCGCTTGTGCGCTCGTTCATGGACCGAGGAGTAGCCGCGGACGACCCAAAGTTGAAAATGATCGACATCCAGTACGCTGACATAGATCCTGCGAAATCGCTGTATCACGCACTCGTCCGAAAAGGATCGATACGGACGCTAGTAGGCGATGAGGAGATTGCTCACGCAGCAAAGAACCCGCCGAGAAACTCCCGCGCATACTTCCGTGGCAAGGTAACCGAAAAGTTTGGGGAAGAGATCGCGGCATCGAGTTGGCAGTCCATCGTTTTCAGGATTGAGGATCGAATGGTCCGCGTGCCGCTCGACGATGTCAATGGCTGGACGTATGAGCAAACTGCCCAAATCATCAACCGCGCTACAACGGCATCGGAGCTGCTAAACGCGCTAGGGTATAAGCATGTCTAAGCAGCAACAAATGTTCGGTGGAGGAGACACCCCGGAACCGCAGAATGAAGAAGGCAGCAACGCCCAAGCCCAGGTCGAGGTGACAGGCACTGACGATTTACTCGATGAGATTGATGCCTTGCTTGACACAAACGCTGAGGAGTTTGTGCGTTCATTCGTTCAAAAAGGTGGCCAATGAGTTCCGAACACCCTGCGTTGTATGCGCGCCGAATCATGGGGGTAGAGACGGAGTTTGGGCTCGCCGCCTACGCACATGGGCAATCCATCCTTGGCCCGGAAGAGCTTTCGCGCTACTTGTTCCGGCCGGTAGTTTCGCGCTATCGGTCGTCGAATATCTTCACCCAGAATGGCTCTCGGCTCTATCTCGACGTAGGTGCGCACCCTGAAATCGCGACGCCAGAATGCGACTCGCTGATGCAGCTCTTGCAGTACGACAAGGCCGGCGAGATGCTCTACCACCAGCTTGCGCTGCATGCAGAGGAAGCCCTTGCGCAGGAGGGGACTCCGGCCCAGGTGTACCTGTTTAAGAACAACGTCGACTCACAGGGCAACTCTTACGGTGCACACGAGAATTATCTGGTGAGTCGCGAAATCGTCCTGAAGTCATTTAGCAAGCAGCTCCTGCCTTTTTTGATTACGAGACAGCTAATATGTGGCGCAGGAATGATCAATAAGGGCAAGTTTGTGCTGTCTCAGCGCGCCGACCAGGTGTGGGAAGGGGTTTCATCTGCCACCACGCGCACGCGTCCCATCATTAACACTCGAGATGAGCCACACGGAGATTCTCATCGATTCCGCCGAATGCACGTCATCGTCGGTGACTCCAACATGTCGGAAACTACGTTCGCACTCAAGGTAGGCGCGACGCAGCTGGTCATTGAGATGCTTGAGGCTGGCTTCCCGATGCCGAACGTGGAGCTCGAAGATCCGATCAAGCATATTCGAGCGATTGCGCTCGACCCGACTGGCCAAACGCTCCTTACTTGTAAAGATGGTTCAACTGTTACAGCACTCGCGGTGCAGCAACAGATTCTTGACGCCGCCACAAAATGGCTGACACAACGGCCAGACGAGGGAACCTCAAACGAGGAACTCAGTCGGGTAGTGGAGCTATGGCAAAGAGTGCTGACTGCAATCGAGACGCAGGATTTCTCTGCGGTTGACACAGAGATCGACTGGGTGATCAAACACAAGCTCTTAGAGCAAGTTCGTGAAAAACTAGACACGGACTGGTCACATCCGAAATTGGCACAGATTGATTTGACCTATCACGACATCAACCCGGAGCGTGGTCTGTTCTACCTGCTGCAACGCAAAGGCCTCGCGGCGCGTTGGACTACCGACGCGGACATTCGAATGGCTGCTGAGCAGCCTCCTGCCACGACTCGCGCCGCGCTGCGGGGCAGGTTCCTCTCAGCTGCTCGGGACTACAACGCGGAGCACAACGTCGACTGGGTGCACCTGAAAGTAAACCGTCCAGAGCCTCGAACGCTCAAGCTTCTCGATCCCTTCGAAACCGAGAACGCAGACGTCGACGCTTTGATCCAATACATCGTGGACAACCACCAACAGGAGCATCATGACACGTAGTGATGTAATGACTTCCCGGCAGCTGAACTTGGCGTTCGCGTTACTGGGGTCACCGCGTCCGAGGACACAGCAGTGGATTGCCAAGCACGTCGACGGATACGCTGATCGAACTCCAGAGGCCCTGGAGAAACTGATTAAGCGCGACGTCGACGACCTTCGCCGTGTTGGCGTGCCCGCAGAAACTCGAGCAGGCGAGGCATGGATCGAACACGATAAGTACGAACTCGAGCCGCTCAACCTCACTGTTGAGGAGGCAACGGCGCTTGGCCTCGTAGTTGATCTCAGCCAGGCGGGACGCCTAGGCGCGTTTGCGCGATCCGGTTGGACAAAGATCGCGGCATCTGGTGTGACCAGGATGTTTGATAGTCCAACCATTGCGTTCGTCGACAACGACATCATCAACCTCGACCCGGATGTGCTCAAGGCGGCCTTGGCTTGCGCACGCACCAAGACCCGCATGACGTTCGATTTTCAGCCAGCTCCAGGTGCGTCGATCCAGCGCCGAACGTTCGACCCTTGGAGCGTCGTACCTCTCAATAACAAGACTTACCTTGTTGGTTGGGACTGCGATCGCGGCCAAGAGCGCGTCTTCAGACTGATGAAGGTGAGCAACATCAGGAAGTCGAAGAATCAGACATCGTTTCACGACGCCACCAAGGACCCGCGTGACGTACTTCAGAACGTACTGCGTGGCCCGCTCGTCGATGCCGTGGTGGAAATTTCGGCTGGTGTAGGCGAGGAGCTATCGCTGCAAGGAGAGCGCTCAGAGGGCGCTGCAGCGGGTCTGGACCGGATAGCTGTCAGTGGGGTCGAACGCGACTGGCTCGTGCGCACTCTCGCGAGCCTTGCTCCGCATGTGCGCTCAATTACGCCGCCCGATATCCACGAAGAGGTATCTGCGCTCTTGCGCAAACAGCTTCGAGGACAGGAACGAGTTGAAGCATGAAGCAAAACACTGCAGTCGAACGCCAGGTGCGTCTGGCACGGCTTTTAAACCTGTTGTCATACCTGTCGCAGCACCCAGATCGTTCACCAATGGAAATAGCGCGGGACATCGGAACTGACGCGGAACAGGTGAAAAGCGACTTGGCGATGCTCCATTTGTCGGGAGTTGGCAATGGCCCCGGGGAGATGATTGATCTCAAACATTCGTGGACCGAGGTGACCGTCATTGACGACCAAGGTTTGAGTCGGCCCTTGCGTCTCACACCAACCGAGGCAAACACATTGTTACTACTGCTCGACTCATTCGAGACCATGCCAGGCCTGCTCGACCAAGCGGCGCTGAGTTCTGCAGCAGAGAAGTTGCGAGCTGTAGTTGGCAGTACCTCCGTGCTTGACGCGGATGGGGAGCAAAGCGATCAAGAATCCATCCTGGGGATACTTCAAAGTGGTTTGCAGCAAGGCGTTCAAGTGCAGGTGACATACTTTTCGCCTTCCTCCGATACGCTTCGTGAGCGCCAGTTGACCGGTATTCGGTTCTTTCACCAAGGTGGTCACACCTATTTCACGGCGCTGGATGGAGGAGAGGAGAAGAGCTTCCGAACTGACCGAATTCGTGAAGCTCGGTTGACCGAAGTTCCAGCCGACCGTTCTGCGGTAGGCAAGACGTTCGATGGCTCCGACCCGTTTGGCTTCGACTCCGAAAACATCGCTAACCTACTCGTATCTTCCGATGCGACATGGCTTGCGGACTACTGGGAAATCGAAATCGGTGAGGCCTATGATGACGGACGGATTGAGGCAACCATGGTCTACGGGTCCGCGGACTGGCTTATCCGTTTCTGCCTTAGCCAAGGAGACCGCATCGAACTCATCGGTCCGCCAGAGCTGGCTGATGAGGCACGCCGTCGTGCGTTTTCCGGCTTAGAGGCATTAGAATAGCGGAGGACTCTACCCAAGCAGTGTGAAAGGAATCCAATGCCGAATTTAGGTTGGATGGAAATCCTCATTATTTTGGCCATCGTGCTGCTATTGTTCGGGGCAAACAAGCTTCCCGACTTGGCACGTTCGATGGGTCGCTCCGCCCGTATCTTCAAGTCTGAAGTCAAGGAGCTGCGCAACGACGACGAGACGCAAGCTACTCCGCAGCAGCCTGCGCAGAGCCAGGAACCTAAAGAAATCGCTCCTCCATCGAATCCACAGCAGCAAACAGGCCCTAACGCTCAGCAAAGCTTTTGGGACGCGCCTGAGAACCAGCACCGCCAGTAGCGTTTGTTGTTAAGGAATTCTTGGAGGTCGTAGTTCAGTGGGGCAACAGCAAGTTCCGCCTGCACAAAAGGCAGGTCGTCGATTTCGTCGGAAGCCAAAGAATGCTACCGGCGAGATGACGCTCGTTGAACACCTGAAAGAGCTACGACGCCGCGTCATCGTCTCGCTCGTCGCAGTGTGCGTCGGCACCGTTGTGGGATTCATTTGGTATCAGTCTGCGCCTTTTCACTGGTACCCACTCGGCGAAATCATTCGAGGCCCGTACTGCAACCTCCCGACTGAGCTTCGAGCAGACTTCACCGGTGATGGCAATTGTCGTCTCTTAGCGACGGGCCCCTTCGAAATGTTCATGCTGCGGCTGAAGGTAGGCGCGCTCGCTGGGCTCGTCATGGCATCACCAGTGTGGCTGACCCAAATTTGGCGATTCATCACGCCGGGGCTCCACAAGAATGAAAAACAGTACACATTCACGTTTGTGACGCTTGCGGTACTGCTCTTCGTGGCCGGGGCGATGCTTGCGTACTTTGTTTTGGACAAAGGACTGTACTTCCTGATGACGATGGGCAGCGAGGTGCAGATTGGCGCACTGTCTGGTGGAAGCTACTATAACTTTTTGCTCGGGCTCATCGTCGTCTTTGGTGTGAGCTTCGAAGTCCCCCTCATCATCGTGATGCTCAACGTCGCGGGCATCATTCGTTATGAACAGGTAAAAGATAAGCGCCGGATCATCATCGTTGGGATCTTTATCTTTGCGGCGTTTATGACACCCGGCCAGGACCCGTTCTCGATGGTCGCGCTGGCGCTCTCCATCACACTCCTCGTCGAGTGCGCATTCCAGTTCTGCAGGATCAATGACAAGCGCCACGCCAGGAACAGACCGGACTGGCTCGACCTCGCCGACGACGAGTCCTCAGGACCTATCGACGCAGCTTCGCCCATCGAAAAGGCAGCACCGATTGGTGACGTAGCGGCCGTCGAGAAGCCAAAGCCCGTGCACACGTTTACCGAGGATCCATTCAACGACGTACTGTAGGGGCATGTCCGCTTCCTCTGACTCGTTTCTCGCACAGTTTCAAGCCTCGAAGGATTTTCCGCTCGACCCATTCCAAATTGAAGCTTGCCAGGCACTCGAAGACGATCGGGGCGTGCTCGTCTGCGCCCCAACGGGATCCGGGAAAACCGTAGTCGGTGAGTTCGCCGTTGCGCTGGCGCTCTCGCGAGGCACAAAGTGCTTTTACACCACACCAATTAAGGCGCTGAGCAATCAGAAGTACCACGACTTCGTCGCTGCATACGGCGAAGAATCCGTTGGACTGCTGACAGGCGACGTGAGCATCAACGGTTCGGCGGACATCGTCGTGATGACGACAGAGGTACTCCGAAACATGGTGTACGCGGAAGCACCTCGCCTGGACCGACTAACCCACGTGGTAATGGATGAAATCCACTTCCTCGCAGACCCGGAACGTGGACCTGTTTGGGAGGAGATCATTCTCAACTTGGACGACTCCGTCCAGATCGTTGGGCTTTCGGCGACTGTGTCGAACTCGGAAGAGTTCGGTGAATGGCTCAACACTGTTCGTGGCGATACGACCGTGATTGTTTCCGAAGACCGTCCGGTTCCGTTAAGTCAGTACATGATGGTTGGCAAGAAGGTCCTTCCATTGTTCGAACCTGCCAACCCATCCTCCGAGCCCGAACTTAACAGGGCTTTGGCGCATCAGATCGCCCGTATCGAGTCTCGAACGACGGAAGAAGGCGCGGACGACTTTCATGAAGGTCGCGGGTTCCGTGCCCGCTCGAGTGGACGTCGCCATGGGAGGACGCGCCAACAAGACCGCTACCGTCCGGTTGGGCGGCCGGGAGTTGTCGAGGTGCTCGATGGGCTAGAGATGCTTCCGGCAATTGTGTTCATCTTCTCTCGAGCGGGATGCGATGGCGCTCTCTACCAATGCCTCCGTTCGCGGAAGGAACTCACGACAGAAGAGGAACGTGCACGTGCCGCCGAGATCATCGACGCGGGTGTTGAAGGCATCCCGGAAGAGGATCTCAAAGTACTGAACTACCGGCAGCTTCGCAGCGCGTGGCTGAGGGGGTTCGCTTCGCACCACGCAGGGCTATTGCCCGCGTTCAAGCACATCGTCGAGCAGTTATTTGTGGAAGGGCTCGTCCGGGTGGTGTTTGCGACCGAAACGCTGGCCCTGGGCATCAACATGCCGGCCCGAACCGTCGTGCTGGAGAAGTTGGTCAAGTTCAACGGCGAGGGCCACGTAGACCTCACACCAGGGCAGTACACCCAGCTCACGGGGCGCGCCGGTCGGCGAGGGATCGATGTGCTCGGCAACGCTGTTGTGCAGTGGGCGCCAGCGATGGACCCGCAGTATGTAGCTGGATTGGCGTCGACAAGAACGTATCCACTCATTTCACCATTTGCTCCCGGCTACAACATGGCTATCAACATGCTTGCCATGAATGGTTTCGACGACTCCATTCGACTTATCGAGCAGTCATTTGCTCAGTTCCAAACCGACCGATCCGTGGTTGGCGAGGTGAGGGACCTAGAGCGGCTGGAAGGCAAAGTTGCTCGACTTCGCGCCCAATTATCCCGCGATATCTCTTCGTACGCGCCACCATCAGATCACGCGATTGAGGACCTGTTGGAGTACTTGGACATCCGACATGCTCTCAGCGTGGAGGAGAAGAAAGCACGCAGAGACGCGCTCGACAACCGGCACACCGAGGTCGCCCGCGTGCTGGCCCGACTGGAAGTCGGCGAGATCATCGCGCTTCCTGGTAAACGTCAACCGGAGCTCGCGGTCGTGGTTCAGCCCGCCGGCAGACACGACGATCCGCGCCCCTGGGTCACCACCGAGCGTGGCTGGTCGAGCCGCATCAACGCTGATTTTTTCAAGAACACTCCACTCGTCGTAGGGCGAATGAAAGTTCCACGGCATACGCGGGACCAACCACGCAAATTTGCGAAAAAGATCGCAAGCCAGCTCCGCCACGCTCCGGTGCATGCACCAAAGCGACTGCGTGAGAAGGCCCGGTATCGAACTCCAAAATCCGTCACCAAACTTCGCGAGCAGCTTCATGCGCACCCCGTCCACTCATGGCCGGCCACGGACCGCGAAATGCTGGCCCGAGTAGGCGAGAAGCTTGCCCGTGAGCAGCGCGCACTTGACCGGCTGAGCAGGCAAGTAGACAACGCCACCGACACACTTGGCAGAACATTCGAGCGCCTGATCGGGCTGCTGCAAGAACTCGACTACGTGGAGCTCGTGGAAGGAGAATTCCAAGTCACTGATGAGGGCGAGCGTTTAGCAAAGCTGCACAATGTTTCGGACCTCCTCGTTGCGCAGTGCCTAAAACGCGGGATCTGGGACGAGTTGGACCCCGCCGAGCTCGCCGGTGTCGCGTCGATGGTCGTGTTTGAGAACCGCCGTACCACGGGAGGCTCCCCGGAGGCCGCTACAGAGCCAATGGCCCACGCAATGAATGAAACGATGCGTGTGTACGGCGAACTCGTTTCCGATGAGCAGCGTCACAAGCTTCCACTCACCAGAATGCCAGACCCACATTTCTCACTCGCGTTGCACCAATGGACCGCCGGCGCACCGCTTGGGTACGCGCTTGCAGCCGCGGCAGAATCTGGCGCGGAACTGACCGCGGGCGACTTTGTCCGATGGTGCCGGCAGGTGATCGACCTGCTAGAACAGGTGAAGAAGGTCGGCTACAGCGATGAGATTCGCAACAATGCGAACCGCGCGATAGAAGCTATTCGACGCGGTGTAGTAGCAATCGGGAACTAGTGCGAGTACTAGTGCGCCTACGATGGGCGTATGACTTTCTTCGGAAGCGATACATTTGAACGTCGACGCGCAGCAGCCTGCAAATTTCTTGCGGCAAATCACCTGCGCGCCGTGATCATCGGCCCTGGCCCGGAATTTGAATACCTGACCGGTACACAAATCGATACGCACGAGAGGCTCTCCGCTATCGTGCTCACCGATGAAGGAAACGCTACCGTTGTCCTCCCCAGCACCGACGCTGGCTCCTTCCCCTCAGACGACCCGGCGCTCATCCCCATTGGGTGGCGCGATGGCGAAGACCCCTATGAAATTGTTTATAAACTCATCGCATCGCCTGCCGACAGCGCAACGCCTCCGATCATTGGCCTGGGCAGCACGCTCACCGCGGATCACGTGCTGGCTTTGCAGCGATACCCATTCAAGACCTGTCTTGCGCAGGACGCATTGTCTAGTCTGTTTATGGTCAAGGATGATGACGAGATTGCGCAATTGGCTCAGGCCGCCGAAGCAATCGACCGCGTTCATGCCCTCGTTCCCTCGCTACTTACCCCAGGTATTACCGAGCGCGCTGTGGCTGACGCACTGCACACGGCGATCATGGAGGAGCACACTGCAGTAGACTTCATCATTGTCGGTTCTGGCCCCAACGGCGCAAACCCTCATCACGACTTCTCCGATCGAATCATTGAAGCAGGGGACATCGTCGTCGTCGATATCGGAGGGACGATCGCGAGCGGCTACCACTCCGACTGCACGCGAACGTATCTTGTCGAAGGAGCACCGGGCTGCCAAGAGCAGCTCGATGCCTACGAAGTGCTTTTGCAAGCGCAACAGGCAGCTTGCGACGCCGCTCGGCCTGGAATGCGAGCAGAAGAGCTCGACGCGGTTGCGAGGAACATTATCTCCGAGCACGGGTACGGCGAGTGGTTTACGCACCGAATCGGGCACGGCATTGGGTTGGCTGGCCACGAACCGCCGTTCCTGGTCACCGGCAATGATCTCGTCCTAGATGAAGGAATGGTCTTTTCCATCGAACCAGGAATTTACAAACCAGACAGCTGGGGAATGCGTATCGAGGACATAGTGCATCTCCAGGCAGACGGTGCACACGCGCTGAACACCAGGCCAAAGACCTTGCAGCCCCACCCACGAGACACTCCGAAGATCTAGGAAAGCACATACATGGAGTTCGGCTTAACTCTTCGCACACTGCTGCCGCTTAGCGTTGACCTCTCACATTCACATCCGCTCACAGATGCGGAGTACGGCAAAGCAACTTGGGCAGTCGGCGCTAGTCCTGGCACACTGCTGCAAGCAACGCCGATTCGTCCTATAGGGCTGCAGTACAGGCTCAATCGTGCCAACGCATTCAGAATTGAATACACCACGACCGACGAGCGGGAACGCGTGATGTCTGCTACCGGCGCGGTGTTCCTCAGCAAGCGTCCCTGGCATGGCAATGGACAGCGTCCAACCGTCGCGTTCGCCCCCTCCACCCAAGGCGTTGCCCCGGCATGTGACCCTTCTTACTCCTGCACAGTGGGACTTCGACTTCGACGCAAACCACTGGACCTTATCGCTGCCTACGAGCAGCCTGCGATCAACATGTTGCTCGCCGCGGGAGCGAATGTCGTGTTGACGGACTATCCACGAGATCCCGAAGACAATGTGCAGCTCTATTGCTTCCACCGCGCAGCAGCCCACGCACTCGCCGATGCAGTTCGCGCCAGCGTAGGCCTAGGCTGCAGCGTCGAAAAGCTTGGTCTCTGGGGTTTTTCTCAGGGCGGGGGCGCCGCAGCTTCATGGTTAGAGCAACCCGAGTACGCGCCGGAACTACATCTGCGTGCCGCAGTCGTCGGAGCACCACCTGCAGATCTGCTTGCGATGCTCGACCGCATCGATGGGACGCTTCCGTCCATCATGATTCTTTACGCAGTCGCCGCCCTTCTAGCATCCGACCCAGAGATCACGGAAGAGCTGATGCCCCACCTCAGCCCCGTTGGTATGTCCGCTGTCATCCTTGATGCGAACATCTGTGCAGTGGGCGCGGTCCTCCGACATGCTTGGGCAAGCACCGTACACTGGACGGCAGCAGGTATCCCAATGTCTACGCTCCTCGAGGATCTTCCGAAAACAGCCGCAGCGCTCGACGATCAAGCATTAGGTACTCGTACACCACTCGATATCCCACTCAGACTGTGGGGCAGTAAGCACGACGACATCGTCCCGTGGCAAGTGGTCGCCGAACTAGGGGAGAGGTGGGATATGCCCGTTCAAATGCGAAAACTTCCCAAGCTTCCGGGAAGAACTGGCATCAACCACTTCGCCCCATACTTCCAGCACCTCCGAAAGGACGTCCTGTGGCTATTAAGCCAGCTAGAATCCTCAGGCAAGTAACCGTGTAGTCCGGCTAAGATGGTCGGCATGCCAATCTACATTTTGACGTATTTCCTCGTAGAAGCGCTGGCGTTTTTCCTTGTCGCGAAGTCAATCGGCGTTGGCTGGGCTTTGCTGGCAATCTTCGCGCTGATGGTGCTAGGCGGTGCACTGGCGACGCTCACGCTCCGCGGCGAACTCGCAAAGGCGGCACGTGGCAAAACATCTGTAGGGAAGCTAGCAGGCGACTCTGCGCTTCTCATGGTTGGCTGGGCTTTTTGCATTATCCCGGGCTTCGTTTCTTCAATCCTGGGGTTCTTCTTGGTCTTCAGCCCTACTCGCTCGATACTCCGAAACCACCTTTCACGCTCTCTGCGGCAACGCGTGGAAAATGTTGGAATCAGGATGTACGAATCGACGCCGATGTCCCGAAACTCTGCTTCCTACGGCTCGTTCACGCGGCCAACTCCTGAGCGTGGGGCCAGCGACGATGAGCACCCCGTCATTGACACGGATGAAATTGAAGACTGGCTCTACGAAGAGCACAAACGCCGATCAGAAGGTGGGGAAGAGGGACCACGGTCGTGAATGCGTCACTCCGACTTGTCCTCGCGGTACTTTCCGGCGTTGCGGTTGCGTTCTCCTATGAGCCGTTCGGGTACTGGTTCCTCGCAGTACTCGGCGTTGGTGCGTTCTACCTCGCTCTGATGCCGTGGCAACGTTTTGCTACAGCAGCGAAGCCATCGCCAAGTGCAGCATTTGGCTGCTTGCTCGGGTTTGCCCATGCCGCCACGTGCTACTTGATCCTCCTGCCCTGGATCGGAGCATTCGTCGGCGCGATGCCCTACGTGGCGCTCGCTATCACGCTGGCGCTCTCAGCGCTTATCACTGGCGCGGTTGGCGTCCGCATTGCCCGTTGCCAGTATGGGTTCCTTGCTTTTCCATTTGTGTATATCGCGGTGGAGTTCCTCCGCTCGTCGCTTCCATTCGGCGGATTTTCCTGGGTCCGGCTGGCATGGGGGCAGGTCAATGGGCCTCTGGTGTGGCTATCTTCAATTGGTGGTCCAGCGCTAGTTTCTCTCGCCGCCTGTCTCGCTGGTGTAAGCCTCGTGACGTTTCTCATCACGCGTGGGAGAACCCGCAGGGTAGCTGCGTTAGGTTTCGCGCTCCCGATCGGGCTCGGAGGACTTATCAGCCCGAGTTTCGATGGCGAGGGGACAGAGGCTCAGACGGCACAGGGCAACTCCGTACTGGTCGCAGCGATTCAAGGCAATGTGCCGCGCCTCGGGCTTGACTTCAACGCTCAGCGCAGAGCCGTGTTACAAAATCACGTCGATGAAACTGTTCGCGCAGCGAATGATGCCCAAAAACAAGGTGAAAAGCTTGACCTCGTTATTTGGCCGGAGAACTCGTCGGACGTGAACCCGTTTCAAGATCCTTTGGCGGCGTCGTCAATCGAACGCGCTGTGAGCGCAGTAGGGGCACCGGTGCTGGTGGGGACGCTGACGCGCGACGAGGTCGGTGCGCGCAACACGATGGTCGTGTTTGACCCGGAAACAGGGCCAGGCGAGACGCATCATAAACGCTTTTTGCAGCCGTTTGGCGAGTACATGCCAATGCGCGACTTCTTCCGGAAAATCACGGACCTCGTGGACCTCGCCAGCGATTTCAAGCCCGGTAATGGCCCAGGTGTCGTCCACATGGGAGGCATCCCTGTTGGGGTTGCCACATGCTATGAAGTGGCGGAAGACCCGGCGTACCGGATGGCAATTAATAATGGTGCGCAAATTCTCACTACACCAACGAATAATGCGACTTTCGGGTTTAGCGATATGACCTATCAGCAGCTGGCAATGAGCAGGCTGCGGGCCATTGAAACGGATAGGGCAGTAGTTGTTGCAGCTACTTCAGGTGTGTCAGCAATCGTGCACCCTGATGGAACGGTGAGCCAAGAAACTTCTATCTTTGAAGCTAACCACCTGATTGAACGCCTGCCACTACATACAACGCGGACATTTGCTGTGCGTTTTGGGGACTACCTCGAGGCTGCGTTCGTTTGGCTTGGGTTCATGCTCATACTCGGTGCAGCAGTCCGCCGACCCAGGGAGTATGCTAGACAACATTTGAACAACGGCGAGAAACGTTGCTGGAAAAGGAGCAGCCACCGTGGCGAATTCGACATTAGTGATCATCCCGACGTACAACGAGATTGAGAATCTTCCCCTCATTGTCGGTCGGGTTTTCGATGCAAACGATGATGTAGACATCCTTATTGTCGACGACAATTCTCCTGACGGAACGGGGCAGAAGGCAGACGAACTGGCAGAAACGAACGATCGCCTGCACGTCCTGCACCGTGCTGGCAAGGAAGGGCTACTCGCCGCGTACCGCGACGGTTTCAACTGGGGACTCGAGCGTGACTATGAGGTTATCTGCCAGATGGACGCCGATGGCTCGCATGCACCTGAGGAGCTTCACCGCTTGTTGGAGGAGATCGAAAGCGGCGCAGACGTCGTAATCGGTTCGCGGTATGTAGACGGCGGGGAAGTTAAAAATTGGCCGAAGCAGCGCTACTTGCTTTCCAAGCTGGGAAACGCCTATGTTGCCCTTGCACTGGGTGGCGATGTTCGCGACATGACCGCAGGTTACCGCGCTTTTCGACGCGAGGTCCTCGAGACCATCGACCTCCAGGAGTTGTCCAACAAGGGCTATATTTTCCAGGTCGATATGGCGCACAAGGCCGAGCTTGCCGGTTTCGACGTTCGCGAAGTACCGATCACATTCGAGGACCGCACGCTGGGCGAATCTAAGCTAGACGCAAGCTTCGCGACAACTTCCCTCTGGGAAGTCACCAAGTGGGGTGCCACCGAAAAGTTTGGCACCGCACGGGAGATGGCAAAAGAGGGATTCCGAATGCTCAGCTATGAGGCCAGGCGCTCTAAAGCAAACGAGCTGCTGCGCAAGGCGAACCACCTGCCTCAGCTCGCGGGCGACGTCGTAGAGGTTGCCAAGGAATTCATCGCTTCGAAGCGGAAGTAGCTTCGCGTTGACAGTTAGACGAAAGGCGAGAGGCTACAAAATTTGTGGCCTCCCGCCTTCGGGCTATAACTAGCTCTTACTTCTTGTTTTCTGCTGCTTGTTCTTTCGCCAAGCGCGCAGCAGCGCGACGACGTTTCCGCAGCTGTTCAAGGCGCTCTTCAAGCAGCACGTCGAGCTCTTCGATAGTACGGCGTTCGCGAAGCATATCCCAGTGAGTACGGGGTGGCTTCGTCGGCTTCGACTCGACGCCTTCGCCTTCCATAAGGGTGCCGAGCTGGCCGTTCTTGCACATCCATTCCTCTGGAATCTCTGCATCATCTGCGAACGGCACTTCGAAAATCTCGCCGTTCGGAGTGCGGTATCGCGCTTGCTGCCGAGGCGCGAGATCATGGTCTCGGTCCGTCTCGTAGCTCACAGCGCCCATTCGACTTCCGCGAAGAACACGATCAGCCATACTCAATTGTCCCTTCTAAACACATTTAAATGCAGTCGCCCTATTATAACGTTCACCTTTTAGATTTTGTTCCCGCAGTATTGAACCGGACATGCATTCCGTTCAAGGTGTGTATTAGGCTGACCCGTATGCCAGAAAGTGATGTGTACGCGAAGAGCGAATCGCCTACGTGTCAGTGGTGTGGCAAAGAAATGGCGCGGCAGCAGGGAAGAGGACGCCGCCGAAAATATTGCAGCCAGTCATGCAAGCAGCGCGCGTATGAACAGCGTAACTTTGTAGCCGGCACTGCGATTGATGAAGGGGCAGCCATCCTTAAACCGGAAACTGTGTCTATGCTCCGCGACAACCTTTTCGTTTTGCGTTGTACAGCGGAAGATATCCGGACAGCTGTGGATGAAGGTGCAAACCCGGATGAATTACGTAACATGTGTGACGAATTAATTGAATTAGCGCGAACAGTTGAGAAGTTGAGGTAAGTACCCATGAAGGAAGTGCAAGCTCCCAGCGACCGCAAGAAGAAGCTCTTGATGGTCATTGTTGCGGGAATTGCGGTGCTCGCGGTCCTGATCGCGATGATCCCATTGCTGCTCAACATGTTTGGTGGCGGTGGAGTCAAGACAGAAGGAATTGATACAGACCGACTTA
The DNA here is from genome assembly GCF_024453945.1 of Corynebacterium sp. CCUG 61414. Taxonomy (NCBI): domain Bacteria; kingdom Bacillati; phylum Actinomycetota; class Actinomycetes; order Mycobacteriales; family Corynebacteriaceae; genus Corynebacterium; species Corynebacterium sp. CCUG 61414. The sequence goes on from NZ_JAGPYU010000001.1 coordinate 434,577, forward strand.
AACCGGCGGACACTGACATCAACGGCGTTTGGAAGATCCAAAAGCGTCCTGGCGTCAACTCGACGTCCGTTGGGTTCACGTTCGATGAAGTTCTTCCTGGTGAAGCAAAGACGACCTCAGGATCGACGACAGGCGTTGAAGGCGAAGTACATATTGAGTCGGGTGTACTGCAATCTGGCGAAATCGTAGTCGACATGACGAATTTGACTACAGACAGCGATGTTCGAGACAACAACGTACGCCGGAAGATTCTTCACACGGATCAATACCCGACGTCAAGCTTCACGATCACCGAGCCGATTGATCTATCCAAGGTTCCATCAGACGGTTCCGCTGGAACCGTGAACGTGGTCGGAGACTTGACCATCCATGGCGAGACGAATCGCGTCACAGCACCTTTTGACGTAGCCCTGTCTGGCAGCCATCTCATCGTCGCGGGCGATGTACCGTTTGATAGAGCTGACTACGGCGTTGAGACGCCTGAATTTGTCGCAGCGAAGATTGCCGAGAGCGGGCTACTCAATATTCGCCTCAATATGACCAAGTAGACTGTCCAGAATTACCCGCCCAATTACGTCACGTTACGTTATTGGGCGGGCTTCCGCTATCTATATGCAAAGTTGTGGAAATGTCCGATAATGTACATTATGTCAACTAAGACACTTGACCCTTGCTTCTTATCGGCGCCCACCCCGGTGCTTCCGTACCAATACCGCCTGCGCCAGATCCAAGCCCCCTACGGATGCAACTGCTTCGCGAACCGCAAACTGCCAGAGCCATAGTCGGCGAAATACTTCGTCATAGCCATCGGCCGCGGCTTCACGGAGCCGCCCTTCAAACATTTGACGCTGCAAACGAATCGACAACCGAAGATGTTCCGGCGCACGGCTAATACTGATCGCTTGGAGATGCGTTTGCTGTTCAACTAGCTTCAGAAAATCGACTTCATATTGATACTCCATACCTGGCCATACATACGCACCAAGCACCTGAAGCGCACTCCGACACGCTCGGTTCACGGATTTTGATTGCACGCGACGTGCCATCACCGATTGCACACCGATACGCCCGCCTGGAAGTAGCATGCGGTCCATCGCGCGAAGGTACTGCACTTTATCGCGTTTCGGACATGATTCAAGCTGACTAAATGAAACGATTGCATCATACGGCCCATGCTGCTGGGCCCATTGAGCGTCACCAAGTTTGCCCACGGCAACGCGCACATCGTTCGCAGCGCCATTAAGAATGAGGTATTCCCGAAGATGAGCGGCACTGTCATGGCTAATTGCGAGAGTATCAACCACCACTCCGCGCCCTATCGCGGCCAGAGCCACAGCACCTCCCGAGTTCGGATACTCGAGCAATCTCGTACCGCGCCCTGCACCGACTAGGTCCAGCAACTGCTGAGCGCTCCGCGCCTGTATATCGCCCAAGTCGGCTCGATCCGCATCGAGCGGTGCTTCGTAGGTGGTCACATCGATATAGCGGCGCTTCGCGCCACGCTGTTTGGCACGCTGCTCCGGGTAGGACTTGGTCAGTTTGCGCTCGGTAGTTGCGACACCTGTAGCGAAATGACCCTGGAAAGCACTCACACGATCGCCCGAAAAGTGCTGTACGAGAGAACTCGGCAGCATCGCTCCAACAGTTTCCGGCCGTGGCTTCCACGATGTACGGCGGGGTACGTAGCCCTGCCCCAGCAGCTTCGCAATGACTTCAACAAGTACATCCGATGAGGTCACTGACCACTCGCCTGCCATGTACCCCTCTGCCAGGCCTGTCCAGCCAGCAGCCGCGATTCGTTCAAAAAGCCGCTCATGGTTCACGAGAATGTCGGCGTCGTCACCAGAAAGCGTTACACCCGTGGCGTCACAGGCTCGAGCAAACTCGGCCTCTGCAAGCCTGGCGCGAGTTTTCAGAGCAAACCCATCCAACGGCTGCACTAGCCGTGGCCACTTTGTGGCGTCAACAGTGTGTAAATGCGTTGGTACTGGTTCAGGAATCGGCACGCTTCCCCACCTTACTTGGTCAAACTTTCAGCGGAGTTTTCGACGCTTCATCTCCAAAACCATACCGTTCTAACATTATGGGCGTACTATAAAGGGAAGAAAATTCAAACAGCTTTCCCAAGGAGCGACACTTTTATGACTCAGACACCATACCGCCCCGCTGGAAACCGCCATCACGTCGTGATCGTAGGTGCGGGGTTTGGTGGCATTAACGCTGCTCATGCACTCGCGGATGCAGACGTAGACATTACGATTATTAACCGCACAAACCACTTCATCTTCGCCCCTCTGCTCTATCAGGTAGCGACCGGTCTTCTGTCTGTCGGCGAAATTGCCTCTTCGGTTCGCCAGATTTTGGCAAGCCAGGACAACGTTCGCGTTGTGCGCGGCAATGTTGACGAGATCGATACCGCGAATCAGATCGTCACTGCTTCCGATGATGGTGCGTCGTCACAGTATGCCTACGACTCATTGATCCTCGCAGCGGGTGCAGGCCAGTCCTACTTCGGCAACGATCACTTTGCGGAGTTCGCACCTGGTTTGAAAACAGCCGATGACGCGCTCGAGGTGCGCGCGCGCATTCTTGATGCCTTCGAGAAAGCTGAGCTAGCTACTTCCGCTGAAGAACGCGAACGGTTGCTCACTTTTGTGCTCGTCGGCGCCGGTCCAACTGGTGTTGAGCTCGCTGGACAGATCGCCGAGTTGGCGCACCGCGCATTTGCTGGAGGCCAGTACTCGTTCTCACCAGATCAGACCAAGATCCTTCTTATCGACGGCATGCCACAGGTTCTGCCACCATTTGGAAAGCGTCTTGGCCGGAAGGCGCAGCGCGAGTTGGAGAAGGCAGGCGTTACTGTCATCTTAAATGCCATTGTGACTAACGTCGACGCTGAGAGCGTCACGTACAAGAACACCAAGACCGACGAAGAGACCACTGTCTACACTCCAACGAAGATTTGGTCTGCTGGTGTCCAGGCTTCCCCGCTGGGCAAGCAGGTCGCCGAGCAAGCTGGTGTAGAGGCTGAACGTAACGGCAAGGTGCCGGTGAACGCCGACCTGTCCGTTGGCGAACTGTCGAATGTATTCATCGTGGGCGACATGATGAGCCGCGACCGCTTGCCAGGCGTCGCCCAGGTTGCAATCCAGTCCGGTGAATATGTCGGAAAGATCTTGAAGGCACAGGTTGAAGACGAGATTACGCCGGAACAGCGCGAGCCATTCTCCTACTTTGACAAGGGATCGATGGCTATCGTCACTCGCTTTAACGCTGTCGTGAAGATGGGCAAGGTCGAAATCGCTGGATTCTTGGGTTGGTTGATGTGGCTCTACGTCCACGTCTCATTCCTCACTGGACTGCGCAACCGCACTGTCACAGCGTTGACGTGGGTTTACAACGCTTTGAGCTCGAAGCGATACAACCTTCCGACGACACCCGGCCAACGCCACGCGAGCTCCGAAAACGCAGAGAACTAAATGACTCTGCTGACGCGCCTCTCCCCTTTGTATACGGTTGGAGAGGCGCGTTCGTGTTCCGTTCTCGAAGGGCGTAGTATCTCGAGCGTTGTTATATCCCTCGCCCTTGATTGGCGCGACGCAGGTAGTAAAGGGGGCCACTATGCCACCAAGGATCCCGTTGTCGAGGAAGTCGTCGAAAAGCACGCTTCAACCATCGCGCATACCGGTGAAGGTCCCTCTGGAACGCTCGATCGACTTTTGCAAAGTATTTGTCGACGGCAAGCGCGTCCCTGGCAACTATCGGATTCCACAGGCACTGCAGGTCGCACGGGAGCACGATAACGCGTTTGTGTGGGTCTCGTTGAAAGGTCCGACAGATGAGCAGATGACCAAGATCTCGTCGTTTTTCGACATTGACGATCTGATCGTTGACGACGTAGTCGATGCCCACCAGAGGCCAAAGGTTGAGCGCTACGATGAGCAGCTGTTCATGGTCGTGCGCTCGGTGTATTACCGCGACGATGAGGAGGTTGCGGATGCCCGTGAAATCATTTCCACTGGTGAAGTCCAAATTGTGACCGGTCCGAACTTTGCGATCACAATCCGGCACGGCGCACCACTGCCTGATTTGACTGGCAAACTAGAGAGCGAGGAGGAGCTTGCGGTGCTTGGCCCAAGTGCCGTCGCATGGGTGGTGTCCGACTACATCGTCGATAACTATTTGAAGGTCGCAGACAACCTGAGCCGCGACGTCGATGAGCTGGAAAACGAAGTGTTTACGCCTCGGCGAGACATTAACATTGACAAGATTTACAACTACAAACGTGAGATCTTGGAGATGCGCCACGCGATCGATCCACTTGCACCGGCGTTAAAGAATGGGTTGACCAACAACCGTGATCTGATGCGGAAAGCGCTCAGATCTTACTTCCGTGACGTGCAGGACAACGCGACGATCGTGAGTGACCACCTCTCAGGCTTCGATGAACGCCTTTCCTCCCTGCTTGACGCCTCGGTTGCGAAGGTTTCGATGCAACAGAACTCCGATATGCGTACGATATCTGCAGTAGTTGGTATGGCTGCGGCCCCGACCATGATTGCCGGTGTTTATGGCATGAATTTCGAGAATATGCCGGAATTGGCTTGGAAGTACTCCTACCCGGTGGTGCTCGGCGTAATGATCCTGACCATGGCACTGATGTATTGGTGGTTCAGGAAGAACCGCTGGCTTTAGGGTACGAGGAGCTTCAGATTCGTCAGGGCCACTAACTTGCCTTCGTGATGCATTTCGATGCGCCAGAGGTGGGTTCGCCGCCCGACATGAACTGGGCGCGCGGATGCTTCGATTCGCCCGTCACGGACGCTTCGTAGGAGGTCGGTGTTGTTGTTCATGCCGACAGCAGGTCTGCCAGCTGTCGCCATCGCTGCAACGGAACCTACCGTCTCTGCGAGACCGGCATAGACTCCCCCGTTGACGATCCCGGCAGGCTGAAGATGCTGGGGTCCGACGTCTATATGTGCAGTTACGCACTCTGGGCTACACGCCGTGATCACCATTCCGATCGTGTTGGCGTAACCGTTGTTGTATTCGTTGAGGGTCCGCAATTCTTCCTCGTTGAGCTCGCGATCAACTTTTTCGAATAGAAAACTCATTCCGTTCTTTCCTCTCAGCAGCGTAGTATTGTCTGCATGACTACCACCGAGCATGATACGAATCAGTCCCAGACTCATCTCGCCCAGATCGGCGTTGTCGGTATGGCGGTGATGGGTTCGAACCTAGCACGTAATTTCGCCCGCAACGGACATACGGTTGCTATCTACAACCGGTCCCCTGAGAAGACTCGCGCCGTAATGGCCGAGCACGGGGATGAGGGCTCGTTTATCCCATCTGAAACGATTGAGGACTTTGTTGCCTCGCTGGAGCGTCCACGCCGTGCTGTCATCATGGTCCAGGCTGGCAAGGCTACGGATGCAGTGATCAATCAGCTCGTCGAAGCGATGGATGAGGGCGATATCATCATCGATGGCGGTAACTCGTTGTTCACCGATACGATCCGCCGTGAGAAAGAAGTCGCTGAAAAGGGGCGCCACTTCGTCGGCGCAGGTATCTCTGGCGGCGAGGAAGGTGCACTGCTTGGTCCTTCGATCATGCCTGGTGGTCCTGTCGAGTCATGGGAGGCGCTTGGCCCACTCCTTGAGGATATTGCCGCGAAAGTCGATGGCGTTCCGTGCGTGACCCACATTGGCCCAAATGGTGCCGGACACTTCGTCAAGATGGTGCATAACGGCATCGAGTACGCCGATATGCAGGTCATCGGCGAGGCATACCATTTGCTTCGCTACGCAGCTGGGTTGGAGCCGGCGGAGATCGCTGAAATCTTCTCCGAGTGGAATGAGGGTGACCTGGATTCCTACCTGATCGAGATCACCGCTGAGGTACTGAAGCAAGTCGATGAGCAAACAGGCAAACCGTTTGTCGACGTCGTTGTGGACGCGGCTGGCCAGAAGGGCACGGGTCGCTGGACTGTGAAGGAGGCCCTAGACTTGGGCGTCCCAGTCACTGGCATCGGCGAAGCAGTGTTTGCTCGTGCGCTTTCTTCTTCTACTGCGCAACGCACCGCGGCCTTGGAGGCCAACCTCCCTAGTGGCGTAGAAGCTTCGTTCGCTGACCTTGGTCTGGACAAGGCGCAGTTCGTCGAGGATGTCCGGCGTGCTCTGTACGCCTCAAAGCTCGTTGCGTACGCGCAAGGCTTTGATGAAATTGCTGCGGGTTCCGAGGAGTACGACTGGGGTCTGAAGCCTGGTGAGCTGGCGAAGATTTGGCGTGGTGGCTGCATTATCCGCGCGAAGTTCCTCGACCGCATCACCGAGGCGTATGAGAAAAACCCTGAGCTGCCATCACTGTTGCTCGACCCTTACTTCCGCAATGAGCTGGAGGGCGGCGTCATTGATGCGTGGCGTCGCGTCGTCATAACGGCTACGCAGCTCGGGCTTCCGGTTCCGGTATTCGCGTCCTCGCTCTCCTACTACGATTCCTTGCGTGCAGACCGCTTGCCTGCGGCGCTGATTCAGGGACAACGTGATTTCTTCGGTGCGCACACCTACAAGCGCGTCGATATGGACGGCACGTTCCATATCGCGTGGTCTGGCGACCGCAAGGAGCTTCGTTACTAAGCGTGGCGATAGCACCTGACCGCAAAAGGCACTAGGGTGTTTGCAATGAAAAGTTTTGCCGATCTCGGCCTTCCCCACCCCCTGGTGCGCGCGCTCAACGCAGAAGGAATTACTCGGCCGTTTCCAATTCAGGAAGCGGCTATTCCTGATGCCCTAGCAGGCAGAGACGTGCTTGGGCGTGGTCCGACCGGCTCCGGCAAGACTTTTACGTTTGGTTTGCCGATGTTGGCGCGTCTTAGTGGTGCGCCAAGTCAGCCTGGACGGCCCCGTGGACTTGTGCTCGCACCGACGCGTGAATTGGCAAGCCAGATTCAACAGCGATTGAACAGCCCCGCGAGCGCACAAGGCCTTCGCGTGCTAGATGTAGTTGGTGGCGTCAATATCAATACGCAGATCCGCGCTTTGGCGGCACCAGTCGACCTCTTGGTGGCGACACCGGGCCGTGCAGAGGATCTATTGCAGCGTGGCGTCCTCGATTTTCGGGCTCTGGAGATCGTCACGCTTGATGAAGCCGACCAGATGGCCGACATGGGCTTCATGCCTCAGGTCATCAAGCTTGTCGACCGAGCGCCAAAGGATTCCCAGAAGTTACTGTTTTCTGCAACGCTCGATGGCGATGTACAGAGAATCGTTGACAGGTACATGCATAATCCGGTTACGCACTCCACAGCTCCAGCGAAGTCAGCTGTAAAGACCATGAAACACTTCGTCCTGTTGTGTGGCAGCCGCGAGTCGCGCAATGCTCGAGTGCTGGAAATCGCCGCACGCGAAGGCAAGACGATCATGTTTATGCGCACGAAGCATGGTGTGGACAGGCAGGTGAAGAAGCTTCGTCGCGCCGGAGTTCACGCGCAGGGAATTCACGGTGACAAAGGTCAAGGTGCTCGAACTCGCGCACTAGAGGGGTTCGCTGATGGTTCAACTCCAGTCTTAGTTGCGACGGACATCGCAGCACGCGGAATCGACGTTTCGGGAGTCTCACTCGTTGTCCACATCGACCCGCCTGCAGAACACAAGGCATACTTGCACCGCGCGGGGCGTACAGCGCGTGCGGGCACTGAGGGCAACGTTGTTACGTTGGTCATGGATGAACAGCGTAAGGAGGTTCGCTCGCTCCTCAACAAAGCTGGAGTGCGAGCGACCGAAGTCCGGGCGCAGGAGCTCACACCTGAGGTCGTTGAGATCACCGGAGCTCGGCAGCCGTCTGGGAAGCCCCTGCCACCGCCTGGTGGCCAGCCACCACATCAGCGAAAGAACCACAACGCAACCAGGCGTTCGAAACGCCCCAGTACGAATGCTCAACGACGACGGTCGACGGGAAGGAGCGGTAGGCGTCGGACGCCTCGGTCATAGTCGATGGATATAGTCATTTCAATCTTTGCTCTTTTGGGCTTCATCTTGTTGACGGCCTCAACGGGCCTGTTCGTTGCAATCGAGTTTGCAATGACAGGACTCGAGCGCTCAACTATCGATGAGCACGTCCGGGAGGTCGGCGACCGCACGGCGAAAGCCGTCGCTCGAGACCACGCGAACCTTTCGTTCGTGTTGTCAGGCGCGCAACTCGGTATTACCGTGACGACGCTCGCAGCTGGCTTCCTCGCCGAGCCGGTGTTGGGCAAGTTCTTCACTCCCCTGCTTGAGCTCGTTGGTCTGAGTGAAGCGGCCTCAACGACAGTAGCGCTGATCCTTGCATTGGCGATTGCGACATTGCTCTCGATGGTTTTTGGCGAACTTGTTCCAAAGAACATGGCGATTACGGATCCGCTGAAGACTGCGCGGGTCGTGGTACCTCCGGTTAATGCGTTCAACACCTCCGCCAGTTGGTTTATTAAGTGGCTCAATTCGTCGGCGAACTGGGTTGTGCGAAAACTCGGGATTGAGCCAGCAGATGAGCTAGCCTCCGCTCGTTCTGGCCAAGAGCTGGGTGCGGTGGTCCGAAACTCGATGGAGTCTGGAGACCTTGACGCAGATACCGCAGCGGTGATCGACAGATCGCTGCAGTTCGGAGAGACCACCGCCGAAGCCGTGATGACGCCACGTTCAACCATTAATGCGCTTGACGCCGAGGACACCGTAGCGGATTTGATTGCGTTTGCACGTGAGACAGGCCATTCGCGCTTCCCCGTCCGTCGCGGTGACTTGGACGACACAATAGGCGTGGTCCACATCAAAGACGCCTTTTCTGTAGATAAGAAGCAGCGTGCAACCACCAAGCTGTCAACGCTGGCCAAGCCAGTTCCGTTTATCCCCGGGACGCTTGACGGCGATGCGGTGCTCAACCGGGTTCGCTCCGCGGGCTCACAGGTAGTGTTGGTTGCGGATGAGTTCGGCGGAACGCAAGGTCTGGTCACGATTGAGGACGTAGTCGAGGAGATCCTCGGTGAGGTGTACGACGAGTACGACGACCGCGAATCCGAGCGAGACTTTTTGCACGTCGGAACGTCGTGGGAGATTTCTGGTTTGGTGCGGCTCGATGAACTGCAGGAGGAGCTCGGTTATGTTGCACCCGAGGGGCCTTACGAAACTCTTGGAGGACTGATTATGTCAGCACTTGGACATATCCCGACAGTTGGCGACAAAGTAGTGCTCCCCTCCGGTACAGCTGATTTCCAGGAACAGTTTGAAACAGGCAGCGCTGGCCACTGGCTCGCAAGGGTTTCCACAATGGATGATCGCAGGATCGACAGGGCAATTTTGAGTCCGATTTCTCCAGAGGAAGCAATCGAGTTTCAGAGGAGGTCAGCACAGTGAATATTTGGGTAGCATTCCTTCTCATTTTGGTCCTGCTGACGCTCAACGCGTTCTTCGTTGCGTCCGAGTTCGCACTCGTGTCCTCCAGGCGCGATCGATTGGAGTCAATGCAGGCACAAGGCAAGACAAATGTTACTGGCGTGCTGTACGCGACGGAACACCTCTCGATTTACCTCGCAGGTGCCCAACTGGGCATCACCATCGCGTCGCTCGTGCTCGGTAAGGTCGCTGAGCCTGCGGTTGCACACTATGTTGAAGTTCCGTTTCTCGCGATGGGGTTGCCGGGTGAGTGGCTGCATCCTGTTTCCTTCGTGATTGCGCTGGCGTTCATCTCCTTCTTGCATATTTTGTTCGGCGAGATGGTGCCGAAGAACATTGCGATTGCCGGACCAGAGTCAACTGCTGTTTGGCTTACCCCCGCTATGACGCTTTGGATGAAGGCCACGGGGCCGTTTATTCGCTTCTTGAACTGGGTAGCGCGTAAGACGCTGGCTCTGTTTGGTATTGAACAGCGCGATGAGCTTTCATCCACTGTGGACCAGAAACAGCTGGCAAACATGATTCGTGAATCACGCGAAGAGGGTCTTCTTGACGCTGAGGAAACAGCTCGCCTTTCAAAGGCGCTGCGCTCTGAGTCGCGGAACCTCAAAGAGGTAATGATCCCGCTCGATCGTCTGACAACCATCCCCTTTTACCCTGAGGGCGTCGCGCTTTCGATAATCGAGCAAGCTGTACGTGAAACCGGATATTCGCGCTTCCCCGTTGCTAGGCCTTCCGGCATTCTCGTTGGATATATTCACGTGAAGGACATTTTGGACCTGATGGAGTCCGATGAGGATGATCCACTGGTACCGGTGAGCCGCATCCGCCCATTGATGGTGATTGATGGCTCTGAGTCGCTGGATAGTGCGCTGACGTCGCTGCACCGTCGCTCTGCACACATGGCTCAGGTCCGCGATCAAGGTCGCCTCGTTGGCGTACTTGCTCTTGAGGACGTCATTGAGGAGTACGTGGGCACGGTCGCAGACTGGACCCACGAGAATTCATGATTCGCACGTTCCTGGAGTCAGCCGAATACGAGGCTCGAATCGCGTCGCATGAGGAACGTGCGGCCGGATTCGTCGAGCCACACCTAGCTCGCCGTCGTCGCGCACAGAAGCACCCGGTGTGGGACTTCCTGTTCGACTACTACAGTTTCCGCCCCACACACCTTAAGAAGTGGCATCCTGGCGCAAATACAGTGCTTCTCGACGCCTCTACGCTTCCTCAAGCCTCATGGCGCAACTACCAAGTTGTAGACAGCAGACACGTGTGTGCAGACATCGCGTCGTTTCTTGCGCACCGTGAACAAGACGTTCGGGAAATTGACGAACTACTTCGCGCGACAGCCTCTCGTTCGGCGCACTTTGACTGCTTCGGTTTGCATGAATGGGCAATGTTGTATCGCGAGGAACACCCTCGCCATGATCTTCCGCTTCGTCTCGGAGCAGACGGCACGAACTCAGTTGTTGAATCTCATCAGCTTCGATGCAGCCACTTCGACGCGTTTCGTTTCTTTACTCCCCCAGCTCGCCCCCTCAACGTTGTGGCGTTGCGGAGGGAAGACCAGGTATCGAGGGAACAACCAGGCTGTGTGCACACCACCATGGATCTGTTTAAGTGGGCTTTGAAACTTGGCCCATTGGTCCCTGGCGAGCTTCTCCTTGACTGTTTCGAATTGGCCAAGGACGCGCGTCGCCTCGATATGGAGGCATCCCCGTACGACTGCCGGGAACTCGGCTTCGACATCGTTCCTGTGGAGACTACTGAGGGAAAAGCCATGTATGTGCAGCGCCAACGAGCGCTCAGCGCACGTGGAGAAGAATTACGCTCCCGGCTCGTCGCTCTCCTCGACGTAGTTCTAGGGCGATAGACTGTGTGACAACGCTAGACGGGTTGTACACGAAGTAAGGACGGTATTGGCATGGGCCGACATTCTGATGGCAAGAGTAACTATCGCTTGTCCGGTGGAGCGATCCTGGTCATTCTGGTCGCGTTCGCTGTGATCTTGAGTGCCATTTTGATGATGAAGCTGAAGCCAGAACAGTCCGATGATGCTTCTGAAGCACAGTGCGTGTCTGGAGAACTCTCACTGCCAGTAGCGTCTACGGAACGATCGGTCGGTGAAGCGATCGTAGCCGCGTACAACGAGTCGCACCGTGTTGTGCGGGACTACTGTGTGCAGGCAGAGCTCGTCGATAAGGTCGAGGACGCAGCTATCTTTCTCGCTCCGGAAACCGCGAACCCAGACGCCGTACTTAGGAACGCAAAACGCTCGGCGGCGGTACCTGACCCACAGATTGTTTACGCAGCACCCCTCGGCGTGGAGGGGCAAACTTCTACTGATCCAGCGACACTTAAGCTGGAGTCAGTGCGATTTGTGTTGCCTGAACGCTCGGATGCCTCTGTTGCTGTTGCGTCATTGCTTGCCAAAGATGAGGCAGGCGCCGTAGATGTCCTACAACAGCAGGCAGTGGAAGATATAGAGTCAATACAAGATGAACAGAGTCTATACGCAGCAGCAATTGAGCAAGCATCCGGTGACCGGGTTTTCACATCGCTAGATGCAGTTTTGAACTACGTCGGTATCCCGCTGAACAGTACTGATAACGTCGATGAGAATAAGTCTCGCGCCGGGCAGGACCTCATGAAGTACGCGGCGTCAACGCTGAAAACTGATAGCAAATCACAGGTGGTTGATGTCCCTGATCAGGTTTGGTCCCAGGTGGCAGAAATTCCGGTCGATGAAACAGAAAAGGAACAGAAAGAAGTTGGTTCCGAAAACCAACAGCAAGCTCTGGACACGTTATTCCTGTACGATACGTCAGATGCGATGCAGCCTTTCAAGCCAGCAGTCGACACCGCGATACGCGATGCTGCATACCGTGTCACCGAATCTGGCCATCAAGTAGCGCTTTGGAACTACTCTTCCCCACTGAACCCTGGTGTAACGAAGGGTTGGCGCAGCAACATTGCTATGACCAGTGATGCCGAGGACGTCGCATACACCGCCAGCTTGCTTGGCACCGGTGGTGCTCCGCAGACTCGTGAAGCGCTCTTCGCTGCCGCCGATGCCATGCGTGAGCTCGATCGCGATATTCGCATCGTGTTGATTACCACCGGCACCGCCGATGATGATGGTTCACCACAGGCGGCAGCAGCACTGCAGGACCGGCTCGGTGAGCGAATCAAGCTTGACGTCGTTCGTGTAGGCGATAGCCCTGCAGATACGGCTGTGACAGATGTCGCATCCGTGGTGAAAGAGGCTCCATCCGCTGAGCAGGTCAGTGCCGCTCTGACCGCCGTTGTGGACTAACCACTTGCGCTAGACCCACAGCAGTACGAAAGGCTGCAGCCCCGCCGGGGAGTAAACGGCGGGGCTGCAGCCTTTCAGAACTCTCTAGGAAGATTTACGACGGCGACGATCTGCGAGTTCATCGAACCCGGCAGGCTGAGGGTCATTGAGTTCGGGATTGATGGTTTCTGCTGGGAAGTCAGCAATTGTGCCAGTCAGATCCTTCATAATCTGCGGGACCGCGATACCAAAGACACCCTGGCCGCCGCCGAGAAGGTCAATGACCTCCTCGTTGCTACGGCACTCGTACACCGTAGCGCCATCAGAAACCAACGTGATCTCGGCGATGTCATTCACACCCCGGTTACGGAGCTTATCCACGGCAAGGCGAATGTTCTGCAGCGAGATCCCGGTATCCAAGAGACCTTTCACGATCTTCAAAACCAGAATGTCCTTGAAGGAGTAGAGACGCTGGGAGCCGGAGCCCTTTGCGCCACGGATTGAAGGCTTCACCAAGTCAGTGCGCGCCCAGTAATCGAGCTGGCGGTACGTGATGCCTGCTACCTGGCATGCAATCGGAACTCGGTACCCCACTTCGTCAGAAGGCCCGATATCAAACAGCGTTTCCTGAACAGGCCCTTCCACTGCGGAAAGTTCAAGCTCTTGTTGCAGATCGCTCATTTTCCATACTCCCGTTTTCTATTGTCTCGGCTAACAGTATTTGTACCGATAGCTTAGGCATTTGACTCTATCAGCTCGGGCCGACACGCCGAAGTCTCAACCTTTACTTTACATTGAGGGAGGTTTAGTTGGCAGCCCCGTCTCCATCTTCATCATCGGAAGTAAAAAGATCATCCGCGCCAAGGCTCTTCATCAGCTGCTCAAAATTGCGGTCTGCTTCTGGGTCACCGCTTGCGGAAACACTTCCGTCTTCAGCGTCCCCTTCGACAACGGGAAGATCAAGGTCAAAGATACCTTTCGCATCTGCCGCGGAAATCCGTATGCCGGCTTGCCGCAAAACCTGAGGGTCAACCTCGAGAGCAATATCCCCTGTCCAAGCCAAAAGCAGCGCGTCGGACATGCTCGTGTCTACTTTGCTGCCAGTACTCAGCAACACCTCGGCATGAAACACGCCTTCGTAATAGCTCGCAATGCGCACGGCCTGCACTTGAGCGCCGAGATCCTTTAACGTTTCCAAATACGTTTCGTAAATACTCGGGTTCAGGGGGCCTACATCATCAATGAGCGCGGCCAGTTTGCCTCCAGAAAATGGCGAACGCCAAATTGGCAGGAATAGATTCTGCTCTGGTGTGTGCAGCAACGCGCACAGAAAGTGTTCCGGGCCGACCGGGTAGACCCCGAGCAAATTCAGCGACCGCATCTCAGCGCCCGGAATTTCGCAGCTCATTCTTGAGCAGCGAAGCATGCAGTGATACGACCAGGGCAGAAAGCTGCTGTCCAAGTTCTTCCGCCTGCTGTGCTGAATTTTCCTTACCGGACTTCGCAACGGGTTCCGTTACTTGAGAGATGAGATCAGCCTGGCGACGAGCCATAGTCCGCAGCGTCTTGAGGTGGCGAGAATCCAAACCGAATTCCGCTAGAGCCATGGCTGCAGTAACCACGCGGACGTCGTCGGCGGTGAAATGACCAGCCACATCAGGAACGATCAATCCATCACGCACGAACTCATCGACAAGTTTTTGGTCTGCTTGAGCCTGCTCGGCAACGTCTCGGTCGCTCAAGTGCGTCGAAGTTGGTGCGCGGAAGCTATCTGGAGAAACTAGTGGATCAGCTTCGCTCGCGCTCATGATCGCGGTGACCTGACCGGAATCCATGGCCTCGAGCTGCTCGCGGATCACCTTTAAAGGAAGGTAATTGTCTCGCTGGGTAACCAAGATGTAGCGAAGTCGCTCGACATCATCACTTGTAAAGCGCCGGTATCCGGACGCAGTGCGCTGTGGAGTGATCAGGCCTTCGGACTCAAGAAAGCGAATCTTCGACACAGTCACATCAGGGAACTCCTCCCGCAACTGTTTCAGGACAACACCAATAGACATGGTCTTTGTCCCTGACGGGGCGACGGTGGCTCCCATTTGCTCTGTAGCAGCTCGACGTATTGCACTCACGGTGATGATTAATCTCTTCTAATGGGCAGGGGCAGACAAACGGACAATACTATTTTTCGTCGGCGATAAAGACCAGGCGGAATTTACCAATCTGAATCTCATCCCCGGAGGAGAGCACCTGCGAGTCCTTTGGCTCTCGGTTCACATAAGTGCCGTTCAGTGATCCCACGTCAACGACTTCGAAAGAGTCACCATCGCGGCGGAACTCAGCGTGACGGCGGGACACCGTGACGTCATCAAGGAAAATGTCGGCCTCAGGATGGCGACCTGCGGTGGTTGCGTCCTGGTCCAACAGGAACCTTGCACCAGCGTTCGGTCCGCGCTTCACCACGAGCAACGCAACACCATCCGGCAAATTCTCCGTGCTGGTGACGTTATCGTTGGCTGCAGCAGCGCCGTTCTCCATCTCCTTCAAAAGGTCAGCGCGAAAGACGGAGGTCGTTTCGACCTGGACGATGTCTGCATCTTTGTTTTCGGCCATTCCAAACTCCTGACGGTGTTTTTGAAAGTCAATAAATTCTAAATCGCAATATTACCCAATTGTGGGTCAGCGTGCTGTTGCGGTTCTAGTGTAACGCTCTGAACCTCAACATGAGGATTAACGGAAAATATTTCCAATCCCGGAGATCACCGAGTTCCCCGAACCCGCCAACGGATTATCCGACACCATGTAGGTCCACGTCGCACTCGGACGCTTCCAACCAGCATCTTCGAGGTGTGCTCCATCGTTATCAATCACAACCTTCCTGAAAGTATCGACGGCCTGATCTACGGCACGATTCGCTAGTTCTTTAAATTCACGAATGGCGATTCGATGGTATTCGTCGATTGGCGTTTCACGGGCGATGGCGCGCAGGTGGATAGATTCGCGAACATCGTCCATGAGCGCGAGATACTCAGACCACTCATGGTCCAGGTGGTAGAGCATTATCTCCCGAGCTGCCTGCCGTAGTTTGTCAGCATCGATGGCATCCAGCTCGGTGGCGCGCTCCGGTGCTCGTTCGCTAAGCTCACGCCACGCCGCGTCGGTATCGAGCAATGACGCTCGCCGCTCATCAAGGATTGTACGGTGATCCGAGATGAGCTTGTTGTATTTCCACGTTTGCGAGTGAATCTCTAGCAGCTGGCCCTCTGTAACGCGTTGGCAGTGGTCAACAAACTGCTGTGCACGCGAGGATTCGATCCGTCCCGACGCGTCGGGATGTACGGTGATGCGCTCATCCTCTCCCCCGGTAACAACAATGTCGTCTTCCAGGGAGACAAAGAACAGGCTCAGGCCAGGGTCGCCCTGACGCCCTGCACGTCCGCGCAATTGATTGTCGAGCCGCGCTGTGCGGTGGCGTGCTGTACCGATAACGGCGAGACCGCCCAGGTTCGCAACCTTGTCGTGATCTCCTTCGTCAGCGCCACCTAGACGAATATCGGTACCGCGGCCTGCCATTTGTGTAGACACGGTCACCCGCCCTAAATCTCCAGCCTCAGCCACAATGCGTGCTTCCTCAGCGTCATTCTTCGCGTTGAGCACGTTCACGCTGATCCCACGCTCGTTCAATGCCTCTGCGAGAGCCTCAGACTCTGCAACGTCATGAGTCCCTACAAGAACAGGTTGACCGTTCATGTGGAGCAGCGCGATCTCTTCGACGATCGCTTGGTTCTTCTCCTCCATCGTTGCGTAGATCCGGTCGGCTTCATCAAATCGCTGCAACGGATTTGCGCGGTCAATAACAGATACGTGCAGGTCGTAAAATGAACGCAATTGATCGGTGGCTTCTACGGCGGTACCAGTCATGCCACAGACCGTCGGATAGCGACGCATAAGTGCTTGCAGCGTGATCGAGTCGAGAATTCGGCCCCCCTCGGAGACCTTCAGCCCCTCTTTTGCCTCGACTGCTGCCTGCAATCCGTCAGGCCAACGCTGCAGTTCAGCGACGCGGCCGCGGGAGGCGTCGACAAGTGCCACCTTGCCGTCCTCAACGATGTAGTGCACGTCGCGGATCAGCAGTGCTCGAGCGTGTAATGCAAGGTTGACCCGGACAAGCGTAGTGCCAATGTGTTCATCGGAATAGAGCGAGTCGATGCCGAGCAAACGTTCAACTTTCTTCGCCCCCTCCTCGGTAAGGAAGACATTGCGACCATCGGCATCAGTTTCGTAGTCCTTCTCTTCGTCAAGGTGCGAGACCGCTTCGGTGATCTTGCCTGTGGGCTGCTGCGTACCTTCAGAACCAGCCAGGATGAGCGGGACGAGGGCTTCGTCGACAAGGACGCTATCGGCCTCATCGACAAGAGCGACCTCGGCTGGTAGCTGAACGGTTTGAGAGCGGTGCGTGATCTGATTGTCACGAAGGTGATCAAAGCCGATCTCGGTCACCGGGGCATAGACGACGTCGCATCGATATGCCTCTACGCGCTGTTCACGTGGCGTCGATTCCGTTACAGCGGCAACGCTGAGCCCGAAGAACTCGACAAGCGGCCGCATCCACGTGGCATCGCGCTCAGCGAGATAGTTATTCACAGTGATGAGGTGCACCCGCTTACCAGTGAGCGCAAAACCGGTCGCAGCGATAGCTCCAACGAGCGTTTTGCCCTCGCCGGTGGCCATCTGAATTACATCGCCTTCGAGTAGGCGCAAAACCGCCTGGTTTTGAACGTCGAACGGGTTCATCCCAAGGGTTCGAGTGGCGGCAACCGACAGAATTGCGAGGAAGCGAGGCTTGTCGACGACCTCTCCGTCACGCACGGTGTCACGCACAGCGGCGCTCAGCGCGGCGTCGTCAAGAGCTTCGAACTCGGCGATGAGCTCGTGGGCTTTCGCCACGATCCCCTTCGACTTCTTGTTGTTGCGTTCGGACGTTGCACCCATTGCTTTCCAAAACCAGCCAAATGCAGCCATTCCTCATACGACCTTTCGTCACGGCAAAAGTGGCCTTTTGCCTCTCGCACTACCTGGCCTACATGGTAAGTGCTTCTCACTCGTTCACGTCAATGTACTCTATCCTTGTTCAAACAAAGACCACCGAATGCGTCCCCGTTCTCAGGAGGAAAGCCCACATGCTATCGCTGAACGTGAAGGTGCCGTCGTCGACGGGCAAGATGATAGCCGGAACGATTGACCGGCCTGACGGGCCGGCGAAAGCCTACGCGATTTTCGCACACTGTTTTGCGGGGTCCAGACATACTCCTGGTGCTTCGCGAATCTCCAAGCGGTTAACAGAGTTCGGCATTGCAACGCTCAGATTTGATTTTCCTGGTCTCGGACAATCTGAGGGTGAATTCGCCGATACTTCGTTCTCACAAAACGTTGACGATATCGTGGCTGCAGCAAAGTGGTTAGCCAAAGAGTTCAAAGCGCCACAGCTCATCATGGGCCACTCGCTCGGGGGCGCTGCAGCACTGAAAGCGGCGACCCATCCCGATCTCAAAAAGACGCTCAAAGCCGTAGCGACAGTCGGTGCGCCGTTCGACCCTGCTCACTCGGTGTTGCACTATGCGGACAAGATTGGTGACGCGGACCGCGACGGCTATGTCCCTGTCATCCTCGGTGGCAGGGAGCTCATCATTTCACGCGACTTCCTTGTGGATCTCGCCGACACGAATCCCGAAGAATACCTGCCGAAACTACGCAAGCCACTATTGCTGGTCCACTCGCCTATCGATGTGACGGTAGGCATTGATAACGCCCAGTCGATTTTTAGCCTCACCCGCTACCCGAAGTCACTCATGGCGCTGGACAAGGCCGATCATTTATTGACGCGCCAAGGCACCGCACAGCGTGCGGCCGACATTATCGGCTCGTGGGTCATGCAATACATCACCCCCGAATTTGTCCCGGATGCCACCGGCGACTCCAACGCAGTCTCCTACTCAGCCCGCGGGACGAAGTATGGTGACGTAGTTCGCACCTCTAATCGTGCGATCGCAACTGACCGGGCTAAGAATGCTGGCGGCAAGGGCCAGGGCGTGACGTCGACAGGCTTGTACATGTCCGCGTTGGCAGTATCTTGTTCCCAGGCAATTCGTTCCGCCGCGAAAGGTCTTGCGCTCAACGACGTGCGCGTGGAGGTCACGCATCTCGGCGAGGGGCACTTCACACGTGACATCACGTTATTCGGCGACCTCAGCGACGCCGAGGCCCAGACGCTCATGGAGGCCGGCAAACGCTCAACCGTCGACGGCTACGTTCACAGTGCCTCGGTGCAGACAACCATCGACGTGGTGCGCTGACGTGAAACGCTGCCCATGTGGCCTCGACCGCCCATATCCCCTGTGCTGCGGCGCCCTGCACGCAGGCAAACCTGCTCCCACAGCAGAATCGCTCATGCGGGCACGCTACAGTGCGTTCGTCGTCGGCGATGCGGATTACTTGCTGCGCACCTGGGCTTCGAGCACTCGACCGGCGTCGTTGGAGCTTCCACCAGGTGGCGAACCATATATTGCGCTGCGAGTTCTTCACTCCGAACAAGGTGGCTCAACGGATACCTACGGAGAGGTCCGCTTCGAGGCCCTTCACCCGAGTGGCACCCAGCGGGAACATTCCCGTTTCATTCGCGAGGGCGGCGCATGGGTGTACCTCAACGGCACTGCCTTCTAACAGCTGGTTTCATAGTTGTAGTAACTGTGCGCTAAACTATCGGAGCTGTTCCGGTATTCGCCGGATGAAGGCAACGGGCTGTGGCGCAGTTTGGTAGCGCACCACACTGGGGGTGTGGGGGTCGCAGGTTCAAATCCTGTCAGTCCGACAACTATCAACAAAAACCCCGCTTGACCAGGCGAAACTCCTGATTGAGCGGGGTTTTAGTTTTCGTAAGCTACTCAGTTGCAGGGCTTAAGGGACATTTTGTGTGTTTTTACGGCGTGTCGCGATAAGGGACATTTTGTGTGTGTTTAGCTGCGTCCAGC